>CAZZAO010000155.1:0-10758 GCA_964652205.1 uncultured Anaerolineaceae bacterium | reverse complement strand
CGGCCACAACCGGCAGCAATTTTCCAGCCTTATCCGCTTAAGTTGGCGCGTATGGGGTATGAAAAGTCGCGCCTCATTGCTGTTAATTTAAGGATCGTGCTGCCTATCCGACCTCACCCCCTGACCCCCTCTCCGCAAGCGGAGAGGGGGAAACGGCCACAACCGGCAGCAATTTTCCAGCCTTATCCGCTTAAGTTGGCGCGTATGGAGCATGAAAAATCACGCCTCGACGGAAGAGCAATAACGCTGCCTAATAGCGCGACATGTAGCGCTCAAGCTCCCACGGCGTGACCTGACGATTGTACTCGTCGATTTCCTGACGCTTGGC
Source organism: uncultured Anaerolineaceae bacterium (assembly GCA_964652205.1). Classification (GTDB taxonomy): domain Bacteria; phylum Chloroflexota; class Anaerolineae; order Aggregatilineales; family Phototrophicaceae; genus ZC4RG36. The sequence goes on along the minus strand of CAZZAO010000155.1, from coordinate 10,430 downwards.
GGCCATGTAACGGTCGCTGATGTACGGGCCGAGCGCCGACAGAATGACGTCGTCCTGACTGAGCGCGTCGAGCGCTTCACTCAGCGAGGTCGGCAGGATTTCCAACTGGCGCAGGCGCGAGCGATCCTGCCGCAGCAGCGTCTCCTCGACCGCGTCCGGCAGCGGCATTCGCTGCTCGATGCCGTCGAGTCCCGCCGCCAGCATCACCGCCGTCGCCAGATAGGGATTGGTGCTGGGATCGGGGCAGCGCAGTTCGACGCGGGTGTGAGCTTCCCGACCGGGCGAGATGTGCGGCACGCGCATCAGCGCCGCGCCAGCCCGGTTGACGTGCGCCCAGGTGACGTACAGCGGCGCTTCAAAGCTGACGCCGAGCCGCTTATACGAATTGACCAGCGGCGCGAGGACGGCGCACATGGCGCGGGCGTGGCATAACTGCCCGGCGAGGAAATAACGCGCTACTTCGGACAGGCCATACTCGTGATCGCTGTCCACGAAAGCATTGGCCCCGGTGTCGAGGGCGTGCAAGCTCTGGTGGGTGTGCATCCCGGAGCCGGGCAAGTCGGTCGAGGGGCGCGGCATGAAGGTGCAGTGCAGGCCAATGCGCTGCGCGACCGTCTTGAGGGCAATCCGCGCTGTCAGCAGGTTATCGGCAGAGACGAGCGCTTCATCGTAGTTCAGGTCAAGCTCATGCTGGCCGGAGCCGATCTCGTGGTGCGCCGAGTCAACCGCAATCCCCATCAGATCGAGCGTGGCGATCATCTTGCGGCGGATGCTCTGTGAGAAGTCATTCGACATGTCGAAATAACTGGCCTGATCGTGGGGAGCCTGCGCGGTCATGCCGTCGTCCTGCGCGGTGCGGAACAGAAAAAATTCCAGCTCCATGCCGGTCTTATAGCTGTAGCCGAGGTCGGCGGCCTGCCTGAGGACGCGCGCCAGCGCGGTACGCGGGTCGCCGATGAATGGCTCGGACTCCAGCGTGTGGACGGCGCAGATCATCCGGGCGGTGCGTTCTTCGAGGGTGTCCCACGGCAGCACGGTGAAGGTGCTGAGGTCAGGAAACAGCACCATGTCGCTCTCGGCGACGCGGGCGAAGCCTTCGAGCGATGAGCCGTCGAAGTGCATCCCGTGGTCGATGACTTCGCCAACGCGCTTGGCCGGGACAGTCACGCTTTTCACCAGCCCGGTAATGTCGGTAAACCAGAGCGCGACAAAACGCACGGACTGTTCCTCAATCGCTGCCAGCACGTCGGCTTTGGTCATCATCCTGTTTTGTCCTGAGTCAACCAGCGCGAATTAGGTTTCATGCAGAGTATACAGGAACCGGCCATCCCATTGGTGTTGTGAATCTGCCAAAAACCGGGAGCGATCTGTTGTGGAGCAGCACCAATCGACCTCACCCCTGCCCCTCTCCGCAAGCAGAGAGAGGGAAATCCGAATTGTAGAGGCTACAGTCAGTGGCGGAAATCGATGGGTGGGTGAAAGCGGTCTAGGTATCCAGCAGGCTGAGGTGGCCGAGCAGCGCCTCGACGCCGAGCAGATAGCTGCGCCAGCCGAACCCGGCGATCTGACCGACGCAGACCGGGGCGATCAGCGAGTCGTGGCGGAAGGCTTCGCGGGCGTGGATGTTGGACAGATGCACCTCGACGACCGGCAGCGCAATCGAGCTGATGCAGTCGCGGATGGCATACGAGGTGTGGGTATACGCCCCGGCGTTGATGACGACCCCGGCGGCCCACGTCCGCGCGTCCTGCAACAGGTCGATCAGGCCACCTTCGTGGTTCGACTGCGCGGCACGGACTTCGACGTTATACCGAGCGGCGTAGTCGGTCGCCAGACGGTCGATGTCCGCCATGGTCGTCTTACCGTACACTTCCGGCTGGCGCGTGCCGAGCAGATTCAGGTTAGGGCCATGCAGTAAGAGGATCGCCGTCATTTTTCTCTCAATATCTCCGTCCGAACAGGTAGCTGAAGCAGGAGACTGTCGCATCGAGGTGGCGCTTCGGAAATGATCGGTTGTCCGCTCCGGCCCTCACCTTCACCGCAACGGCCCACCGTATGGGAGTCAGGTGTTTTACCAGCCGAGGATTAAACCGGAATCGCGTGGTCGTTGACAGGCGTCACCTTCGCCACGCACTTCCTCATACCGGGTTTCAGGAAAGCGTTGACTGCGTCCATCGTGTCGGCTTCGACGATGTAGTAAACAAGATGTTCGGCGAAGGCGCCGTAGCTACCGACCACTTTGACCCCTTCAGCGGTGCGGTCGACCAGCGACGGCGAGCCGCCCTGACCCAGCGGGCAGTTTTCCGGCGTATGCGATTGCTCAATGTGGAATAACACAGCGGCCCCCCGAATATCATGGCGCAGCGAAAGATCGACCGCCGCCGACTATACCATTCGACAAATAGGCTCGCAATGAACTGTGCTGCGCGATCAGGGCGGCTATTGGAGCGACTCCAGGACTTCCAGCACGGCGGCAGGATCGACGCCGGAGACAATTTCCGGCTGGCCGATGGCGCGCAGCAGAATGAAGCGCGACCTGCCCCACTGCCACTTCTTGTCGGTCGCCATCGCGTCGTAGATCGCCTGTGGATCGAGATCGCCGAAGCGCGTCGGCAGGCCGACATCGCGGATCGTCTGCTCGACCTGCCACGGCAGATGGCTATCGCACAGGCCGATGCGATACGAGAGCCGCGCCGCCGCGACCAGACCGACCGCGACCGCTTCGCCGTGCAGCCAACTGTAATGCGAGACGCGCTCGATGGCGTGGCCGAAGGTATGACCGAGGTTGAGGGTAGCGCGGACGCCATGCTCATACGGGTCGGCCTCGACCACGCGAATCTTGACCTGAATGGCGCGTTTAACCAGTTGAACCGTCTCATCCGTCTGTCTCGGCGATTGACTACGCGAAACCATTTCGAGCAGCGCAGGGTCATTGAGGAAGCCGTGCTTGATGGTTTCGGCCATTCCGCAGCGCCATTCACGTTCGGGCAGCGTCGTCAGCGCCGACGGATCGACCAGCACAGCATCGGGCTGCTTGAACGCGCCGACCAGATTCTTGCCTTGCGGCAGATCGACGCCGACCTTGCCGCCGACGCTCGAATCGACCATCGACAGCAGCGTGGTTGGCATCTGAATCAGCCGGACGCCGCGCATATAAGTCGCCGCCGCGAAGCCGACAGTATCGCCGACCACGCCGCCGCCGAGCGCGATCACCGTACCGGCACGATCCAGCCCCGCCGCCGCGAAATCGGCGTATAACTGCGCGACGGTTTCGAGCGTCTTGTACTGCTCGCCATCGGGCATCGTGACGACCGCTGCGTTCGGCAGCGTCGCCGCGAGACGCTCGCCATAGAGCGGCGCGAGCGTGGTGTTGGTCGCCACGATGATCCGCTCGCCGAAGCCAACGCCGGTCACGCGCGCCGGAATCCGGTCGAGCAGCCCCGGCTCGATCAGGATATCGTAATCGCCTTCCGGCGCGGTTACGTGGAGACGCTCTGGTTCTGCCATAAGGTGATGATCTCCTGTGCTACGTCGTCAGGGCGTCTGCCGTGCGTGTCAATCTGAGCAGGAATCGAGTCATAAGCCGCCTGACGTCGCATCATCAAGGCGCGCCAGTCGGCCTTGAGCATCGGGCGATTGTTATCGTCGCCAACGCGCGCTAACACGTCGTCCGGCGTCATGCGCAGGGCGACGACCAGCCCGGACGCCAGCATCGTCGCGCGGTTGTCCGGGTCAACCAGCATCCCGCCGCCAGTCGCAATCACGACGCGCTCACGCTCGGCCAGCGCCTGACAGACCTCGCGCTCCAGCCTGCGGAATCCAGCCTCGCTGTCACGCTCAAAAATCTGCGGAATCGGCATTCCGGCACGGGCAACAATCTCGTCATCCGCATCAACGAACGGCCAGCCGATCTTCTGCGCGACCAGCCGCCCGACGGTCGATTTGCCGGAACCCATAAAGCCGGTCAGGACGATGTTACGGTACATAAGACCCTCACTCCCGGCCCCTGGTGATGGCCTGTTCGCCCTGCGGGTCGAGAGGCCGCTTCGCGGCGCGAACGAGGCCATCCCACTTCGTCTCCCTCAGGGCGATGAGAGAAAGATGAAAGAAAGGGCCAGGACAGAAGGGATTTTACTCAGTCCCCGGCCCTCAGTCCTCAGTCCTATCCTAGTATCCGAAGCGCCACTCGACGTTGTCCATCGGCAGGTCTTCGAGTCGGGCGCGGCGCAGTGACTCGAAGCGTGGGCGCATCTCTTCAAGGCTGTCGCCGCCGAGCTTTTCGAGCAGCGCGTCGGCAATCACAATCGCCATCATCGCCTCGCCGACCGGGACGGCGCGAGTGACAGCGCAGGTATCGCTGCGCTCGTAGGTCGTCGGGTCGGGCTGGCCGGTCGCCAGATTGACCGAACTCAGCGATTTCATGACGGTCGAAATGGGCTTCATGGCGACACGGGCGATAATCGGCTCGCCGGTCGTGATGCCGCCTTCCGTCCCGCCCGCGCGGTTGGTGCGGCGGCGCAGGTTGCCATCCTCGTCGAGCACGATTTCGTCATGGACTTCGGAGCCATGTTTAGTCGCGTTCTCAAAAGCGGGGCCGATTTCCGCGCCCTTCATAGCGTGGATGCTGACCATCGCGGCGACGATCCGCCCGTCGATCCGGCGGTCATAGTGGACATGCGAGCCGAGTCCCGGCGGCACGTTCAGAGCGACGATCTCGAAGATGCCGCCGAGCGTGTCGCGGTCAATCTTCGCCTGCCGGATGGCGGCGTGCATTAGCTCCGCGCCTTCAGGGTCGGGGCAGCGGACGTCGTTGCCCTCGGCGTTAAGAATTCGATCATCGAGCGCATATTTAGCGCTGAGGTGGACGCCGACATTGCCGATCTGGACGACGTAGCCGCCGATCATGATATCGAACTCGGCCAGCAGCCGCTTGAGGATCGCGCCGACCGCGACGCGCATGGTTGTCTCGCGGGCGCTGGCGCGTTCGAGGGCGACGCGCAGATCATGATAGCCGTACTTGATCGCGCCGGTCAGGTCAGCGTGACCGGGGCGCGGCGTCACCATCGGCGCGATGTCTTTCTCTCTCCAGCTTCGATAGTCGCGGTTCTCGACAATCATGGCAATCGGCGCGCCGGTCGTCACACCGGCCATGACGCCAGACGTGATCTGTACCGCGTCTTTCTCGATGCTCATGCGCCCGCCAGAGCCATAGCCCTGCTGGCGGCGCTCAAGCTCAACGTCAATGTCTTCGGCGGTCAGCGGCAGTCCGGCGGGCAGCCCCTCGATGATGGCCGTCAGCAGTGGCCCGTGGCTTTCTCCGGCAGTCAGTATTCGCAGCATGATCTTCCCTCACTCCCGGCCCCGCTCCCGATGGAAGGAGGGTGAAGCCTCTATTTAGCGAAAAAGCAAGTGATCCGAAACTCAGGTTTTGAGAATCTGAAAATATCCCTCTTGAGGCGCTTTCACCCCTCACTCTGAGAGAGAGGCCGGGGCTGACGGCATTAAGGCCGCTTCGGCGGCGGCGTACATGACATCGACCGGCGCGGGCTGGCCCGTCCAGAGCGTGAAGGCCGCCGCGCCCTGCCGAACCAGCATCCCCAACCCGCCGACGACGCGATTGCCGCGCGCCGCGACCGCCTGCATCAGCTTCGTCTCGCGCGGACGGTAAACCATGTCATAGAGCGCCGCGCCCTCAGGGAACGGAATCTCATCCGGCCACGGCGATTGATCGACATGGGGCGACATTCCCGCTGACGTCGAGTTGACGACCAGCGCCACTTTATCGCGGACGGCAGCCTGAAGCGAGAGCGACTCAGCCTCAATCCTGAGGTCAGCGATCAACGCCTCGGCCTTTTCGGGCGTTCGGTTGACGACGACGACGCGCGCGCCTGCCTGCGCCAGCCCGTAGGCCGCGGCCCGCGCCGCCCCGCCCGCGCCAAGCAGAATCACGCGCTGACCGGCCACGTCGATGTCATGCGCGGCGAGATCGTCCATCAGCCCGGCGACGTCGGTATTAGTCGCGCTCAGGTCGCGCAGCGTGATCGTATTGACCGCGCCAATCAACTGCGAGCGCTCATCGGGGCGGACGAACGGGACAACGACCTGCTTGTACGGCACGGTCACGTTGAGGCCGACGAAGTTATGATCGCGGAACTCCTTGATCGCCAGCTTGACGATATCCGACATGATCGGCAGCAGTTCGTAGCGCCAGTCCGTCAGGCCGAGAGCCGCGTAAGCCGCATTGTGCATGGCCGGACTGACGCTGTGCGCCACCGGCCAGCCCATCACTCCGCAGCGATATTCAGGCATAGCAAATCATCCCTCACTCTAAGTCTCTCTCCCGGCGGGAGAAGGACTTCAAATCACGTTATTCGAAACGTATTTAACATCGAAACCGACCGACACTCCCTACCGCCCATCTTGCCTCCCTCGCCCTGAGTGAGGGAGAGAGCTAACCGCAATTCGTATCGACGGCGATATTCGCGCCGAGGCCCGCCAGCGTTGCGGCGAAACCGGGGAACGAGTCGCCTGCGCAGGCGGCGTCCATGACGGTCGTCTCGCCAGATGCCACCAGACCAGCGACGCTCAGGCTCATCGAAACACGGTGATCGTCATGGCCTTCGACGCGCGCGCCAGCCAGTTTCTGCGGCCCATTGATGACGAAGCCATCCGGCGTCTCGGCGATGATCGCGCCTAACTTGCTCAATTCTGCCGCCATGACGGCGATGCGGTCGGTTTCCTTGACGCGCAGCTCCTGAGCGTCGCGGACCGTCGTGCGGCCTTCGGCCAGCAGCGCCGCGACCATCAACACCGGAAATTCGTCGATCATGCGCACAACCGTTTCGCCGCCGATTTCGGTCGCCTTGAGCGCGCTGTGACGCACGCGGATCGTCCCGACCGGCTCGCCCCCTTCAAGGCCGGTTTCGGTGGTCGTTAAATCCGCCCCCATCGACAGCAGCGCGTCGATAATCCCCGTTCGCGTCACATTGAGGTTGATGTTGGTCAGCGTGATGTCGCTGCCGGGGACGATCAGCCCGGCGACGATCAGGAAGGCCGCCGACGAAATATCCGCCGGGACGGTGAAATCCTGGGCCTTGAGCCTGCTGCCGGGAGTCAGCGTGACCTCGTTCCCCTGGGTGACGAGGTTGACGCCCATCGCCGACAGCATCCGCTCGGTGTGGTCGCGGGCCGGGCCGGGTTCGACGACCGTCGTCGGACGGTCGGCGAACAGCGCCGCCAGCAGCACGGCGCTCTTGACCTGCGCCGACGCCACCGGCATCTGATAGCGAATCCCTTTCAGGCGCGCCGGGCGAATCGTGAGCGGCGCTCGACCGTCGTTCGTGCCTTCGATGTCCGCGCCCATCTGCCGCAGCGGATTGATAATGCGGTTCATCGGACGACGGCGAAGCTGCTCGCTGCCATCGAGGACGCTGGCGAACGGCTGTCCGGCCATGATCCCGGCGATCAGGCGGATGCCCGTCCCGGCGTTGACCATGTCAAGCGGACGCTCCGGGTTGTGGAGCGCGCCGCCGTGGAGCGTCAGATCGTTCTGGCTGTGGCGCTCGACCGGGACGCCGAGCGTCTGCACCGCGCGCAGCGAGGCTTCCGTGTCGCCCGCTGCCAGCCAGCCGCGAATGTGAGTCGGCCCCTCGGCCAGCGCGCCGAACAGAACGGCGCGATGTGAGAGCGATTTATCGCCGGGGACAGTGGCGCTGCCGCTGAGGGCATTGCCGGGAGTGATGACGAAACAATCCTGTGCCACTCTGGTCATGATTTGAGTTCCCGCTGCTTCATCCAGTCAATCCGCGCTTCGCGCACCGGTTTCAGACGGTCGGCCAGTTTAGCGCTGTCACGGTTAATCAGCATCGCCTCGATCATGGCGAGCTGCATTCGGAACTGTGCCAGGATCGTCGCCACAGCCTGCGTGTTGGTGTGGAGCGCGTCGCCCATCATGACGACATCCTGCGCCGCCAGCCGCGACATATCGCGGAAACCGCCCGCCGCCAGCTTCCAGACGGCGTCATCGCTCCGGCCTTCTTCGGCCACCGCCGCCACCAGCGCCGCGCTGATAAGATAAGGCACATGGCTGATGGCCGCCACAACGCGGTCATGGCGATGCGCGTCCATCTCGATGACGACTGCGCCGAGCGCCTCGGCGAAAGCCAGCGCGCGCAGCCGCGTCGCTGGAGTCGTGCGCCGCGTCGGGCAGAGCACCAGCGGCCTTCCCTGATAGAGACTGGCATCGCTGGCCTCGATGCCGCTGGTTTCCTTGCCCGTCATCGGGTGGCCGCCGATGGCCTGAACGCCAATCGGCAGCATCCCCATCGCGTTACAAATATCTTCTTTCGTGCTGCCGATGTCAATGAGCAGCGTGTTCGAGCGCAGGTACGAGCCGATGCGGTTGCTGACCATGCTCAGGATCGCGCGGACGGGCGCAGCCAGAATCACCGCGTCCGCCTCACTGACGCCCGCCTTGAGATCGTCGGTCGCGTCATCGACGATTCCGGCCCGGACAGCATATTCGCGCGTGGTCGGGTCAGGATCGACGCCGGTAATCCGCTGGCAGTCGCCGCGCAGCGCCAGCGCCATTGAGCCACCCATCAGCCCCAGACCCACGACTGCCAGATGACGAGCCTTAAAGCCACCGGCGGACATTAGACTGTCCGCCCGACTGCTTCGGCGATCCGACGCACGCTTGCCATTAGACTGTTGAACTGCTTATAGGTCAGGCTCTGGCGACCGTCCGACATCGCCTTCTCCGGCGTCGGATGAACTTCGACGATCAGGCCGTCCGCGCCCGCTGCGACGGCGGCGCGGGCAATCGGCTCGACGAACTCAGAGTAGCCGACGGCATGGCTTGGGTCAGCGATGACCGGCAGATGCGTCCGCGCCTTGAGCACCGGGATGGCGTTGATGTCGAAGGTGTTGCGGGTGTACTTCTCGAAGGTGCGGATGCCGCGCTCGCAGATCATGACGTTGTTGTTGCCGTGCGAAAGGATGTACTCGGCGGACATGAGCAGTTCTTCCATCGTGTTCGCCAGCCCGCGCTTGAGCAGGACGGTCTTCTGACTTTCGCCGACGGCGTGCAGCAGCGGAAAGTTCTGCATGTTACGCGCGCCGATCTGGAGCACGTCGGCGTAGCGCGCGACGGTTTCGACCAGGCCCGGTTCCATCACCTCGGTCACAATCGGCAGGCCAGTGACTTCGCGGGCTTCAGCCAGCCATTCCAGACCTTTGACGCCGTGGCCCTGAAAGCTGTACGGTGACGAGCGCGGCTTATAGGCGCCACCGCGCAGGGCCGTCGCGCCCGCTTCCCTGACCGCACAGGCAATGTCGATAGTCTGCTGGCGATCCTCGACTGAGCATGGCCCGGCGATGACCAGCACCTTACTCGCCCCGGCTTTCGAGCCATTCAGGCCGACCAGCGTATCTGACCTGTGGAACTCACGGCTGGCGAGCTTGTAGGGCGCGGAGATGCGAACGACCTTCTCGACGCCTTCCATGCTGCTGTAGTTCTCCTCGAGCAGCGGCGTCGGACTCTCGCCGACCACGCCGATAACGCTGCGCTCCTCACCTTCCGAGACGTGCGCCTGATAACCATCGGTCTGGATGCGGGCGATCACGTCTGCGATATCCTGCTTTGCTGCGCTCATCTTCATCACCACGATCATGGCTCATCACTCTCCTTCAGGACTAGTTTATGTTTTGGGTAAAGCAGGTCAGGGCGAAGTCGTTCCGCGCCGTGCATGTAAACGTGCTGGATATCGTTCAGGGATTTTTCCGTATTCCAGTGGATCAGGATGCGGATGCACAACTGCAAGCCATCGGGAATCTGAATTTCCTGCGCGCCCATCAGCGCCACGCTCTGCCAGCCAATCTGCCTTGCCGCCTGCGCCGGGTACACGGCGTTCAGATCAGGCGTGGTGGTAAAGATCACGCTGGCGACATCGTCTTCACGAATGCCGTTGACAGCGATCACCTCCTCCAGCAGCTCGCGCGTGGCGATCAGCATGAGTTCCGCGTCATTCGCGGCCACTGTCGTCGCCCCACGGACACCTCGCACCATCAAAGCCATCATTTACCCTTCCCGTGCTTCTGCACGCGACGCAAAAAAAAGGCGCGGAGCGGATGCTCTGCGCCTTTGTCTCTCGATTGGTTCCGGCTTCCTATTCCGTCAGCCACCCACCAGCACGCATCGTCCGCCCCGACTCTATGTCGCCGCTAAAGTAATAATAGGAGCTAAAGTACGAGCGGTTGAGCGCTGCGCCGGACTGCATGAGGATCAGGAACCTTTGTCCACAAATCAACAGGACAGAGCATAGCACGGCTTCAGAAAATGCTAAATCTCTTCCGCCTGAAGTGGACAAACCGTTTGAAGTCAGAAAAGGTCATGTTGGAGATGGGCTCGAGAGGGTGACCGAAAACGCCAA
>CAZZAO010000154.1:0-10810 GCA_964652205.1 uncultured Anaerolineaceae bacterium | reverse complement strand
CCTCACCCCCGGCCCCTCTCCGCAAGCAGAGAGGGGAGAAAGAGAGGGCTGAGTCTTCCGTCGGGGCGTGATGGATCATGCCCGCTGCCCTCACCCCCGGCCCCTCTCCGCAAGCAGAGAGGGGAGAAAGAGAGGGCTGAGTCGTCTGTCGGGGCGCGGTCATTATGCCCTACGGATAGAGTGCCAACTTTCCCACAGGCTTGAGCTGCTAGCCTGCGCTTCCGACGCCCGGAGCGACCCATAACCCCGGCAGCACTTCCGCGAACTGCTCCTCGGCCATGTAGGCTCTGAGTTCGGCGTCAGCGCCGGGATCGCCGACAAAGACTTTCGGCTGCTCGCGCCGCCAGTAGGTCAGGTAGTCCTCACCGCGCAGCGCCAGCCCATAGCGCTCGTCGTCGTGATACGACATAAATTCGGGATAATCGAGCAGTTGATAATAGGTCTGAACCGATCCCATGACGACGGTTTCCGTCGCTACGTGGTCGCGCAGATAGGCCAGCACGTCGGCGCGGATCGGCGTGACTGGCACAAACGGCTGCCGGACGAGGTGCAGAATCAGCAGTATCCCGACGACGCACAGTTGAATGAAGCTGCCGTTACGGGCGAAAAAGTCGCCCCGCCGAATCCCCTGTGCCAGCAGCAGGCCGACGCCGACAGCCATCAGCGGCCATAAATGCCCGCTGTATTCGACCTGTGGCGACGGGGTGAAGGCCATCAGGCCGACCAGCGCGCCGATGGCGATCAGGGCATAGTGACGGCTGGCGTCCGAGCGGCGGCGAAAGGCGGCGACCAGCGCAAGGGCGAACAGGATCGTCTCGACCGGGAAATGGACGAAGAATTCAATCAGCCGCATCGCTTCCCGACGCGAGCCAAAGGGCGCGCACAACGGACAGTGTGACGGCACGAGCAGATACTGCTGGACGTTGGGCAGGACGTGAATCGCCAGATAGAGGCCGCCCGCCAGCAGCACGCCGACAAAAAACGCCAGCGCGTCGCGCGGTAGGCCGGAGCGCGAGCGAAGCTGCCGGATAGCCGCGTAAAGGTAATAAAAGCTCAGGCCGACCGCGTAGCACAGCGCCAACGTATGAAATTCCGCCGCCGCGATGACGGCAAGGCCGACCGCGAAATGCAGCCAGGCGCGCTGCTGCTGGACGGCGTTGACGTGGAGCAGCAGCACCAGCGTGTAGGCCAGCGTCGCAATCGCGTCCAGGCGCGCGTAGAAGTTGATGAAAAATGAGCCGGATGCGGCGGCGAACACGGTGGCGAACAGCGCCGTCCGCTCGCCCTGCCAGCGGCGCGCCGTGATGAACAGGACGCCGAGCGCGAACAGCCCCGCCGTGAAGGAGAACAATCGCCCGCTCAGGTCGGACAGGCCGAAGGCGCGAAACCAGCCGATCAGCAGCAGGACGCCGTAGCCCGTGCCGCCGCCGCCGATCATGCCGGTGTCGTCCAGACGCCACATATGGTATGAAAGCGTGCCGCGCTCGAAAAAGGTTTTGCCGAGGTTCAGGTAGTAGTTGTCGTCCTGATGGACCGGGGCGGTGAACAGCGCCAGCAGCTTGACCGCCAGCATCAGCGCGATCAGGACAATGGCGACGCGGCGCGTATTCGTCAGCGATGGGCCTTGCGTGGTCTGAACGGACATCGTCACTTCCGCCGGGTAGCCAGGGTATACTTTCATCAGCTTTCATCATAACGAAGAATAGGATGCGCCGGTATTGAGGCGGCAGCCGAGAACGGAATGGTCAGTCGGACTTAAGCGCCAGCATCGGCAGCCGCGCGAAGCCGCCCGGCGCAAGGTGGGTGAGCATCTCCTGAGAAGCAACGGCGCTGAATGGAACCCGTTTGTAAACTGAGGGCGCGCGGCTGCCCGATGCTGGCCCTGACCCTGAGCGGCATGGGCGTTCTGACCGCGCTCGACGGACTGAGCCGGGGAGAATCCTGATGACCGAGGCAGCGAAAACGCGGCAAACGATCCTTGAAGCCATGCGCGCGCGCTTGGCCGCGCTCTATGGCGATGACCGCGCGAGCGACATCCTGAATCGTCTGCTGGCACTGCTCGATGGTCAAAGCTCCGATGCTGCGGGCGGCGTGGCGCTGACCGAACGCGACGCGGTGCTGATTAGCTATGGCGATCAGGTGCGGCGCGCAGGGGAAGCGCCGCTGGCAACGCTGCGGACGGTGCTGGATCAGATCGCCGGGCCGATTGACGCGCTCCATCTGCTCCCGTTTTACCCCTACTCGTCCGACGACGGCTTTTCAGTGATCGACTATCAACAGGTCGATCCGGCGCTCGGCACGTGGGCCGATGTGCAGGCGCTCGGCCAGCGCTACCGCTTGATGTTCGACGCGGTGTTCAATCACATCTCGGCGCAGAGCGCGTGGTTTAAGGGCTATCTGGCGGGCGATCCTCGTTACGCCGATTACTTCATCGCCCTCGACCCGGCGACCGACGTTTCGCTGGTGACGCGGCCTCGCGCGCTGCCGCTGCTGACGCCGTTCGAGACGGCGGACGGTCAGCGGTATCTATGGACTACCTTCAGCGACGATCAGATTGACCTGAACGCCGCCAATCCTGACGTGCTGATTGAGCTGATTCGCATCCTGTTATTCTACGTCGCGCAGGGCGCGCAGCTCATTCGGCTCGATGCTATCGGCTTTCTGTGGAAACAGATCGGCACAGCCTGTATCCATCTGCCAGAGACGCACCTGATGATTCAACTGATGCGCGAGATGCTCGATCTGGCCGCGCCGCGCACGATCCTCGTCACCGAAACCAACGTCCCACACCGTGAGAATATTTCCTACTTCGGCCACGGTGATGATGAGGCGCAGATGGTCTATCAGTTCCCGCTGCCGCCGCTGGTGCTGCACACGCTTCACAGCGGCGACGCGACGGCGCTCGCGCAGTGGGCGGCGACCATCGAGCGCGTCAGCGACCGGACGACCTTCTTCAATTTCACCGCCTCGCACGACGGCATCGGCATTCGCCCGGTGACGGGCATCCTCAGCGACGAAGAGATCGCCGCGCTGGTCACGCTGACGCAGGCGCGCGGCGGCAACGTCTCCTACAAGACCAACAGCGATGGCAGCCAGAGTCCCTATGAGCTGAATATCACCTATTTCGACGCCATCACTGATCCGCGCCTGACTGTCGAGCGGCCTGATCTCGCCGTCGCACGCTTCATGGTGTCGCAGGCGATCATGCTGGCTTTTCTCGGCGTGCCGGGAATTTACTTTCACAGCCTGGTCGGCTCGCGCAACGACTACGCCGGGCTGCAACAGACCGGGCGTTTCCGCTCGATCAACCGCGAAAAGCTCGATGCTGACGCGCTGCTGGCGGAACTTGGCGACGCCGACTCGCTGCGGGCGCAGGTCTACACACGCTACGTTGAGCTGCTGACGCTCCGGGCGAATGAGGCGGCCTTCGACCCGCTCGGCTTTCAGACGGTGCTCGACCTGCCGCGCTCGGTCTTTGCGGTCGAGCGCCAGTCACGCGACCGGCAGGCCCGCTTGATCGCGCTGCACAACGTCACCGGAGCCGTCCTCGATCTGCGCTTCCCATCCGGCACGGGGAGCGAATGGGTCAACTTGATTGACAGGCGTCATTACGAAGCGCCGAATGGGGATGTCAGCCTCGCGCTGATGCCTTATGAAGTCGCCTGGCTCAAGGCGCTGTAAATGAAGCCTGTTCAGGGGCCAGAAATGGTCGGACTCGGTGCTATAATGAACGGTGTGTCCAGTGGGTGAATGGCGGTGCAGGCATGAAAACTCGAATCGAGAAGCGCGGCTCAAAGCAGCCTAAGCCCGAAGCGAAGGACGTGGCAGAAGACGAGCTTGACATCAAAGCGATGTTGGCCGCTTTACCCAAAAGCGATCCAACGCCCTATTTGATTTCAGGCGATGAACTGCTGAAGCTAGGGCCATTTGAACATGTTCCCGGACTCTTCAAAGAATGGGAAGAACAGGACGCAGAGATACGCGAGCTTTACCGCAGACTTGAAAGCAGGTAGGGCGTTTTGGATCGCGGCTATCTACTCGATACCAATATCATCATGGCCTATTTCAATGGCGATGTTGCTATCAGGCGACATCTCAATGGTGTCGCCTTTTCTGTTTCTTCTATCGTTGCCGGTGAGCTTCTGTACGGCATTTTGAATTCGCAGAGTCAGCACCGAAACCTGACGCTGCTGCGTGAGTTTCTTACGCTTCAGGAATTGCTTGTGACCGATTACGCCACGGCTGAATATTATGGCTTTCTAGCCACACATCTGGGACGCCGAGGCCAGAAAATCCGCGACAACGACGTCTGGATTGCGGCGCACGCGCTCCAGCATAACTTAATCGTCGTCACGCGCGACAGCGATTTCGACCGCCTGACCGATCTCGGCGTGGCAGTCGAGGCGTGGTAGCGGCTAGCTCGGCGTGAGCTGCGACCTGAACTGATAGTCCCCCGACCCGACCTCGAAAATGGCATAGCCCTCTTCGCTGCCGACTGGCGTCAGGCCGTTCGCCGTCGCTTCGCCGCCTGCCGGTACATAGACCGCCGCCGTCGTGTTGGCAGGCAGGCTGACGTCGAGCGTCAGCGCGCCGCCGTCGAGCTTCCACGCCGAGCGAATCGGCCCGCGAATTGAGTCGTAGCGGACGTCGGCCCAGGTCAGGTCGCCGCCGGGACGCGGGCGAATGATGATGCGCTCGAAGGCCGGGTGCTGCGGGTCGCTGTTGATGCCGCCGATGCCCTGATAGAGCCACTGGCCGACCGAGCCGAGGCCGTAGTGATTGAACGAGTTCATGCCCGCAATCGCCCCCATCTTCCAGTGGATGAAGGTCGGCGTCAGCGGGTCAACCACTTCGTTCTGCTCGTTGATGCTGTCCCAGCGCTCCCAGATGGTCGTCGCGCCGCGCTCGATCATGTAGCCCCATGACGGAATGGTGCGCTGCGTCAGCAGTCGATAGGCGGCGTCGGCATGGCCGATGGACGCCAGCACCGGCAGCAGCAGCGGCGTGCCGACGAAGCCGGTCGAGAGGTGATAGCCGCGTTGGGCGAGATCGTCAATCAGATGCTGAATCGCCTTGACGCGCTGCTCCGGCGGCAGCAGATCGACATGCAGCGCCAGCAGATAAACGGTCTGCGTTTCACCTTTGACGCGGCCATCGACGCTGACGAATTCGCGGATAAAGGCCGCCTTGAGGCGCTCGAACAGCGCGCTGTAGGTCGCGGCGTCGGCCTCTCTGCCGATCAGCCGCGCCATGTTTGCCATCAGTCTGGCGTCCCAGGCCCAGAAGGCCGTCGCCAGCACGTCGTCGGGCGTCGAGGCGTTATACGACAGCCAGTCGCCGTAGCGGTTGTTCTGATGCTCGACCACGCGGATGTCGTTCTCGCTGCAATCGGCGAGGTAAGCCATCCAGCGCTCCATCGAGGCGTAGCGCTGCTCGATCAGACTCAGGTCGCCGTAGAACTGGTACTGCACCCAGGTGGTAATGACGCCGGCGTCGCCCCAGGCGGGCGAACCTTCGGCGTCAGCGACCAGCCGGGGCGCGACGTCGGGATAGGCGCCGGACGGGAACTGGCCGTCGGACATGCTTTGCAGCCAGCGGGCGAAAAATGGCTGCGCGCTCATGTTGAAACAGGCGGTCGTGCCGAAGGCCAGCACGTCACCTGCCCAGCCAAGCCGCTCGTCGCGCTGCGGACAGTCGGTCGGGACGCTGACGAAGTTGCCGCGCTGCCCGCGCAGAATCGTGCTCCAGAGCTGGTTGATGAGCGCGTTCGAGCTGTCAAAGCTGCCGCTCTGGCCGAGGTCGGAGTGGATCACACAGCCCATAATCGCGCTGATCGCCGCTGGCTCGATGCCGCTGATCTCGACGTAGCGGAAGCCGTGATTGGTGAAGCTCGGCTGCCACGTCAGCGCGCCGCCTCTGAGCGTGACCGTATCGAGCGCCAGCGCTTTACGCAGGTTGTCGGTGTAGAGCGTGCCGTCGTTGTTGAGCTTCTCGCCGTACCGCAGGTTGACTTCGGTTCCCGCCGCGCCGCTGACAGTCAGCCGCACGAATCCGGCGATATTCTGCGTCAGGTCGTAAATCGTCTTGTCCGGCTGAAGCTGCGCGACGCGGATGGCGGGCAGTTCTTCGACGACGCGGACGGGCGGAGTCGTCCGCGCTTCGAGGCGCGGCGGCGGCGCAACTTCGGCAGTCGTCTGCGCCCAGTGGCGGTCGTCGTAACCCGGCTGATCCCAACCCGTCAGTTCCAGCCGCTGATCGTAGCCTTCCCCCATCAGCATATCGGAATAGAGCAGCGGGCCGGTCGTGCCTTTCCAGCGAGTGTCCGTGACGAGCAGGGCAGAGGTGCCGTCGGCATAGTCGAGCGCCAACTGCGCCAGCAGCGATGGACGCTGGCCGTAACACGAGCGCCTGCCACGGAAGCCCATGTAGCCGCTGTGCCAGCCTTCGCCGAGGATCACGCCGAGCGCGTTTTCGCCCGACTGGACGAATTCAGTCACGTCGTAAGTGTCATATTGCAGGCGTTTGCTGTAGTCCGTCCAGTCGGGAGTCATGAAGGCGTCGCCGACGCGCTGGCCGTTGAGGCTGGCGATGAACAGGCCGCGCGCGGTGATCGTCAATGTGGCCCGCGCGAGCGGCTGATTGACGGTGAAGCCGCGACGGAGATACGGACAGGGCAGCATTCCCCGGTCGCTGAGCGGCGTGTCGAGCATGATCCACTGCGCGCGCCAGTCGTCCTCGTCGAGCAGGCCGATGCTGAACGTCGCCGTCTCGCTGGCAGCAGAAGCGTTGCCCTCGGCGTCCCGGACGGTCACGTTCCAGTAAGCGCGCGCGCCAGAATCCAGCCGCGCTCCGGCATAGGGGATGTGGAGCGAATTGCCCGACACAACCATGCCGCTGTCCCACAGGTCGGGCGCGCTGTCCAGCAGTTCAGGCCGCGAGGCGACGCGAAGCTGATACGACGTCTGCCGCTGGTTGCGCTCGGACGACTGCAACTGCCAGCTCAGTTTCGGCGTGGCCGTGCCGACTCCGAGTGGGTTCACAAGCGATTCAGTCGTCAGGCGGATCGGGCGTAAAGTTGAGATGTCGCTCACGAAAAGCTCCTGTCAAAAGAGGCCTATAGACTGAGTTTCTTTATCAACAGAGAGATAGCACAGGACGGCGTGTTTGCCAACCGACGACCGTGAGGGTGCTGCCGGTCGCTCGGCGCTTGCGCCCGAAGGGACGGCGATAACCTGACCCGACTGTAAGGCAAATGTGGCGAGTTTTGAGTTCCCGGCTTGCTCATTTCACAGCAAATCAGGTAGAGTCGATGCTCAGTCGGTCGCTGCAAGCTTGCGAGGCAGCGCAGCAATGAAGCTTAACAAGATGAAAGGGGAAAACCGGGCTTGAGCCATCAGGCCGTTACCACCAACTGAGCCTCGCAGTCCTGGTTCCAGATTGGGGAGATTCTACGAGCGAATCAATTGACAGGGAATATTTTTCTGGATAGATTGTATATAATCTTTACCGCCCGACGCTGTAATTTTTATTACAGTCTGGCCTGGAGCCAGATTGGGCAGGAAATACTCGTTTTGTGCTCAAAGTGAGCCATATTTCAGGAGCATTTTGTATGAAGAAAAGATTGTGGTTCGTCGCTTTGCTGTCCCTGCTGACCATGACCGTGGTCGGCGCGGGCGTCAGCGTGGCCCAGGACAAGACTTACAGCGTCTGGGTGTCGGCGGTCTTCACCGACGCGCAGCGCGCGCAGTTGGATCGCTGGAGCAAGACCGCTGGCGTGACCGTTGATGTCGAGTCGATTGCCGACCCGTTCGAGCAGACGGTGCTGGCGCGCTGGGCGGCGGGGGATCGCCCCGACCTGCTTTACTTCCACGCTATCGGCAACTGGATCGTCCAGTTGAACCCGCCGGAAACGCTCGTCCCGCTGGACGGCCAGCCGTTCATCGAAAAGACGATCCCCGGCATCCTCGAGAAGTCGTCGTACTTCCAGGGCCACATCTACGCCTCAGTGCTCAACTATCCGTACCTTGACGGCGTGTTCTACAACAAGCCGGTCTTCGAGAAGTACGGTCTGGAAATTCCTCACAGCTACGATGATCTGGTCAAGCTGTGCGACACGATCAAGGCCAAGGCTCCCGACGTCTCGCCGATCTTCCAGGCGGGCGGCTCGCAGTGGCCGCTCCAGGTGCTGCCGTTCATGATGTGGAACGACGATCTGGTGAAGGATGATCTGATTGCCAAGCTGAACAAGAACGAAATCAAGTTCACCGACCCGGCGTTTGTCGCGGGCGTGCAGAAGGAAAAGGATCTTCAGGATCAGGGCTGCTACAACAGCGACATCCTGACGGCGACCTTCGAGGATCAGCAGAAGGCGCTGATCGAAGGCACGACGGCGATGGTTTTCCAGGGGTCATGGATGGTCGGCTCGATGATCGACTCCTACGGCATCGACTCGCTCAACAAGAACGTCGATTTCTTCGGCCTGTCGACCAACTCGAACGTTGTCTCCTGGCAGACGGTCGGCGCGGGCGCGGTCTATGTCCCCAAGACTGACGAGGAAACCGAGAAGCTCGGCCTCGACTTCATCAACTTTGCCACCGGCGACGACTACGCCACCTACCTCAAGGAATCGCATCAGTTCTCGATCCTCAAGGGCTTCGATGCGCCCGATGATGTGCCGCTGGTGCTTCAGCACGCCAACGAGCAGTTCCTCAAGGACGGCGCGCCGCAGTTCCAGCAGACGCTGATCGCCAGCTACGGCGCGTTCGAGACTTACCTCTCAGCGATGGTTTCCGGGCAGGCGACGGCTGAAGATGTCATGCAGAACATGGCGAATGAGTACGAGCGCAGCGCGCGCGCGATTGGAATCCCTGAGTTTCAATAATGACTGAACAGCCTGTGCCGGTATCCGGGGACACAGGCGGGATTGCATCCACGCAAGCCAAAGAAGGTGTCTGGGGCCGGGTTCGGCCCCAGACACCGCGGCAGTGGTACGTGCTGGCCTTTCTGCTGCCCGCGCTGGTGCTGATCCTGGCCTTCTACGTCCTGCCGAATATCATCAACCTCTATCTGTCGCTGACCGACTGGAGCACCTACAAGTCGGCCATTAACTTCGTCGGCCTGCGTAACTTCGCCGACCTCGCCAAGACCGGCGAGCTGACCGGGTCGCTGTTTGTGACGCTGCGCTATGCCGTGGTCGTCATGGTGGTCGAGAACATCGTCGCGCTGGCGCTGGCGCTCGGCCTCGAAGAATCGACGCCGATCAACGTTTTTCTCCGCTCGGTTTTCTTCATCCCCGTGCTAATTTCGACGCTGGCCGCCGGTTACGTGTTTGGGAGCTACTTCGACCCGACCGGAACCTTCAACTCGATGCTCAACGCGGTCGTCGTGCCGCTCGGCTTTGAGCCGATCAAGATCGGCTGGTTCGGCGATCTCAACTGGGCGCTGTACGTCGTCGCCTTCATTCACGCCTGGAAATTCGGCGGCATTCACATGTTCGTCTATCTGGCGGGCCTCAAGGCGATTCCGCATGAGCTAGTCGAGTCGGCGCGCGTCGAAGGGGCGAATGCCTTCCAGATTTTCCGCTACATCCGCGCGCCGCTGCTGGCCCCGGCGTTCACCTTCAACATCACGCTGACGCTGATTGGCGCGCTCTCGATCTTCGACCTGGTGCTGGCGACCACGCGCGGCGGCCCCGGTCGCGCGACCGAAGTGATGAATATGACCGTCTGGCGCGAATTTGGAACCGGCGCGTTCTCCTATTCGGCAGCGATTGGCGCGATGCTGTTCGTTGTCGTCCTGATCGTCGCCATCCCGCTGATCGTCTTTCTGCGCCGCCGCGAGGTGACTTTATGAGGAAACGTCATCATCCCTGGCGCATTATCCGCACGATTGCCCTGATCCTGTTTGCCTTTTTCGCGGTCTTCATCCCGCTCTGGATTGTGGTCGTCAATTCGCTCAAGCCCATCGGCGAAGCGAACGAACTGTCGATGGGCCTGCCGCGCCAGTGGGCCGTGGTCGAGAATTACAGCGCGGTCATCAATGATGGCAAGCTCGGCGCGGGCTTCATCAATACGCTGCTGGTCGTCGTGCCGTCGGTCGTCCTGATTATCATCTTCGGCAGCATGGCGGCGTGGATTTTCGGACGCGGGCGGACGAAGCGGATTTCACTGCTCTATTACCTGAGCATCTCCGGCGTGCTGATTCCGCCAGCCATCATCGCCTCGATCCAGATTTTACGGAACTTTCAGCAGTTTGGCGGGCGCGTCGAGTTAATCCTGTTCTATCTCGGCGTCTATATGTCGTTCGGCATCTTCCTGATTACGGGTTTCATCAAGACGATCCCGATTGAACTGGAAGAAGCAGCCCGTATCGACGGGGCGGGGCCGGTGACGATCTTTTTCCGCATCATCCTGCCTCTGCTCAGGCCGATTCTGGTGACGGCGGCCTTTATCCTGCTGCTGTTCACCTGGAACGACTTCTTTTACGCCTCGTTCTTCGTCGGCAGGGCTGCCGAGCGGACGATGACGCTCGGCCTGTTCAACTTCGTCAGCGGCTTCTACCTGTCGATTCGCTGGAATCTGGTTTTCGCCAGCGTGGTCTTGATGAGCCTGCCGCTGATCGTGTTTTTCGCGCTGGCGCAGCGCTGGATCGTCAGCGGGCTGATGGGCGTCGGCGTGGATAAGTAAACGGGCGGCCTGCGGATATAAGGCAGGCCACCGGGAAGAAATGCCGGGCAGCCCCGACGGAGGCGACCCCTCCCCCCAGGGCAAACGCATCAAATTTGATCGGAGTTTCAAGAAAGCTCATATCG
>CAZZAO010000153.1:10517-10897 GCA_964652205.1 uncultured Anaerolineaceae bacterium | reverse complement strand
TGAAGCGCTCTATAACGAGTTCGAGTTCCACGGTCACATCAGGCAGTTGAACAAGCTGGTCACGAGTCCCGACTCGGAGCAGTTGACGCTGTTCGCGCCGGATGCCGCGCCTGCCAGGCCGATTGAGGAGCTGGTTGAGACGATCATCGTCCGCGATCAGGCGGCGCTTGACGCGCTGATTGAGACGCTCAATGCCGCCGAGATGATCGCCTTCGACACCGAGACGACCAGCACCGATCAGATGGCCGCCGATCTGGTTGGCATCTCGCTCTCGGTGGATGGCCAAGCGGGCTATTACATCCCGGTCGGCCACCGCGCCGGCGCATCCGTGCAGGCGGTCGAGGCGGCAGCGCCCGGCGGCCAGATGGCGCTCATGTTCG
>CAZZAO010000153.1:8956-10507 GCA_964652205.1 uncultured Anaerolineaceae bacterium | reverse complement strand
TCGCTCTCGGTCAACGGCGAGCAGGGCTACTATATCCCGGTCGGCCACGAAGCGGGCGAGCAGCTTGAGCTGGAACAGGTTACTCAGGCGCTTCGTCCGCCGATGACCAACCCGGCGATTCAGAAATCGGCCCACAATGCGACCTACGATCTGGTCGTTTTTCAGCGTTACGGCATCGACGTCGCGCCGATCACCTTCGACACGATGGTGGCCGAGTGGCTGCGCGATCCCGGCAGCAATCATCTCGGCCTGAAGAATCTGGCTGCGAACCGGCTCGGCGCGCCGATGACGCATATCGAGGAGTTGATCGGCAGCGGCAAGAAGCAGATCACGATGGACAAGGTGGCGATTGAGCAGGCCGCGCCCTACGCCGCCGCCGATGCTGCCTTCACCTATCAGTTGATCGCGCCGCTCAGGGCCGCGCTCGATGACGATCTGACGCGCCTGAATGATACGATTGAGATGCCGCTCGTCCCGGTCATTGCGGCGATTGAAGAAGCGGGCATCCTGCTCGATGTCCCCTTTCTGGCCGATCTCAGTGTTAAACTCAATTTGCGGCTTCAGGCGCTGGCCGTTGAGATTTATGAATTGGGCGGCATGGGGCCGTTCAATATCAACAGTCCCAAACAGTTGAACGACGTGCTGTTCGGCGCGCTCAACCTCAAGGCTGAGGGCTTGCGTAAGACCAGCCACGGCTTCTCGACGGCTGCCGACGTGCTGGAAAATATGCGCGGCGAGCATCCGATCATCGACGGCATTTTGCAGTACCGTGAGATCAGCAAGCTGAAGGGAACCTACGTCGATGCGCTGCCCGCGCTGATTAACGCGCGCACCGGTCGTTTGCACACCAGCTACAATCAGGCCGGTTCGGCTACCGGGCGGATGAGCAGCAGCAACCCCAACCTGCAAAACATCCCGACCCGAACCGAGGCGGGGCGCGAAGTCCGCCGCGCTATCATCACGCCGCCGGGGACATGCCTGCTGGCGGTCGATTACAGTCAGGTCGAGCTGCGCGTCATGGCCCATGTCGCCGACGAGCCGTATCTGCTTGACGCCTTCAATCAGGGGCAGGATATTCACGCCGCCACCGCTGCTGTCCTCTACAACGTGCCGATTGAAACGGTGAACAAAAATCAGCGTGATTTCGCCAAGCGCATTAATTTTGGTCTGCTCTATGGCATGGGGCCGTTCCGACTGGCGCGTGACAGTGAACTGACGCTGGCCGAGGCGCGCGCCTTCATCCAGACTTATTTTCAGCGCCTGCCCAACGTTGAACGTTACCTTGAAAGCACGAAGGCGATGGCCCGCGACGAGGGCTACGTCCAGACCTTATTTGGCCGCAAGCGCCGCTTTCCCCAGCTTCGGGATGGCGGCGGCAACTTTAATAACGTGGCGACGGCGGAGCGCGCGCTCAAGGAGCGATGACGCCTGGACCGTTCACCGATTGGCCGCGCTTCCGGCTGAAAGGAACGCAGGGATCATATTCTCGACCGGGTGTTGCTGCCCGCGCTCCAGTCGCGAATATCGTACAGGGGCACGATGTCCGGCCCC
>CAZZAO010000153.1:0-8946 GCA_964652205.1 uncultured Anaerolineaceae bacterium | reverse complement strand
GAGCGCGAAGCGATCAACATGCCGATTCAGGGGACGGCGGCGGACATCATCAAGAAGGCGATGATCGACCTTTACGCCGAGCTGACCCGGCGCAAGCTCGCCAGCCGCATGATTTTGCAGGTGCATGACGAACTGGTGCTGGAAGTGCCTGAGCGTGAGATTGATGAGGCTGCCGCGCTGGTCGTTGAGGTAATGGAAAGCGCCTACACGCTGAAAGCGCCGCTCAAGGCCGATGCCGAGATCGGCACCAACTGGCGCGACATGGAGCCGGTCGGGCGGAAGTAAGCCGAAAAACTAGCGAGGGCGTAAACCGGTCACAGCGTAATCGAGACTTTGCGGGTTGCCGACGTGTCGGGACGCATCCAGAATTTTGAGGCCGACGACATTACCGTCAGCGTCGTAATCGATGATGGCGCCGGGCTTGTCCTCGTCGCTTTCCTCAATCGCATGATCGTTGAGCTGGATAGGCAGGATGTCGATTTCCGCGTCATAAACCACTTTCATCAGGCTCGCTCCAGTATTTTCGGATTTTGCTCGTGCGATAGATGGTGACGACGGTCATCGGGTCGGTGAGTTCTTCGCTCACTCAATATCCCTGTTCATTCGATGACTCCAGCGATAGAACAGGGCATTATCCTTCATTCTTGCCGCGTGCGCACATCCCCCTGAGCGTGCTATAATCGACTCGTCACCGTTTTCGCCTGCCTAACACCCTGTATTGAAGCACCTGATGAGACATTTCCTCAATCTGTACGACTGGTCAACCGACGAACTCCACGGGGTACTTGAACTCGCGCTCCGCCTGAAAGCTGAGCAGAAAGCGGGTGGCAATGCGCCCGCCCTCAAGGGCAAGGTGCTCGGCCTGATTTTCGAGAAGCCCTCTTTACGCACGCGCGTCTCATTTGAAGTCGGCATGGGGCAACTGGGCGGGACGTCGATCACGCTCGGCCCCGCTGAAATTGGCTTCGGCAAGCGCGAAAGTGTCCCCGATATTTCGCGCACGCTGTCGCGTTACGTCAACATCGTCATGGCGCGTGTCTTTCGCCACACCGATCTGCTGACGCTGGCGGAATGGTCGGGCGTCCCGGTCATCAACGGCCTGAGCGACGTCAGCCATCCCTGTCAGGCGATGGCCGACATCATGACTATCCATGAGCGTTATGGCCGCGTCAAAGGGCTGCGGATCGCCTACATTGGCGACGGTAATAATGTGGCCGCCTCGCTGGTGCAGGGCGCGATGAGCTTTGGCGCGCAGTTCGCCATCGCCTCGCCACCCGGTTACGAGCTGTCCGAAGACGTGCTGGCCTGTGCCGATGAGCGCGCGCGCATGACTGGCGCGATTGAGATGTTCCACGATCCGGCAGCCGCGATTAAAGGCGCAGACGTGGTTTACACCGACACCTGGGTGAGCATGGGGCAGGAATCGCAGACGGCGCAGCGTGAAAAAGACCTGCGCGATTATCAGGTCAACACGGCGCTGCTGGCGCTTGCCAGTCCGAAGGCGATTGTCATGCACTGCCTGCCCGCGCATCGCGGCCAGGAAATCACCGACGAGGTGGCTGATGGGCCGCAGTCGGCGTTATTCGATCAGGCGGAAAACCGGCTGCACGCGCAAAAAGCCATCCTGATGGAGCTGCTCGCACCCGCCCACTAAGTTCGACGGGGATCGATTATGGCTGTTAACAGAAACCGTGAAGGGTACGATGCCGCGATGAACGCGGGGCATAACGCCGCCTGGGATCAGGACTGGAACGCCGCGATTCAGTCGTATGGGAAGGCGGTGCAGGCGATCCCCGATGACCCCGACGCGCACATTCACCTCGGTCTGGCGCTGCTCGAAGCTGGACGGCTTGACGACGCGCTCAAAGTCTACAGTCGGGCGCATCAGTTGTCGCCGCAGGACCCGATTCCGCTCGAAAAGAGCGCCGACGTCCTTGAACGTATGGGCCGCCTGCGCGAAGCGGCTCAGCAGTACGTCAACGTCGCCGAAATCTATTTCAGCGAGCGCGATCTGGCGAAGGCGCTGGCGAACTGGGAGCGGGCGACGAAGCTGACGCCCGGTCTGGTCGCCATTCACGCCAAGCTGGCGCAGGTGCGCGAGCGCATCGGCGATAACAGGGGCGCGGTCAGCGAATATCTGACGCTGGCCTACAACTTCCAGCGCCTCGGCGATGTCGATAAAGCGCTCAAGTCGGCGCAGCGCGCGCTCCGCCTCGACCGGAACAACGCGCTTGTCCTCAACACCATCCGCGCGCTCGAATCAGGGCAGGACGTCCAGCCCCCTGCCGATAACAGCGTTGGCCCGGACATCAAGGGGCGCGCCACCGGCTTCGATGGCGGTCGCGGCCCCGGTACGTCATTCGTCGGTGAAGCCGATCCGCTGGGGCCGATGGGCGAGGCCATGACCGAAGCTCTGAGCCTGCTTGCCAGTTACGTCATCGAGGAGCACGGCCTCGACGCCGCTGGCGGCGATGCCTTGCAGGCGATGGAATGGCAGCGGCAGGGCTTGCACGATGAGGCGATTGGCGCCTATCAGCGCGCGGAAGCGCACCTGCGCCACCCGGCACTCGAATTGAATCTTGGCGTGCTGCTGGTGCTGGCGAACCGGCAGGACGAAGCGATTCGCCACCTGACTGACGCCAGCAGCGTTGCGGCGCTGGCCGCTGGCGCGTATCATGCGCTCGGTCAGGCGTACTTCCGCATGGGGGAATACAAGAAGGCGACTCGCAGCCTGATTCAGAGCCTTGAGGCGGTCGATACGCAGTTGACCACCAATCCGGTCGAGGCGCAGGAACTCAACTCGATCTATGAGCGGCTGCACGTCATGCTCAACGGGCGCAATGACGAGCAGCTTGAAGCGGTTGACCGCCGCTTCGTCAAGATGCTCGAAGGCAAGGACTGGAAGCAACGGATTGCCGAAACGCGCCGCCAGATGGACGAGACGATGCGCGATCAGGGCGATCAGAGCGCGGTCGATATTCTGGCTGACAGCCGGGGCGATAAGCTGACTGAATCGGTCGCGCTGATCGACCGCTACTTCCGGTCGGGCTTGCTGACGCTGGCAATGGACGAAGCGCATCGCGCGGTCGAGTTTTCGCCGCACTACCTGCCGATTCACATTCGGATGGCCGAGATCATGATGCGTGAAAACCGGGTCCGCAGCGCCATCACCAAGTACAACACGGTCGCCCGAACTTACCTCGTGCGGGGAGAGAACGACCGCGCCGCCGCCATCCTGAGCGAAGTGCTGGAGATGGCTCCGCTCGATATTTCGGTGCGCGAGAACCTGATCGAGCTGCTCGAAGCTGAGGAACGCTGGGACGAGGCCATCGACCAGTACATCGATCTGGCGGATACCTATCACCAGTTGGGCAACTTCGACCTCTCGCGTGATACTTTCAGTCTGGCAGAGCGCACCGCTAACCGCGTTCAGGCCGCGCCGGAAAAGATCGTCCGCATCAAGCACCGGATTGCTGACATCGACCAGATGCGGCTCGACTCGCGCCGCGCGCAGAAACTTTATGAGGAGATCGTCCAGCTCGCGCCGGATGACGAGCGCGCGCACAAGATGCTGGTCGAGCTAAACTACCGCCAGAATAACACGCTCGAAGGGATTCGCCGCCTCGACCAACTGTTGAGCGTTTACGCGGGCAAGCGGCAGATCAACAAGATCACGGGGATTCTCGAAGAGATGGTGACGCTCTACCCGAACGATACCGGGCTGCGCTCGCGTCTGGGCGCGATCTACCGGCAGTTGGGGCGCACGCCGGATGCGATTGTCCAGCTTGACGCGCTCGGCGAGCTTCAGTTGGAAGCGGGCCTGCATAAGGACGCCGCCAATACCATCCGCCAGATCATCGCCCTGAATCCGCCGGGCGTCGAAGACTACAAACGGCTGCTGTCCCAACTCGGCGGCTGAGGACGCCCTCACGCCAGGTTTCTCTCGGCGCAGGACAGCAGTTCAAACCATAAGGTGGTTCGCGTGAGGAAATTCAGTGTGCAGCTTCACGCGAAAGCTTCACCCTTCTCCCCGCCGGAGCAGGGCTGAGGACGAGGGTACTGTGGATCTCATCTGGACATTTGACAATATCACGCCTATCGCCATCGTCGATATTCTGCTGGTGGCGCTGCTGTTCTATGGAGCCAGCTTTTTCATTCGCGGCACACAGGCGGTCGCGCTCCTTCGCGGCATGATCCTGCTGCTGGCGTTTGTGGTCGTCATCACCAATGTCTTTGAACTGCTGGCGCTGCGCTGGTTGCTTGGCAACATGCTGACGGTGCTGGCGATTGCCGTCCCGGTCATTTTCCAGCCGGAGCTGCGCCGCGCGCTGGAACGGCTAGGTCGGGCAGGAATCGTCTTCAACCGTCATGCCCCGGAAGGCGTGCGCGCGCAAATCATCGAGGATATCTGCGTGGCGGCGGAACGGCTGTCCGAGCGTCGGCACGGCGCGCTCATCTGCCTGGAGCGCAACAGCAGCCTTGAAGAGTACATTCGCACCGGGATTCGCCTCGATGCTGACGTTAGCCCGCAGATTTTCCTGACCATCTTCTGGCCTAAAACCGAACTGCACGACGGCGCGGCGATTATCGACCGTAACGGCAAGATCGCGGCTGCCGCTGCCGTGCTGCCCCTGACCGCAGGCCGCAACCTGCCCAACCCCAAGCTTGGCACGCGCCATCGCGCGGCTATCGGCCTGAGCGAAGTCAGCGATGCCGTCGTCGTCATTGTGTCCGAGGAAACCGGGCGCATCTCGATCACCAACGGCGGGCGCATCATCATGCGCCTCGACCCGAAGCGCCTGCGGACGATTCTGAATGCCTTTTATGGCCCCGAACACGACCAGACCAGTAATCTCTGGGAGCGCGCCCGCGAGCAGGTCTCCAGCCTGCGCGCGCGGCTGCATTAGGCTGGCGCGCCGCTGATGCAGCAAACACCGCGTTCCATTAACCGCAAGATTCTCGAAAACCTGATGTGGTTTGTCGGCTGCCTGATTCTGGCCTTTTTCGTCTGGATTATCGCTAACTCGCAGCTTGATCCTATTGAGCAGTACCGGCTGAGCGAGCTGGTTCCGATCCGCCTGACTCCCGATTCCGGCCTGATTATCACCAACATGGATGCGGTGACTAAAAACGCCCAGGTGATCGTGCGCTCGCCGAGTTCGGTGCGGAATCTGCTGGTGGCGGACGATATCCTCGTCTGGGCTGATCTGGCCGGACTCGGGCCGGGGATGCATACAGTCGAGCTTCAGTGGGAAGTCGCGCCTGAACGCCGCGCGCATGTCGTCGATATTTCGCCGCGCCAGGTCACGGTTAACCTTGAGGAAGAACTCTCGATCCTTGTGCCGGTGCGGGCGAATTACGTCGGCGCGCTGCCATTCGGCTACGCGCAGCAAGGCGACCCGACCTTCGACGTCAATCAGGTGACGGTGACTGGCCCTGCCAGCCGCGTGCAGCAGGTCGCGGCGGCGCGGGTCGATATTCGGCTGAACGGCCAGCGGACATCGATTGAAGATGACGTGCGCCCGGTAGCGGTCGATGCCGATGGCAATCTGGTGCAGGGCGTGACCCTTGACACCCAGGTCGTGCGCGTCAAACTGACGATCAGCGAGTCGACCACTTTTGCAACTTTGACGCCAACTCAGCCTTGAAATACAAAAATGAGCGTGCTAGAATGTCGCCTGTCTTTGGGGGATAGTTCAATGGTAGAACAATAGACTCTGGCTCTATCGATCTTGGTTCGAATCCAGGTCCCCCAGCATACGAGAAACGCCTCTGAAAACTTCAGAGGCGCTTTTCATTCTCGCTTGCCCGGCCTGCGCTCGACGAACGTCGTCATCCTTTAATCAGGGAACGTCGTGCCGGGGTTCAGCGAGTTTAGCCGCGCAGCGTCGGCTCGATCCGCAGAGGGATGAGAGAAAACTTGATGAATACGCGCCCGGAACCTCGTTACTCGATCTGGTTCGTGCTGATGGTGGCGGTCTTTATCACCTGCCTGATGACCGCCAACATCATTGCCGTCAAGCTGGTTGATCTCGGCGGGCTGATTGTCCCGGCGGCAATCGTTATCTTCCCGATCAGCTATATCGTTGGCGACGTGCTGACCGAAGTTTACGGCTTTCGGCGCGCGCGGCGGGTGATCTGGCTGGGCTTCGCCTGCAATCTGCTGGCTGTGCTTGCCATCCTCGCCGGTCTGGCGCTGCCTGCGGCCTCATTCTGGGACGGGCAGGCGGCTTATGAGCGCGTCCTCGGCTACACCCCGCGTCTACTGATCGCGTCGTTTGCCGCTTTTCTGGTCGGGGAGTTCGCCAACTCCTATGTGCTGTCGCGGATGAAGGTGCTGACCGGCGGGCGCTGGTTGTGGATGCGAACGATTGGCTCGACCCTCGTTGGCGAAGGTTTCGACTCACTGATCTTCATCTTTGTCGCCTTCTGGGGAACCTCGCCAGAAAGCGCGCTGCTGAATTCGATGCTGACGCAGTGGCTGTTCAAGGTTGCTTATGAGGCGCTCGCCACGCCGCTGACTTACGGGGTCATCAACTTCATCAAGCAGCGCGAAGGTGTCGATGTCTACGACCGCGACATCTCGTTTAACCCGCTGTCGCTGACGGAATGAGACGCTGAACCAGCGGCAGCAGTTGATCGAGCGTCTGGATCAGGTGCTGACCTTCGCCACACAGCCCCCAGATCAGGTTGTTGAGCGAGCGGATGTCGTCGCTGATGCCGATGCACGGCTTGCCTCTGGCGTACATATAGCCCAGTTCGCCGCAGGTTCCCGAGTCGTGATCGGCTCCGGTCAGCAGGGCGATACAGCCCGCGCATTCGTCGAGCGCGGCCATGTCGGCGCGGAACAGGCGCGGACGGTCGAGCGGCTGACTCTTGTCAATCAGTCCGGCATCGCGGTGCGGGACAAAAGTGGTGTAGCCCGCCGCCTCGACCACAGCGGCGATCTGCTCGATGTACCAGCGCTCATGCGTGTTGAAGAGCGGCCCGGCGATATACAGGCGTGGCATAGGTAGGCTCCAGTGACAGGGGATGCAATCTCAGCGAGATGATACCTGATTTTGACTCCGGCAGGGTGCCTCTATACCGGCGGCGTCAGGGTGCGCTACAATCTCCGCCGATTAAGCAAATGCAGTATACCGACGGGAAGACAGGCGCTATGGCTGAGGAAACAAATATCGCCCCTGATGAGGGGAGCGTCACCGGCAAGACCGACTTTATCCGCGAGATGGTCGAGGAGCATAACCGAAGCGGGCGTTTCGGCGGTCGCGTGCAAACGCGCTTTCCACCGGCTACCTGCACATCGGTCACGCCAAGTCGATCTGTCTCAATTTCGGTTTGGCCGATGAGTTCGGCGGCCAGACTAACCTGCGCTTCGACGACACCAACCCGACCAAAGAAGAACAGGAATACATCGACTCGATCATCAACGACGTCCACTGGCTCGGCTTCGACTGGGACGGGCTGTATTATGCCTCGGACTATTTCGAGCAGTTGTACCAGTGGGCGGTACAGCTCATCCGCGACGGCAAGGCTTACGTCGATGATCTCTCGCAGGAGCAGATCCGCGACTATCGCGGCACGCTGACTGAGCCGGGCAAAGACAGCCCGTTTCGTACCCGCACAGTCGAGGAAAACCTCGACCGGTTTGAGCAGATGCGCCGGGGCGAATTCAAAGACGGCGCGTGCGTGCTGCGCGCCAAAATCGACATGGCCTCGCCGAATCTCAACCTGCGCGACCCGGTGTTGTACCGCGTGCTCCACGCGACTCACCCCCGGACCGGCGATGCCTGGTGCATCTACCCGATGTACGATTGGGCGCACGGCCAGAGCGACTCGATTGAGCGCATCACCCATTCGATCTGCACGCTCGAATTTGAAGCGCATCGCCCGCTCTACGACTGGTGCATCGAGCAGTTGGGCATCTACCACCCGCAGCAGATCGAGTTCGCGCGCCTCAACCTGACGTACACCGTCCTGAGCAAGCGCAAGCTCATCAAGCTGGCGCAGGACTATCTGCGCGGCTGGGATGACCCACGGATGCCGTCGCTGTCTGGCCTGCGCCGTCGTGGCATGACGCCGAAGGCGATCCGTGATTTCTGCGAAATGATCGGCGTCTCCAAGTCGAATAGCATGGTCGATTTCCAGATGCTCGAATACTGTGTCCGGCAGGACTTGAACAAGATTGCGCCGCGCGTCATGGCTGTGCTGCGTCCGATCAAGGTCGTGCTGACTAATTATCCCGAAGGGCAGGTCGAGGAGTTTGAGCCGCTCATCAACCCGGAAAACCCCGACGCCGGGACGCGCAGGGTTCCATTCTCGCGCGAGCTGTATATCGAGCAGGACGACTTCATGGAGAACCCGCCGCCGAAGTTCTACCGGCTTTCGCCCGGTAAGGAAGTCCGGCTGCGCGCGGCTTATTTCATTAAGTGCGAAGAAGTTATCAAGGACGCCAGCGGCAGCGTCATCGAGCTGCGCTGTAGCTACGACCCGGCCACGCGCGGCGGTAACGCGCCGGATGGCCGCAAGGTCAAGGCGACGCTCCACTGGGTCAGCGCGCAGCACGCCGTCGAGGCCGAAGTCCGGCTCTACGATCACCTGCTGACGATTGCCAATCCGAACGACGTGGACGACGATAAAGACTTCACCGACTACCTGAATCCGAAGTCGCTCGAAGTCATCGAGCGCGCTTACGTCGAGCCGAGTGTGACTGGCTCTGAAGCCGGAACGCACTACCAGTTCGAGCGCGTCGGCTACTTCACCGTTGATCCCGACTCGACGGCGGACAGGCTGGTGTTCAACCGCACCGTCACCCTCAAGGATGAGTGGTCGAAGCTTCAAAAGGCCGGGGCAACGGGCTAGCCCTCACCCCCGGCCCCTCTCCCGGAGGGCGAGGGGAGAAATGACGAGATGTTGTTTTTCGTGGGGGCGCGATTGTTCGCGCCC
>CAZZAO010000152.1:0-11113 GCA_964652205.1 uncultured Anaerolineaceae bacterium | reverse complement strand
GCTCGACTTTCATCGGGAGATTCGTCAGCTTGGTCACGCTATCGACGATGTTGGCAACGCTCTCGCCGAACTCATCGCGCAGCTCATCGAGCGTGATCGGCGTGTCCTCAATCAAGTCGTGCATCAGCGCAGCGGCAATCGCTTCGGCATCGAGCTTCATGTCGGCCAGAATTTGCGCGACTGCGACACAGTGTGTGAAATAGGGTTCGCCGGATTTACGAAACTGCCCGGCATGAGCAGTTTCTGCCTTGCGATAGGCTCGTTCGATCAGCGAGCGGTCGTGCGGGGAAAGCTCAGAGAGAGAATCATAGAGCGTTTGTAAATTCATAGCCTGCGGCGATCCAGTTGATCAAGGAGGCGTGACGGCGTTAGGATGACGCTTGCGTCCTGTGCGTATCATGCCATTTTACACCAGATTTAACGCCCCGTGAGAAATTCAAATGAACTGCTTACACCCCGTGCTATAATGCGAAACAATTCTCGCTAAGGAAGGATTGAGCGTGACCGGACTGCTGACGGTCGATGAAGCCATCGAGCGCATCCTCGCCGCTATCGCCCCACTCCCCGCCGAACGCACGCCGCTCGACGAGGCGTCAGGGCGGGTACTGGCCGAAGACATTCGCTCGGATATCAACCTGCCGCCATTCGACAATTCGAGCATGGATGGTTTCGCGCTGCGGGCTGCCGACATTGCCAGCGCGCGCCGCGACGCGCCGATACGTCTGCGCGTGACGATGGACATTCCAGCCGGTTCGTCCCCGTCCGGCAGCCTGGGCGCGGGCGAAGCAGCGCGGATCATGACCGGCGCGCCGATACCCGCTGGCGCGGACGCGATCATCCCGGTCGAGGATACTGACGCCAGCTTCAACGCGGCGGACAGCAGCCTTCAGGCGGAAGTGGCCGTGCTGCGCAGCGTCGAGAGCGGCGCTTACGTCCGCCCCAAAGGCGAGGATATTGCGGCAGGGCAGATCGTACTGGCAACCGGGACGCTGATCCGCCCGGCAGAGGTCGGCGTGCTGGCAGCGCTCGGACGCGGCACGGTGTCCGTGACGCGCGCGCCGCGCGTTGCCATCGTCAGCACAGGCGATGAGCTGGTTGGCGTCGATGAGCCGCTCGCGCCGGGAAAAATCCGCGACTCGAACGGCTACACGCTGGCGGCACTGGTGCGCAGCTACCACGGCATCCCGATCCGCCTTCCGGTTGCGCGTGACACGCTCGTCGATGTTCGCCGCCGCTTTGGCGAAGCACTCGACCAGAAACCCGACCTGATCCTTAGCTCGGCGGGCGTCTCGGTCGGCGCGTTCGACGTGGTGCGGACGGTGCTGGACGAGATCGGCAAGGTCAATTTCTGGCGCGTCAATCTGCGTCCCGGCAAGCCGCTGGCCTTCGGTCAGTTGGGCGGCGTGCCGTTCTTCGGGCTGCCAGGGAATCCAGTCTCGGCGATGGTGACGTTCGACGTATTCGTGCGTCCGGTGCTGCTGCGGCTGTCACAGCGCCCGGACATCTGGCCGACGATTACCGCCGTGACGAGTGAAGTGCTGGTGCTGGACGGGCGACAGACTTACGCGCGGGTGACGCTGGCGCGCGAAGACGGGCGACTGGTCGCCCGGACAACCGGCACGCAAAGCTCCGGCGCGCTGACGTCGATGGTCAGGGCTGACGGCCTGATGATTATCCCGGCAGGTGTGACCGATCTGCCGGTCGGTTCGGAGCTTCCGGTTCGCTTGATGAAAGCGCTCGACTAACGGACGACAGTAGAAGATAAGGATATTTTCCGCATGGCATCCACTACAGACACGAATCTGTCACCGGCAGCAGGGCGCGGGTCGCGCTTCACGCTCTGGCACGCGGCGATCATCATCGAGATCATTGCGCTGCTCGTCACCGGCTATCTGAGCTACGTCAAGATCGCCAACGTCTCCGCCGTCTGCGTCGAGTCCGGTTTGATTAACTGTGAGGAAGTCCAGAGCAGCGCCTGGTCAACTCTGCTAGGGATTCCGATTGCTTATCTCGGCTTCGCGGCTCACGTCGCCATTTTCGCCGTGCTGCTGCTTCAGCGCCGCGTCGCCCTGTTTAAGCAGTATGGCCTGCTGCTGCTGTTCGGAATCACGCTGTTCGGCGTGATTTATCACGCCTATCTGATCTATACGTCGATTGCGGTGATTAAGGCCCTCTGTCCGTGGTGCATTGCCGCCGCCCTGCTGATGTTGATTCAATTGATCCTGACCCTCGTTCGCCTTCAGCGTGAGCCATCCGCCCTGACCGCCTGAGCGGACGAAACGCGCGTGCCGCAATAAAACGAGCCTGCTCAGGGAGCAGGCTCGTCGTTGATGAATCACGTGACCGAAGCGGCTAGCCGCGGTGGCTGTGATTGAGCGTCCGCTGGACGATCTCTTCACGCTCGCGGTCGCGCCTTTCCTGCTGAAGCCGCCGGGCCTCGTCGGCCTGGCTACGGGTCGAAGCCGCAACCGCCTTGCCGCCTTCCATCGCGCGGCGCAGCGCCAGCTCCATCGCCGTTGGCAGAGCCTCGTCTTCCGGCTCTTCCGGCATGACAATTGGCTCTTCCATCGCCTTGAGGCTCAGATCGATACGATGCTTCTTGCGATTGATCCTGATGATCCGCGCCTCGACCTCATCGCCGACCTTGACCACATCCGACGGCGAATTAACATAGCCGTTCGCCAGCTCGGAAACGTGGATCATCCCAGGGCGCTCGGCCCCAATATCGACGAAAACGCCGAAGTTCTCGATGCGGACGACCTTGCCCTTGACCGCCTGCCCCTCGGCAATCGCTTCCCAGGGCGTCTCTGGCGGCTTGACCAGCGACAGCGCAATGCGCCCCGCTTCTTTCTCGACACGCAGCACATAGACGGGGACAACCTGCCCGACCTGCACGACGTCAGCGACGTTGTGGACATTCGGCTTGCCCAACTGCGAAATATGCAGCAAGCCGTCCTGCCCAACGCCAATATCTACGAATGCGCCATACAACTCGATTCGCTTGATCGTCCCCCGAACTTCCATGCCGGGAGTCAGATCATTAATCGAGCCAGGTGCAGCCAGGTTAGCTTCTGCACTCATGTCCACCGCTCCTTGTCCTGTGCGTATACCATCGGGCCAACATCACTGCGAGGCAGTGGGCGTGAGCGTCACGCTCGGCGTGATGTCAAACTGCGCCCCATCGCTATTCTTGTAAGCGCTGTAAGGCTGATAACCCTTCCAATTATAAAGATTGTTGGTCTTCATAAAGAGATCCATGTCCTTCGGCGTGGTATAGAGGACGCCGATGATCTCGCTCGAAGCGCTGATCGCGCCATTGGCTTCGCCAGCCACAAAGACGAAGATCAGCATCGGGACGTCGGGATAGACCAGGTTGACAATCGCCTGATCGTCCGCGAAAGGTGTCCCAACCGCATACTTCGGCTCACCCTGAACGGCGAGCACTTCGCCAATCGTATGGTCAGGTCGAGTACGCAGGAAGATCAGGTTAACCGTCTGGCCGTCTTCAGCCACCATCTGGCAGCACTGCGTGCCGCCTTTGGGCGCCCAGACGACGCCGATGGTCTTGCTTTTATCATCCTGCTGCGGGCTTTCCACCTGAAAGGCGGGGTCATCCTGAATGAGAGCGAGGGCATCGACCCAGCGCGTGACGCCGGGGGTGATGTTGTGCCAGCAGGGAGCGGTGCAGGAAGCATCGGCGGTAAATGCGCCGGCGACAGCCGTCGATTCAGCCGTCCCGGACGCACTGGGAGTCAGTTCCGGCGCGCCAGCGCTGGCGGTCGATTCGGCGGTCGCGCCCGGCACGAGGGTTTGTTCAGGCGAAGCGGACTCAGTCGCAGAAGCATCGGGCGTGGCCGCTGGCTGATTGAGCAGGCTGCTATCGGCCAGAAGGTTGTTATCGCGCAGCGGTGGCGGGGGAGCACAGGCAGCAACGAGAAGCACCAGGGCAGCGATCCCCAGCATTGGCAGGCGAAATTTCATTCAACGGCTACTTTCATTGGCGGTAAGGCTTCAGGTTCAAAGCATCTGTTCTGGAGCGTTCCTCTGGAAACCGCTCCAGAACAGGTGCTGAAGTGGCTAACCAGATTGATTGAAGGTCAGGTTGTAAGCGCCTGACGGGATCCCGAATTGCTCCCCGTAGTGGGTTGCAATGATAATGTATTGACCGTCTGATGGCAAGGTGAAATTATTGATGAGCGAGTCGCGGTTTGTGCCGAGGACGGCATCATCATTCATCGTGGCGGTCGTGCCGCTGGGGCCAATCAGGTAGAGCTTGGGGTCGAGCACGGTCCCCTCGCCATGAGTCATGGCAATCGAGATACGATCCCCCTGTTGCCCCTGGAACGAATAGAGGTCGAACTTGTTGGTCGGGGTAATGCTGCCGTTGACCGTCTGCCCCGGCGAGATGGCAGTGGCTGAAGCGGCTTCTGCCTGCCACGGAAGCGAGTTCAGGCCAGAGACGCCGCCCGCTTCTTCAGTGGCCGCGCCGGTATCGCCGATGGTGAAGCCCGTGATGTAGTGGTCATTGAGCAGGAAGGGTTGGGCTGGCGTGACCGCGCGATTAATGACCTGCTGGCCGTTTACGGTGGTGTAGAGCGTGAAGTTGATCGGCGTGGTATCGCTGCACTCACTCTTAAACCAGACGTCGATCTCATACGAACCAGCGCGCGGGGTGACGTTAGTCGGCCAGTAGGTGTAATCGACCGGAGTTGGCTGAGTCGGCTGGCAGTTGAGATTGCCCGTAGCGACGATCCGACCGCCGCTGCGAATCGACGGGTTATCGACAAAGACGGTGTCGCCCGCCGGATCGCGGACGATCACGCGCAGGTCGGCATTGGTATTCCAGACCAGCGTGATGGCGATGCTGCCCTCCGGGAAAGCGAGGTTCTGGATGCTGGCAGGCAGGTCTGAACTGCCCGTCGCCCCGACCGCCGCCGTCGCTTCCGCCGTACCGGTTCCGAGCGTCGCCGCGTTGACGCCGCGCGTCAGCGACAGCAGGTAGCCACCTTCCGTGCCACCGAGCGTCAGGCCGTAACGAGTGGCGACGATGGTATAGGTTCCGGGGACGACCAGCAGGCTGCCGCTGAGCGAGGAATTGGTTTCACGGAAGGCGCGGTCGTCGTTGAAGTAGACCACGCCGCCGGACGGATCGAGCAGCGCCAGATAAGTGTCGAGGCTGCCAGACGTCGAAACAAGATCAATCGAGACGACTTCGTTAGCCGCAGCGGTGAAGCTGTAACCCTGATAAGGCTGCTGATTGGTGATAACGCCGCTGACCTGGGTGTTAAAGTCAATCGGTCTGGCGCTGGCGACAATGTCCGCCGCTGCCGCCGGAAGGCGTTCCTGCCCGTTGACACCGGCGCGACCGCTGAGAGTCGCCGTGCCGTCGGCGTTGACGACGAAGCTGGTGACGAATACCTGCCCCGGCTGGAGCGAACCGGCAACCGGCGCAAGCGCTGTGCCGTCGAAGGTTACATTGACGTTGAATGAAACGGTGCCGTTCTGCTGACATTCCTGCTGATAGTAGACCAGCACTTCATAGCTGCCCGCCGGAACGCCACCCGGCGCCCATGAGACATTCTCGCTCGGAGCATCGGAGACGAGGTTCACGCAGTTGCCATTGACGTTCGCGCCATAGGTCGCGCCGTTGTCGCTGGTCGGGCTGCCGAAGTAGATCGCGTTGCCGACCGGGTCGCGGACTTCGAGGTTCATATCGGCGCTGCTGCCCCAGCCAAGCGTGACCTGAATGCCGCTGCGCGTGACGACCTGACGGGCGACCTCGGCGGTCGCTTCCGGGCCGGGAGCGGCAGTCACTTCGGGTGTCGGCGCGCCGGTTGTCAGGGTCAACTGATAGCTGCCGGTCGTCGCAGCCTGAACGCCAGTGACCGGCAGCACCGTCACATAGTAGGTTCCGGCAGCAGGCGTATTGGTCGAAAGGCGCGTCTCGCCGCTCACGTTGACATCACGCGCCTGCGCGACAATCGCGCCGCTGGCGTCAGACAGCAGCAGCGCCAGCGCCAGCCCGCTGGTGTTACTGGCGACCAGCGTAACGGCTTCACTGCCGGTCGAGGTGAAGGTGAAAACCTGGGCGATGGTGTCGTTATTGAGCGCGCCAGTCGCAGCCTGGCCGGGCGTGAGCGCCGTCCCGCTGCTCTGCGCCTGAACTGAAAAACTAAAGCCAACGGTCAGTGCAAAGATAAAAGTCAGCAGGGCAAGCAGCCCGCTGGTACGCTTCATTCGATGTCCGAACATGGAGCGTATCCCTCCTGTTTACGGGTGAACCTTCAGAACAGAAACTCCAGCGCGACAGTGTAACGAATGCGGCAAGGTTTCGCTATGCCCGAAACCGACGCCTGACCGCCGCTAGGGGCCGGACGGCTCGCTTTCCTGTGTGGCAACCCCGGCAGAACTGAGATCGACGAAGCTGGTCGTCCCTTCGAGGACGTCGATGATGCGCGAGACACGGATGCCATCGACGGCGGTGATGACTTCGTAGCGGCCTACTGGCATGTCGCCGACGGCGAAGTTTTCCTGCCAGACCGGGTCAGATCTGACGTCGTAGCCGGTGTTCTGAATCACGTAGGTCGTCGCCGTCGCGGCGACCAGGCCCGTTGACCAGTTACGGATGGTCACGTTGGCATCGCCGACGGTGTTGCCTTTAAAGTCGGAGACGCGCCCGGCAATCACGCCGTGGCCGACGTAGGGAACCATCCACAGCACCGGGTTGTAAGTGCTGCCGTAACGATCTTCGCCCAGCCGTACCTCGAAATGGACGTGCGGCCCGGTGACGTTGCCGCTGTTGCCGACCAGACCGATGGCGTCCCCGGCGTTGACGTGCTGATCGCGCATCACCAGCGCCGCCGAAAGGTGGGCATAGATGGTGTAGAGCGTCTTGCCCTGATAGCCGAAGTCCTGCTGGATGACAACCACGTTACCATAGCTCGGCGAGTTCTCAAAGACCGCGCCTTCAGTACGCAGCCCGTCTGCCGCCCAGACAATGGTGCCGGAACCCGCCGCGCGGACGGTTTCGCCAATCGGGTTCGGCATGTCGATACCGTGATGAACGCGCAGCGGGCTATCGACCGGGCCATCGGAGCCGAAGGCATAAGTCGAGAGGGCGTAATTGATGCCGTTGGAATCGACCGGGCGGATGAACCAGTAATGGTCGCGGCCATATGGATCGCGCGAGATCGGCGGGACGAGCGGCGGCGGCTGCCATGATGACGGCGGGCGCGTCACCGCTTCGACGGTGATCGGCAGGTCAGTGGCAAGGTTGGCCGGAGTCGGCGGCGGGAGCGTCGGCGTGGCGACGATATTAGCGGGTGTCCCCGTCAGCGCGGACGCGACATCCAGCTCGCCCGGCGCGATCAACGTCGCGTCGACAGCGAGGGCGGCAGGAAGGGTTGGCGGCGCGAACTGCGCGGTCGGGATGGCGACCGTCGGCAGCGGCGTGCTGTTGCTGCCGAAGCCCTGCCGCAAAATGCCCTGCCAGGCGTTGGCTTCAGTCGCTTCGGGAATCTCGGTCGGAATAATCGGCACGAGGTCAGGCACAGGACGCGCGTTGTACCAGACAATGCCGCCAAAGATCGCCACCGCCAGCAGGAGCAGGACGAAGGCTGGAACGCTGCCGCCGCGCTGGCTCATCGCGCCTTACCCACCATCGCCGCCGATGACCGGAGCCTGAGTCGCCAGCCCGCTCTGGCCGGTGATCGGCTCGCGCAGCTCGCCGGGGCCGGGAGTCGCCGGAATCTGAACAAAGCCCGCCAACTGCCCTTCGGTGTACAGCTCGCGCATCGCGTCGTACCAGATCAGGCCATCACGCTTCTGGAACAGCCAGTAATTGGTGCTGTTGAAATTGGCGCGCCAGTCACTGCCGGATGGCACGCGATCCCAGCCATAGTCCTCGGCCATCTGCGTCAGATCGACGTAGTAGCCAACCGGCATTTCAGCGCGCAGGCGACCACCTTCGTCATACGCCTGCACGTCACCCTGATTACGGCTGGCAAAATCCCACGG
This sequence comes from uncultured Anaerolineaceae bacterium, assembly GCA_964652205.1. Lineage (GTDB taxonomy): Bacteria > Chloroflexota > Anaerolineae > Aggregatilineales > Phototrophicaceae > ZC4RG36. Next base: position 3,097 of record CAZZAO010000152.1, on the reverse strand, counting down.
AAGCTGCCGCAGCGGCTCGCCCAACTGGCCGGACTGGGCGTTGTCGGCCACGCGGACATAGACGCGCCAGTAGGTGTTGACGTTGACATCCTCGCGCGCGACTTCGAGCGGCGCGGGGAAACCGACAATCGCGTTCCGGTTGATGGCGAACGAGCGTCCGGTCATCAGCCAGTTATGCCGATCTTCGCCCGGCTGCGGCGGTCGGTTGAGCTGCCAGAAGGCGTCTTCAAGGTTGCCGAGGAAATCCCAGCCGGTCGCGCTCAGGCTGCGCTCGCGCAGAGCGTTGAACGAGTCATTGACGCGCTCGCTGAGGACGGCGTTCGGCGCTTTGACGTCGGTGAGCGTCTTGAGACGATAGGGCGGATCGCCGCTCGGCTGGCTGACCTGCTCGACGTAGAGCGGCTCGGTGACGCCGGGCGGCAGGCCGCCGGTTCTGACCAGCGCGGCGGGCAGCGGCGCAGACGTCCAGACCGGACGGGTCGCGCCGAGGGGAACCGGGATGATGTCGGTGGCGATGCCGCTGCCGGAGAACGGCTCGGCGACCAGATGGGTGCTATCGACCGAGTCTTCGGCCAGGACGAGACTGGTTCCATCAGGCGACCAGGCGGGCGTGCGGCCACGCGCCAGCGCCTGAGCCGACAGGCTCGGATCGCTGACCGGCTTGACGAAGACCTTCTCCAGCCCTTCGTCGAGCGCGCTGTAGGCAATCAGTTTGCCGTCAGGACTCCACGACGGATACTCTTCCTGCCGGTCAGGTGAATGGGTCAGGTTAATGGCGGCGTCATCGCGCGGATTGTCGAGCGAAAAGATATAGATGTCCTGATTACCATCACGCCATGAGACGAAAGCAATCGTGCGACCATCGGGCGACCAGGCGGGCGAGAAATCTGGCGCAGGATTGTCCGTCAACCGGAGCGGCGGCTGGGAGCCGTCGATCCGCATCACGTAGACATCGAGGTTGTTGCCCTGATAGCTTTCGTAGACCAGCCATTCGCCATCAGGACTCCAGCCCGGCGCGCCCTGAAACGAAAGATCGTAGGTCATGCGGCTGGTCTTGCCGCTGTTCAGGTCATCAATGTAGATTTCCCAGTTGCCATCCTGATGCGAGGCGTAGGCCAGCTTAGTCCCATCGGGCGACCAGGCCGGATCACGCTCGTCAGAGGGGCTATTGGTCATACGCACCGCTGTGCGCGACCCGACCGGCACTGCCCAGATGTCGGTCTGACCTTTTTCACGGACGACGTAGGCAATCGAGCCACGCGAGAGCAGCCCTGCCCCGGCAGCCGTGGCAGTCGGGACGGCAGTCGGGTTGACCGCAGCGGTCGTCGGCACGAGCGGATTAGCCACTGTGGCTACCGGCAGCGCCCCCAACTGCGACGACTGCGCTGGCGCTCCGAGATTCAGATTCGAGGCGATACTCACTGGCACAGCGCCGTTGCGCGCTGGATCGGTGGCCCAGATCAACACCGCCAGCACGATGAAACCGAGGACAATCACGAGCACACTGAGGACGCGATTCTGCACCCGCAGCGGGTCTGGAGCGACCACCTGCGTCATCTCAGCGCGAGCTGCGCGACGAGCCATCACCCCCGAAGCCGCGCTGCTCGCTGTCGCGGAAGCGCGCCGAGAGGCAGTCACGGTGCCGCGCGTGAACAGGCGGATGATCGGCCCGGTGATACGGGCAAAGATCAAGACGACGGCTCCGACCAGCGCGAAAACAGCGCGCCGGATGACCGTCAGACCGGCCAGAGTAGCTTCGGTCAGGGCAACTACACTTTTGAGCAGCACCATGCCGAAACGGTCGGTCAAACGGTAAGCGCGAACCAGCATAAGTTAAAAGTCTCGTCTGAACTCAACCCATTTCACAACTGAATGCGAATTGTACAGACATTCGCAGAGCGCGGCAATGCGCCCGCCGATGGTTTGTGAAAGGTTTGTAACTTGCACGTTCCAGCAATTTGATTATTCTGAAGTATTCAATCGTCCATGATGAGCATGATGGCTCGGCCATGAACAAGAAGCGGCCTTCGCCGGCAAGGAGACTCGTGTATGCAGCGTATCCGCTCTTATCGCACCTTGATCGGCAGCCTGATCCTCTGCCTGTCACTGTTCCTGGCTGCGCCTGCGCTCGCCCAGGATCAGACTTATGTCGTCCAGCCCGGCGAGAACCTGTTCCGCATCGCGCTGAATTTTGGCGTCGATGTGACCGTTCTAGCGCAGGCGAACGGCATCACCAACACCTGGCAGATTTTTGCAGGCCAGACGCTCGTTATCCCGTCAGGCAGCAGCTTTCCGCTGCCTCAGGACTCTGCCGCGCCTGTGCCAGTCAGCAACACGACGCCGCTCGATAACCCGACCTACTACACCGTGCAGCCGGGCGAGCATCTGGTCAATATCGCCCGGAAATTCGGGCTGTCGGCAGACCAGTTGATTCAACTGAACAGCCTGAGCAACCCGAACCTGATTTTCAGCGGCCAGCAGTTGATCGTGTCGCCGGGCAGCGCGCCCGCCCCGGCTGCTATCCCTGCCCCCGCTCCGGCGGCCAGCGGCCAGCAAACCTATACCGTGCAGCCCGGCGACCGACTGGCGTCGATTGCCGCGCAGTTCAATGTCTCATGGCCGGACATCGCTCAGGCTAACAGTCTGGCTGACCCGAACATCGTCTATGTCGGCCAGACGCTGACCATCCCCGCGCCGGGGACGAGCACGATCAGCGACTACGGCATCGTCAGCGCAACAAACGCCCCGGCAGCGCCAGCAGCAGCCGTAGCGATTGGAAAGTCCATCGTCGTCGACCTGAGCGACCAGCGCGCTTACGCCTACGAAGATGGTCGACTCGTCCACAGCGTCCTCGGCTCGACCGGCCTGCCCGCTACGCCAACGGTCGTCGGCGACTTCAATATCTACGTCAAATATGTCTCGACGCTGATGGTCGGGCCGGGCTACTACCTGCCCGATGTCCCGTGGACAATGTACTTCTACGAGGGCTATGGCCTGCACGGAACCTACTGGCATCACAACTGGGGCCACCCGATGAGCCACGGCTGCGTCAACCTGCCGACCGACGAAGCCAAATGGTTCTTCGACTGGGCACCGG
>CAZZAO010000151.1:1545-11164 GCA_964652205.1 uncultured Anaerolineaceae bacterium | reverse complement strand
CTCGACGCCTCACGGCGGCGGCGGCCCCGGCTGCGGCGCGGTCGCGGTCAACTTCCGCCTCAAGGACTTCCTGCCGGGGCCGATTGCCGTCATCGCCGAGGACGCCAGCGAGGAAGAGGAAGCGCCGCTCTACAGCCTGAAAGTGCCGGGCAGGAGCATCGGTCGCCTCAAGGTGTTTCAGGGCAACTTCGGGATGCACTCGCGCGCCTACACCTACATCCGCGCCTATGGCGGCGAAGGGCTGCGCGAGGTTTCACGCCACGCCGTCCTCAACGCCAACTACATCCGCGCGCGGCTTCAGGATGCCTATCACATCCCCTACAACCGCGCCTGCGCCCATGAGTTCGTCATGGAAGGGCATTTCGAGGATGTCGAGACGGTTCACGCGCTCGACATCTCCAAGCGGTTGATGGACTACGGCATTCATCCGCCGACCAACTACTTCCCGCTGATCGTGCCGGAAGCGCTGCTGATCGAGCCGACTGAGACGGAAGATAAAGACACGCTCGACAACTTCATCGATGTGATGAAGAAGATCGCCGCCGAAGCGCATACTCAGCCAGAACTGCTGACCGGCGCGCCGCATGAAGCGCCTGTTTCCCGACTCGACGAAGTTCGCGCCGCGAAACAGCTCGTCCTCTGCTGCCGCCCGATCCCGGAGTATCAGGCCGAGGACTAGCGCTGACCGCACTCGGTCAGGGGGATTACGCTCACGTGAATAATCCCCCTCTGCGGCCTACGGCCCCATGCGCGCCAACTTAAGCGGATAAGACTGGAAAATCGCTGCCAGTTGTGACCGTTTCCCCTCTCTCCGCTTGCAGGGAGAGGTTGGATTTACGGATTAAGGCAATCGGCTGGAGTGGGTGCTGACCTACGACGTCCGCAGCGCATCATCCGAGATGTCCAGCAGCGGCAGCGTGAAGACGAAGCACGCGCCGCTCAATGGCGCTCCCGACTCGATCCAGATTTTGCCGCCGTGGGCTTCAATCGCCAGCTTGCAGAAAGTCAGTCCCAGCCCCGACCCGCGCCGCCGGACGACCGATCCCGGTTTCTGGGCCTGTCGGAATTTCTCAAAGACCTGATCGCGCTCGTTCGGCGGGATGCCGGGGCCGCTGTCCGCCAGCCGAAATGTCAGCCAGCCGTCAGCGCTCGCCGCCGTGATGAGCACCTGCCCCTGAAACGGCGTGTAGCGGACGGCGTTATCGAGCAGGTTGATGACGACGCGCCGGATCATATCGCCATCGACGGCCAGCGGCGGCAGGTCGTCGGGCAGGTCAATTGTCAGCCGAATCCCCGCCTGCTGGATGGTCGCCGAGAGCGCCTGAGCCGCCTGCCGTGCCAGCCAGCGCGCCTCGGTCGGCTGAATGTCGAGCTTCATCGCCTGTGCTTCCAGCCGGGCCACGTCGAGCATACTCTCGACCAGCACCATCAGGCTGTTGGCGCTGTCGGTCGAGAGGTGGATTGCCTGGCGCGCGAATTCGGCTTCGTCGCTGGCTGGCAGTTCGTCCATCGCCAGACTCAGGCTGCTCATGATCGACGCCAGCGGCCCGCGCAGATCGTGGACGACCATGTGCGAGATTTCGTCGCGGTAGTCAGCCAGCCGCTTTTCTTCGGTCACGTCGCGCAGAATCACCAGCCAGCCGACCGCCCGCTGTTTCGAGTCGGTCACGGGCATACTGGTTTCTTCGAGATAGATCGGGCCGCTGGCGTTCTGATGCTCGAAGTGCCTGCGTGAGATCGTGTCGGCGCTGGTTTCCGACAGCCGTGGAAGCTGCGCTGCTGTCTGGCTGACGTAAGGGTCCCATCCACCGCCGAGCAAATGATCGGCAGCCGGGTTGGCCTCGACCAGCCGCCGCTTGCCATCGAACAGCAGGATGCCGTCGCGGGTCGAGTTGAGGATGGCGCGCATCTGCTGGTTCAGCACCGCGTTTTCGAGGTGTCCCGCCGCCTGACTCGCCAGCAGGCCGAGCGATTCGAGGTCGCGCTCGCCGAAAGCCTGCGGCGTATCGAAGCCAATTGCCAGCACTTCGCGGACGCGGTTGCCGCGTTTGAGCGGCAGATGAATCGAGCTGCTGCTGGCGTCCTGTCTGAGAATTTGCACCTCGCCAGTCTGCGCGGCCTCGACGGCGATTTCCGGCGAAATTAGCCCTAAGACCCCGGTGCTGCGCCTGCCGTCGCGCGTCAGCCGGTTGAGCGGAGTCAGTTCGCCGCTGCGGTCGTCATAGAAGAAGATGGCCGCTTCAAGCCCGCCGAACAGCGACAGTGTCGTTTCGAGGATGACGTTTGCCACCGACGGCGGGTCCATTTCCCCGGCCAGCCGCAGCGCCATCGCCTGTAAGCTGGACAGGGTTTCGACCTGATATTTACGCTCGTCCAGCATCCGCGCCTTGCCAATGCTGATGACGGCGTGATCGGCCAGACTGTTCAGGAACGGAAGCTGCGCCTCGCGGAAGAAATTCCGCCGCGTGCTTTCCATATTCAGGACGCCAATCACCCGGTTGTCCCGAATTAACGGCACGACGGCGGATGAGTGGAAGGCTCTTTGACCGGGCGGCGGGACATAATTTGGCGCAGTCTGATGGTTGTCGACCAGCAGCGCTTTGCCTGCGCGCACAACCGCGCCGAACATGCCGATGTCGTCACTCAGGGCGTAAGTGGCCTGCTCAATCAGGCCGTCAGCGCGGGTTTCGTAGACCGTCTGCAAGCGTGGATCGAGCGTCCGCAGGATCAGGCTGACATAATCAGCCTGTGTGATGTGCGCTGCTGCCTTGAGCAGGTTGCTGACGATCTGCTGAAAGTCAAGCGCGCTGCTGATCTGTCGGGCGATGTCCTCGATCAGCGCCAGTTGTTCCATGCGCTCGCGCAGCGCTTCGTTCGTCCGTGTGTACAACTGCGCGTTTTGCAGATGCGTCGCCGTCTGGTTGGACGCCATCTCGACGAGCTGCCATTCGCGGTCGGTGAACTGGCGGCGCGTGTGGCTGCCGAGCAGGATCGCGCCCATCGTCCGGTCGTTGATGAGCAGCGGCACGACGGCCAGCGTTGCTTCGTCACTCTGCGACATGAACGCGCTCAGTTCAGGCGAAAGGTCGTCGTCCGCTGCCTGATAAGCGCGCGGGACGGCGGGATCGTGGTCGAACAGCGCAGCCAGCTCAGGGAAGCTGATCGCGTCCGGCGCGTCCATGCCGCCAGTTTGCGCGGCTGACCCGGTCGCCGTCAGGCTGCTCAGCGCGCCGGACTCGTTCGCCAGCACGATGGTTGTTCGGCTGACGTTCATGATCTGGCAGAGGATTTGTCCGACGCTGCGCATAGTCGTCTCGACGTTCAGGTTCGAGGTCGAGACGCGCGACAGGTGCGCGAGCTGCGACATTTCAAAGGCATAATTCTCCAGCGCCTGAAACAGCCTGGTATTTTCCAGCGCGGTCGAAACCTGACTGGTCAGCGTTTCGAGCAGGTTGAGTTCGGTCGGCGAGCTGACGTGCGGCTGATCGTAAACCAGCGTCAGGTAGCCAACCAGCGCAGTGTTCGAGCGCAGTGTCGCGTCGATCAGGCCGTCCAGACAGGCGCGCTGCGCGAACTCACGCAGGGTACGGCCATCGTCGCTGTCCTCGTCCATTGGAATGACGAACGACTCGGAATCAAGCTGGCGTGTGATGTGCGGCATCGCGGCCAGCAGCGACTGCGTTTCTGACGACAGCCCGACCGAGTAGGCCAGATCGAGGGCCTGAGTCTGCCGGTTGTAGAGGAACAGCGCCACCCCGTCGGCGCGGGCGATAGTTTGCGCGGCGGCGCAGATCATTTCTGCCGCGTTTTCCCGGTCGATATGTGTGACGGCGCTCTGAACCGAATTGTTGATGAGCGACAGATAACGCGCCATCTCCGTGCTGTGCGCGTACAGGTTGGCGTTGTGGATCGCCAGCGCCGCCTGCCCGGCGACCGCGCGCAGCAGATTGATCGTCCGCGTGTTCAGAGGAGTTTCGCCCTGCTTTTTCAGCACGACCATCACGCCGAGCGCTTCGTTTCCAGCCATCAACGGCAGCGCGCACAGGTCAGCATAACGCGCTTCCAGTTCTGACGGCGTGATTCCGAGCAGGCGGAGCAGATCAAGATCGCCGATATGCAGCACGGTCGGGCTGCGAGTGAGAGTGGCTGCCAGCGAGTTTTCGGTCAGCGGCGGCGCGGACGCAGGCTCACCATCGACCATCACCAGCCGGTAATCGAGTCTGCGCCGGTCATCGTCGAACAGGGCGATGTAGAAGGCTGGCGCGCTGGTAATGGCCTTCACCTGCGCGTAAACCTGCTGGAGCAGGTCGTCCATGACCAGACTCGACGAGATCGACTCGCCCATCGCATTCAGCAGCGACAGTTCCTCGACCTTTTCCGACAGGTGGTGTTTGGCTTCATTCGCCAGCCGCGCCGAGACGATCTCCGCCGTGCCGAGCGCCAGAATCGCCAGAAAGACGAACTCGCCCAGTCTGGAGATCACAATCGCCGAGCTGATGACCGCCAGCGGCAGGATCAACTCCAGCAGCAGCAGACTGCGCCGCTCCGACGTCCACAGCGCGCGACCGGTTTCGATCAGATTGCGCCCGAACAGCAGTGAGGCCAGGAGATGGGCCGTCAGCAGCGCCATGACGTAGGCCAGCCCGAACGGCAGCAGGTTCGACGATGAGACGTCGGTCAGCGGCAGTGGCTGGCTCATGCCGACGTAAATAACCGTCGCTACGAGCAGCGCCGCCCCGGAGATGGCGATGCGTCCGAACGTCCAGCGGATGATCTGTTCCCGCGAGATCGCCAGCAGGCCGAGGCGCTCCCCCCAGACCTGGTAGGCCGCGCCGACCAGCAGCGCTCCGGCAATCGTAACCGCCAGCGCGTCGAACAGGCCGGTTGTTAGCCAGGCGACCATCAGGATGGCCTGCGGGTAGCCGAGCCAGGAAATATTGGTGCGATGCGGGATCAGGCTGACGACGACGAAAGCGATCAGCAGCGCCAGCCCGATGACGACGTGATGCGGAGTGAGCGTGAGGGCGCGTTCGGCCAGCAGCGTCGCCGCCGCGACGACTACGGCCATCCCGCCAATGATCGGCAGAAATGACGGCCACGCATGGGCTGCGTCCGCTGCTTGCGAGTCCTGATTCGACATGATCGCCTTACTGCCTGCGCTTCCGGGTTAGCGCTCCGTCACCGCCTGAGGAAGATCAGCGCCGCCCGTGATGAATGTTTCCCCCTCAGGATAACAGACTGTGCTGCGGCTGAGTCGTAACAGATTGTGGCCCGGCATCTGCCGGGTTGGGTTTTGGCGCGGCGACGCGGTAACGGACGATGACGTACTGCGCTCCAGCCACGCCGAACAGCCACCAGAACAGGAAGATGAAGCGATCCCACAGCGCGACGGCGTCGCCCATACCGAAAGCCGCGTGCGCGATCAGCCCCGCGCCGGTCGCCGCCGCAACCGTGCGCGCGGCGCGGTCGCCATGCCGCCAGGTCTGAATCAGCATCGTGCCGATGGTGATGTACCACGCGGCGAACAGCAGCAGGCCGGGAATGCCCATGTCGGCGGCGACTTGCAGGAACTCGTTGTGCGCGTGAGGGAGCACGCGCTTGTCGTAGGCCGGGGCAGGGTAGCGCTGGCGCACGGGAGCCGAGCGGAACAGATTGAGGCCGACGCCCGTCAGCGGATAGTCGCGGGTGATTTCGAGCGCGCTCTTCCAGATGTCGAGGCGGCCCGCGATGCTCATCTCGTTGCGCCCAACCGCGCCTGCGACGGCGGTTGTGGTTGTCGGCGACGGCGACGGCGGCGGACTGAAGATGTTTTTGGCGACGGCCACCTCGGTGACGATCAGCAGCGCCAGCCCCGCCAGCGCGAGATAGCGCCAGCGGCCCGTCGGGATCAACAGGAAGATGATGACCGCCAGCCCGACTGCCACGCCGCCGATGGCGAAGCGGCTTTGTCCCAGAAACAGAGCCAGCAGCAGCACCCAGAACGCCAGCACCGCGATGACGCGCAGCAGCGGCCAGCGCCATTTGTACAGCGCCAGCCCGGCCATCAGCGGCGTAAGCCATGCCAGCGCGCCCGCGATCTCGTTGGCGTTGAAGCCGCCCTGCGCGCCGGGGAACCAGTTGACCTTCGGCAGCGCTCGCGTGATAAATCCAAGGCCGGTACTTTTGTCGTTCCATTGTGTAGCGCCGAGCGCCAGCAGGCCAATGCCGAGCGCGAGAATTGCGCTTGACAGCAGGATGCCGTCGATGCTGCCGTGAGTGCGCGCGTGTTCGACGAACAGCAGGAACAGCGCCAGTCCCATCAGCAGGCAGCCCAGCGTCACCCATCCCCAGCCGAGGCTGGCATTCCACTGAAGTAGCGGAATGCTGATCGGGTACGCCGCCCAGTGATAGGGGGAGACAAATTGGTTAATGACAGCCAGCGCAATGAACAGTAACATGAGTAATGTAAGCGGCAGCGCGGTAAAGAGTCGGCCATAAGCGACATAGCGAGCTGCGAAAATCGGCACTAACAGCAGCAGCGCCAGGGTTCGGTTGCTGTCCGAAAACCAGAACGCATAAACAATGATCGCCACCAGCAGCGGCTCGATCAGCAGAAATTTGCGGGCGATTTGCTTCACAGAGCATCCTTTACATTCCGAAATGGCTTGCGTAAATGTAAAAAAAATTGTAAATTCTTTCTAATTATTACGCTCGCAGGCCGCATCATGCGAATAATGTCGCTATAACAGGCTTGCCGTTTCCGGCTTTTTGCTATTATACTAGTAGCGTACTTTCCCTGTTGATCGCTAAGAGGCGAATACACATGATTGCCCAGGAAATAACAAAGGTTTCACTTGACTCCTTTCGTGCAAAGTCAGCGGGCAAGCGCGTCGTTTTGCTGTATCCCTGGACTAATTATCGAAATCTATTTTTGACCCATTTCCTCTCCAGCGCTAAAGAAGGCCTGTTATATTATCGTATCCCCGCTGAAGTATCCACGCTGACAGGGTTCCTCGAAGACCTGGGCCGCGAGTTCGACGCTGTGCTTGGCGACTTCGGCAGTTTGCTCAAGTCGGCGCTGCCCAGCGGACAGCCGAACGAGCTGGCGGCAGCGCTGGCGAAAGACCTGGCCGGTTACAGCAGCGAGCCGCTGGTGCTGTTCATCGACGAAGTTGACCGGCTCCCCCTTGACAACGGCTTCCGTAAATTCATGAACGCGCTCGTTCCCCTGCTGCCAGACAACGTCCAGATTGCGGTTAGCTCGCGCTTATTGACCCATCAGCCGTGGTATGACATGGTCGCGCGCGGCGATGCCATCGTGCTTGGCACCGAGTATCGCAAGGATGACGTCATGTTCACCGTCGAGTCGACGCCCAAGCCGCAGCTTGAGGTCTATACGCTGGGCCGGGGCTACGCGCTCGTCAACGGCCAATCGATCACCAACTGGGACGGCGCGCTGCCGCGTAACCTGTTCTTCTACTTTGTCGATCATCCGCTCGTCACCCGCGACGAGATTTTTCAGACCTTCTGGCCCGGTCTCTCGGTGAAAGAAGCAACCAACGTTTTCCATGTCACCAAACGCAAGATCAGCGAGCGCATCAGCATGAAAGTTGGCGATGCGACCAGCTATGAGCTGACGCAGTATAACGGCGGCTTCTACCTGCCGAGCGACAAAGTTGTGCGTCATTACGACGTTGGCGACTTTGAAAGCTCGGTCGAGCGCGCCTTGATGACTGGCGACGAACGCGAGGAAGAAGCGCTGCTAACCCGCGCTATCGAACTCTACAAAGCGCCTTTCCTGCAAACGATTGAAATGAAGTGGGTGGTCGAGCGCCGCAGTCAACTGCGCCAGCAGTACGCGCAGGCGCTCATCAGCATGGGGCGCATCTGCAAGCGCCGCGAGGAAGATCAGCGCGCGCTTGGCTATTTCATCCGCGCCCTGAAGGAAACACCGGAGCGCGAGGATATTCACCGCGAGGTTATGCTGACTTACCTCAAGCTCAACATGGTCGAAGACGCGCGAATGCAGTACGAGCGGCTGGAACAGATTCTCAAGGAAACGCTCGATATCAACCCGTCCCGCGAAACGCGCGACCTGTATAAGCTGATCGAAGCGCAGCGCCGCTAGCGAGACGACGCCAGACTTTTATAACGACTGTACGGCGCAAATCCGCGCCACGCTGCGGCCTTGTCGCGGTTACAGGCAGGCTGCGAGCTAGCGAGAAACAGCGTCGTCGTCTGGCTTTTCGGCCCCCATCGGTCGGCTATCATCGGCACCAGCACGCCGACCAGCCCGCGCGGCGTCTCCCAGTAGGCCGCGATCAGGCGATCTCCGGTGTTCACTTCTTCCAGATAGACGCATCCCGGCGCGCCCAGTCGGCGCAGCACCTGTCCCACCGTCAGCTCAACGTGCATTGAGAGATTGCCGACGCTGCCCCCGGCGTAATACAGGTAGCCGTAGAAGGGTCGGTCGCCGATTTGCGTCCAGAAATCGACCTGCGATCCGCTGACGAGCAGCCGCGAGTCGGGTGGCAGCGTGTGGTTGAGCAGCGGCACGACCTGGCTGAATGGCGTTTGCCCCGGCGTGATATTCGACCAGCAGGGCAGCGCGCAGGCGCGGAATCCGGCGTCCGGCCACGGTGTCTGATCCGGCAGGCGCGCGCTTAGCGCCGGGACGACGGCCAGCGCCAGCGCCCACAGGAGCGCGATCAGGCCGCTGACCTGCGCCATCCATCGCGTCACGTTCGTCTACGCCCCTGAACCACACCCATGATGCCTCCTTACTTTTTCTTGCTGCTTTTGCTCTGTCCTTCATTTCCCGGTTCTCGGTTCTTATTTTACTCAGTCCTCGGCCCTCAGCAGGGCAATCGCATCAAAATCGCAGCTCAGGCTATAAAAGGTCATGAGGGTTTGTAGGGGCGACCCGCCGGGTCGCCCCTACGTTACCGTTGACCCTAAATAAACCGATATGAGCTTTCTTGAAACTCCGATCAAATTTGATGCGATTGCCCTGCGGCCCTCAGTCCTCTGTTCGCCTCGTTAACCCGGCGGCGCTATAATGGGGCGTATGAGCGAAGTCATCGACCTTGAAGATCGTGAGGAAGCCGCTGAATGGGCGGCTGAAATTCAGGATCGCACGCCGCCCGACCATGTCGGCGTGCTGCTGGCCGCTTTGGTCATGATCGTCGGCGGCTGGGGAGGACTCTATCTGCTGGTCATGACGACGCTGCCGCGCGTCGGCCAGCGCTGGTTGTTCTTCGTCCTGCTGCACATCGCCGTGACCGGGACGGTGCTGCCGTTCATCCGCTATATCAACATCCGTTTCACGCCGATCACGCGCGACGTGCTGCCCGGCGGCGTGGTCGTTCGTCAGAGCGTCTGGGTCGGCCTGTTCGTCGTCACGCTGGCGTGGTTGCAAATTCCCCGCGTACTCTCGTGGCCGATCATCTTCCTGCTCGCCCTGATGTTCATCGTCATCGAAGTTTTTCTGCGCTCGCGTGAAATCGCCCACGAGCGTCAGGAAGAAGGCTACTAACAAAAAGTGCTGAGTGCTGAGCAATGAGTAAAGAGTGATGAGTCAAAGAGCAAAGAGCAAAGAGCAAAGAGCAAAGAGCAAAGAGCAAAGAGCAAAGAGCAAAGA
>CAZZAO010000151.1:0-1445 GCA_964652205.1 uncultured Anaerolineaceae bacterium | reverse complement strand
GATCAGTCTCAATTCACGCCAGTTTATAGCAAATGAACGACCGGCGACCGGCTGATCGACTGTCCTTGACTCGGCACTCATTGCTCAGCACTCAGCGCTTTCTCTGAAAGGACTCCCGTCTTGAAGTCAGACCTCGATTCGTTGATGCAAAAGCGCGGGCTGGCAGCGATCATCGTTGCCTGCGCCGAGCCGTACAGCGCTGCCCGTGATTACCTGATCGGCAGCGTCGAGATTACCGGCGGGTTGGTCATTAAGAAAGCGGGCGAGGCTCCGGTCATTTTCGCTAACCCGATGGAGATCGAGGAAGCGGGGCGCGGCGGCCTGAAAGTCTACAGTTTCAACGACATCGGCTGGTCGGACATGGTCAGGGCGGCCAATCATGACCGCGCCAGAGCCGAGGTTGTTTTCTGGGCGAAAGCGCTCGAAACGGTCGGCGTAGCGTCGGGTAAAGTTGGCGTCTACGGCGTCAGCGACCTCAACATCATCATCGACCTGTGGCGTCTGCTCGACGCGGCCTACAGGGGACGCTATGAGTTCGTTGGCGACATCGGCTACACCCTGTTCGACGAAGCCTATCTCACGAAGGACGCCGGTGAGCTGGCGCGGCTGCGGAAAGTGGCTGAGGGGACGAATGCCGCCGTCGCCGAAGCGTGGGACTTGATCGCCTCGCAGCGCGTTGACGGCGAAACACTCGTCAAGGCCGATGGCAGCCCGTTCACGATTGGCGACGTCAAGCGTTTTCTGCGCCGCGCGCTGCTTGACCGCGAGCTTGAGGATACGCGCATGATTTTCGCTCAGGGCCGCGATGCTGGCTTTCCGCACAGCCGCGGCAATGATGGCGATGCGCTCCGGCTCGGCCAGTCGATTGTCTTCGACATCTTCCCGCGCGAATTAGGCGGCGGCTATTTCCACGATATGACGCGAACGTGGTGCATCGGCTACGCGCCGCCGGAAGTCCAGCAGGTCTACGATCAGGTGATGGAAGCTTTCGACCTCGCGGGTGAAGTGTTCCGCGCAGGGATGGAGACGAAGCAGCTTCAGACCGCCGTGCAGGACTATTTCGAGGCGCAGGGCCACGCAACCACGCGCAGCGACCCGAAAACTATGTCCGGCTACGTTCACAGCCTCGGCCACGGCATCGGCCTCAACATCCACGAGCGACCGAGCATCGGTCACACCTCGACCGATGTTTTTCAACCTGGCAACGTCATCACCATCGAGCCGGGACTCTATTACCCGGACAGAGGGTTTGGCGTCCGCATCGAAGACTCATTCTCCGTCGGCGAAAACGGCGCGCTCGTCCCGCTCACGTCCTTTCGCAAAGACCTCGTCATCCCGATCAAAGCCTGAGAGTCAGGCCAGCAGGCAGTGCGCCTGACGCCCCGAAAGGCAGCATCAATTGCCCTGCGCTCTCCCGCTCACTTCGCCGAACTGGGAACGAGTGA
>CAZZAO010000150.1:0-11188 GCA_964652205.1 uncultured Anaerolineaceae bacterium | reverse complement strand
AGAACCGAGAACCGAGAACCGAGAACCGAGAACCGAGAACCGAGAAAAGGCTAAAATGGCCGGTCTCAGTGTGTCAAGCGCGGTTCAACAAAAAAGACTGGGCAGCCATCGCCCGATCTTTTTCTTTCACTCAGTCCTCAGTCCTGAAGTTCTCTCAGTCCTGTCGTTTCACGCCAGCTCGAATTCGGTTTCGCCGCAGACGCGCAGCACCCCGGCCAGCTCATGGCCGATGACCTCAGTGCGCTCACCGATGCGAAGCTGGAGCGGGCCGCTGAACGGCGCGCGTGAGATCAGGTGGAAGCGCGTGCCGGGCTTGAGTCCCAACTCGCCGAGATAGGCCAGCTTGTCGGCGTCGTGGGTGCTGACGCGGCTGACGACCAGATCGCTCTCCGGCTCGGCTTCACTCAGCGGCGCATCGACCACCCGTGGCATGTGTCCGGCGGCAGTCGGGATCGGCTCGCCGTGCGGGCAGCGGCGCGGAAAACCGGACATCCGCTCCATGCGGCTGACGACTTCATCGCCGACCGCCACGCCGAGCGCGTCGGCCTCGTCGTGAACCTCGTGCCAGCCGAAGCGCATCACTTTGACGAGAAAGACCTCAACCAGACGATGACGGCGGATGCTCGCCAGCGCCTCGTGCTCTCCGGCCTCGGTCAGGTAAATGCCGCGATACGGCTCGTGTTCGAGGTAGCCCGCTTCTTTGAGACGCTGCACCATGCGCGTGACGGCAGGCGCAGAGACATGCATGACGTCCGCCAGCGCCGACGTCGAGATGTAGGGGTCATCCTGTTGATAGTAGGCGAGGCGATATGCCTCAGCCAGGTATTCTTGCATTGCGTTACTAGCAGACATGCGCAGTTCCTGGATAGACATTTTTATGATGTCTATCATAAATATACCCTGTAACCGAAGCATTTCGCAAGGGTTAACTTTTTATTTGCTCAAGGGTATACCAGCAGACGGCAGAGAAAGCAAGTACGTCACGAGCGCGTCGATGTCTTCTGGCGGGACCGTGTACAAAAGCTGGTGCTTGCCGGGCTGATCGAAAAGCTGTCGCAGCGTCGGCGCAGAGCCATCGTGTAAATACGGCGCGCTCAACCACAGCCAGCGCAGCGACGGCGTATCGAACGTCGTGCCGCGCTTCTCCAGCGGCGACAGGCCCGTACCCACATCGAAGGTCTGGAAGTTTGTGCCGACCGGCCCGACATGGCAGCTCGCGCAGTCCTGATCGGCAAACACCTGCTGACCGCGCGCGACCTGGCCTGCATCCTGCGCGGGCGCGAGCAGCGGCGACAGCGAGAGGATATAAGCTGTCAGCGTATCGAGGTCAGGCGAGCGACCGGCGTTCGGCGCGTCGAGCGGCGCAGACGACTGGCCGTCGATCAAGCCAGTTCCGCCCTGAAGCCAGCGGATTTTCGTCTCGACGTCCGCCACTTCATCCCAGGTCGCCGACCAGTTATAAGGCGCGGTTTCGGCCAGCCCGTAAAGCACCGGCGTATTGCGCGGGCCGTCGGGGAAACCGGCCCAGACGCGACCATCCGAGCCGCCGTCGAAGTGGCAGGTGGCGCAGCTTATCCAGTTATCTTGCGAGAGGCGCGGGTCGGCGGCGCTGTTGAACAACTGCGCGCCGATCAACTGATCGTTCGGCAGGGGAATATTACTGATCGGAAGCTGCTGGACGATGGACTGTTTTTTCGTGTCGATGATCGTAATCGTCGCGTCGAGTACATTATGAACATAAGCCAGCGTGGCATCGCGGTTGATCAGAACCGAGCGCGGGTTCGCGCCGACGTCGTAGTGCGCGCGCGCCAATCCGGTCGCCAGGTCAATCACTGAGACGTCGTTGCTGCCAGCGTTGGCGACATAGACCCGGTTGTTAAGGCCGTCATAGGCGACTGAGAACGGCATATTCACCGGACGGTCGGCGGCGTCGAGCGCGATGCGCGCCGACCGATTGAGCGTCAGGGAGCGCAGATCGACGGTGTTGACGATGGGGAAAACCGTCGTGTCGAAGGTCAGATGGACGTTCTGGGCGTTGCTGCGCGTCTGCGGCAGAAAGGCGAGGCCGCGCGCCGGGTCGATCTGGAGCGACTGCGACAGGCCGGTATCGGTTCCGGTGCTGACCGTGCCGATGACACGCCACTGCGGGATGTAAATCAGGGTGATCTGCCCGCTCCAGAAATGGGTGACGTAGAGGAAATCGCCCCACAGCGCCAGACCGGATGGCGCGTCGGCGACCGAGAGCCGCTGCGTCACCTGCCCGCTGGACAGGTCAACGGCCACGACCTCATCGCTGTCTTCGAGCGAGACGTAGGCGAAACGGTCGCTGGCAACCACGCCATAGGGCGCGACACCGCCAAGCGGGATCGTTGCGGTCACGGTCAGCACGCCGATGTTGATGACCGAGAGCGTGTCGTCACCGCGATTGGCGACCAGCGCGCGCAAGCCGTTGGGGGTGATAGCGACTGAGCGCGGGTCATGGCCGACGGCCACCTCGCCGAGAATTTTGCCCTGCGACGGCACAAGGATCGTCACCGAATCACTGAGCATGTTGGCCGCCGCCATCGTCAGCGTGTCCTTGCCGAGGGCAATCGTGCTGCTGCTGACAGGGACGTTATTCCGCGCGTCCGGCAGGGCAAACAGCGGCAGCGGCGTCGGCGTGGGCGCGGCGGGCTGGCTCTGCGCCGAGACGACCGAGCCGACGGCCAGCAGCAGCCCGGCCAGCAGCGCCAGCGCTGTCAGTACGCGCCAACCGCTCAGGGTTCTGTACGGGCGTCCTTCGATCATGGTCATTTATCCTGGTCGAAGCTCAGAATGCGGTCGTGCAGGATGCTGAAGACGCGGCTGCGCAACTGACCGCGCCCTTCGGCGTCCGTGCCTGTGACCATGAACGTCAGCGTCAGCGGGTCGGCGGCGGCAGGGCCGCTGATGTCGCCCGCCAGCTCGTAGTTCGGGAAGCGTTTGTTCAGGTTGGTCGGGTTGTACTGATAGCTGAAGCTGCTGCCGGTGACGTTCACCGGGCCGTCTTCAACCAGAAAACCGGGCATCGTCAGGGTGTGGGCCACCTGAACGTTCGTCCAACCAGACGGCACGCTGAAGATGAAATTATAGGGCAGCGCAGGCGGAAAAGTGACGTCAGTCAGCGACGTGGCGAGAATTTCGCTGTCGGGCGGGACGACATAGATCGAGAAATGTCCGCTCGGCGCGCCGGGGATACCGCCGGTCGGCGCGGGCGGCTCGATCACACCGACCGAGGTCAGCCCGTGGTGTGTCACCTGAAGATCGACCGACCAGATGCCGACTTCGTCCACCTGAAAGTCATTAGCCGGATCATTGTAGTAGCCGATGGCACTGGCCGCGCCGCTGAACTGGCGCACTTTACCGCTCGGCGCGGTCACGCGGACGGAGACGGTCGAGGGGAGAGTCGGCGCAACCTGCCCCGCCAGCGAGAAAAGGTCGCCGACGTTGAGAATTTGTCCGGGCTGGATGGCGGTCGGATGGAAGAAGATTTCCGACGGCTGGTTGTCGATGAGCAGCAGCGGGCCGCCGTCCGCCCCGCCCGCCTCGCCCCGGAAGGGCGGGTAGACGCGCGGGCCAATCGGGTCGTCGTCGGGGATGACGACCGCCAGCGAGCTGTAAATTACGGCTTCGCGGACGTCAGCCTGCGGGTTGCGGATGATCGCGCCGCCGAACAGGAACAGATAATCGCCGGGAAGATTGCCCGCGCCGGCGCCGACCTGCCCGTTAGCGGGATCGTTGCCGTTCAGGCCGAGCGGCAGCCCGCCGTCATCCGCGCCGAGGACAAACTGGCGCTCGGTCACGCCGGGGCGGACGGCGCTGAAATAGGTGTAAGCGTCGTTGACGATTCGGCCCGGCAGCAGCGCGATGCCATAAGCCGAGTCGGTCGGCCCCATGAGCGGCACCGGCAGCTCATCAGCGTCCTTGATGGCGACGCCGGGCGTCAGATGGCGCTGAAGCCAATCCGAATA
Source organism: uncultured Anaerolineaceae bacterium (assembly GCA_964652205.1). Lineage (GTDB taxonomy): Bacteria > Chloroflexota > Anaerolineae > Aggregatilineales > Phototrophicaceae > ZC4RG36. The sequence continues at coordinate 7,199 of CAZZAO010000150.1, read as the reverse complement.
TTTGCCAACCGTGTCCTGCACGCGCACGGCAGGCTGCACGCCGCCAGTCGCGCTGTCGGCGATCCAGGTGACGTCTCCGCTGAAGAAGGGCGCATTGGGGCGAATCGCGTCGCTGTCCGCGCCGACGATCTGCGCGTAAACCCGTCCGTTGTACCAGGCGGGACGAAGGTCAGGGTCGATATCCGCCAGCGCGCGCGCGCCGTGGCCGATCAGGGCGCGATCCGGCGAGGCGATCACCCCCGCGCCGCGCTGACTCCCGGCCCACAGGCGGTTGGACGAGTCGGTATAGCGGACTTCGTAATCAACTGTGTATTCTCCGGCGCTGGTGAAGCGCAGCGTGTCGGCGCTGGCGAAGTAACCAAAACGGCTGGCCGTCCCCTGAATGACCTTTTCCTGGGCTGCGCTGCCATCGAGCGGATAGACGCGCACGGTCATCGTCACGTCCGCCGCGACCGCAGGCGTCAGATGCAGCGTCGGGTTAAAGACGTCGCCGACTTCAAACGGCGTCCCCGGCAGCACGCCGGTCGTCATCGTCAGCGGCTCGGCGACCAGCACCTGATAGGTTCCGCCGCCGGTATAGCGGTTGCCCCAGACATCCTCGACGCTGCCGGTCAGCCTGATGCTGTACTCGCCATACTGGTCGAAACTGTAGCTGCCGAAACGCGGACTGAGCGTGGTCAGGCGATAGGTATCGACCGGCGAGCCGCTGCCGAACAGCGTCCGCTCGTCCTGTGTCGGCGTCGAAAGCTGATTCTGGACAAACGGCGCGCTGCCGAGATCATCGGTCGTGCCATCAGGCCGCGTCACCAGGGCCGTCAGGCGGCCATTGGGCAGCAGCAGCGGCACGAGCGGCGGCGCAGTCGTGTCGGCGGCACCGGGCAGCAGCAGCGGCAGATATGGCTCCAGCGGATACTGCGCCACCGCGCCATCGGCGCGATGCGCGGGCAGAATATAAGTCGGCGCTGGATAGCGCACCCGGCCCGACAGGGCGGCGTAAGGCTGATCTTCCTGCGCCAGCACGCCGCGGCTGCCCGCGCTCGGACTGTCCTCAAACAGCGTCATCAGCAGCCGATCTTCGCCCGCCGCGCCGAGATTGAGCAGCACCGGCAGGCGCGTCAGCGGCAGGCGCGAGATGCCCGCGCCCTGCCCTAACAGGCCGTTGTCTGTCCAGAGAGTCGTCTTGCCGCCCTGCTCGACTGAGCCAGTGAAGATCGGCACGTACAGCCCCGGCGGAAGGTCAGCCGGAATCGCCAGCGCGAAGTCGAGGCCGAAGATCAGGGCATCGTCACGGCGTAAGATCTGCGGCGCGTCAGTCAAGGCCGAGCCGAGCGGGACTTCGGCGCGCAGGTTGTCGATAGCGAGGCCGCTGGCCGTCTGCACGCTCGACCAGCCGTTGTTGGCGGCGAGGCCGCTGACCGGGAACGTGCCGCCATCGCGGGTGATCGTCACCGGCTGTAAGGTGATCTGACCGGACAGAGTCAGGTCGTCGGTTTCCCGCGGCAGCGCGGGCGCGTTAAGGCTGACGTCCATTTGCAGCAGGACAGGACGCAGGCGGTCAGTCACGTTGAGTCGGTCAATGCGGGCGAAGGCCGTCCATGTGCCTGCGCCCTGCGCCACCGCGCCGCCGATGGTAAAGCGGGCGGCGTCATTCGGCATGGCGTTGTTCGGTCGGGCGATACCGTCGATCTGGTCGGTGGGCGACACCGGGGCGTCGATCTTGATTTCCTTGAGCACAACCGCGCCATCGCCGAGCGCACGAACGGCATTCAGCGTCACCATGTCGATATTGCGCGCAAAGACGCTCATCGGAATACGAAGCTCAATCGCCCCGTCCTTCTCAGCGCTGGCAACCTGAATCGTGCCGAGGTTCTTATCGACCGGCGACACCGAGCGCAGCGCAGCACGAAGCGGCGTCTGCCGGGTATAGGTCAACTCGTAGCTGGTGGCATTAACCGTCAGCGCTACCTGCACGGCAAGGGCCGTCGAAGGAACCATGCCGACACCCAGATAGAGCGACTCGCTGTTACGCATGACGGTGATCCCGTCGGCCACGGTCGAGCGCGGGATGCCGCTCCAGTCCGACAGGTCGCCGTCAACGACCAGCGGCGTCACTGACTGCGTGGACGGCAGCAGGCCGGGGAACGGGCCGTAGATGATCGTGCCGGGGCCGCCGGGCAGTGAACCGGGCTGACCGCGCTGCTCCGGGGGAATGGCGGCCTTCGCCGGACTGATCCAGAAGGGCGTATTACCGGGGCCATAGAGTTTGGCCGTGAAGGCGCCGCTGGACGTCGCATCGGCGTAAGTAACGGCGTCGGTGTAGAGGTTACGAATCGCCATATGCGCGCCGGGATAGGTCGCGCCTGCCGCGCCGCTGAGAGTGACGACTCCCTCATCGTCCGGCGCGGATACGGTTATCAAAGCAAGCACAGGCGGGTCGCCTTCGACCGCTTTGGTTTGCGCCGAGACGCGCGACAGATTCGGCGCAGCCAGCCACAGAACAATCAGGGCAATCAGCAGACGGCGCAAACGGGACTCCTGGTGCAGAATCAGGCTCTACACTCATTCTACGCGCAAGAACAGGCGAACGTCAGTATAGAAAATGCTGTTTCGCCTGTCAATCAGGCTGAAATGCCCTCACCCCCGGCCCCTCTCCCGGTGGGAGAGGGGAGAAAAAGGGGCAGCAGTTTCGTCGGAGCATGAGGCATCATGCCTGCTGACACGATGATCTCATTGTCCCCTAAGCGTAACGGTCGTTCCCGCCCTCGCTCTGCTTGCAGCGGAGCGCATCGAAGTCGGTTTATTCGACAGGAGTCTATGGAAAGATGCCGAGCGAATCGGTCACGGCGTCGAGCGCTGACAGCAGCGCGTCAGACTCGCCGTTGTTAACGAGCGTGTAATCGGCGATGGCGATTGGCCCGCCTTTTTCGAGATTCTCGATTTCGAGGAAGTCGCGGCGCTGCGCTTCTTCCGCCGTCAGCGGACGATCCACGCGGGTAGCGAGCCGCTGATAACGCAAGGCGCGCGCGCTGACAATGGCGATCACGACCATCCCTGCGCCCAGCTCGCGGTTGAGCATTTTGTACTCGCTGAAGCCGTACAGGCCGTCGATAACAACCGTCTGATGCGCTTCGAGCGCCGTTTTGAGGGTCGGCAGCGCGCGCCGGGCGATAGCTTCCATGCCTTCGTTGGCGCGGAACTCCTCGCGGACGATGCGCTCATTTTCGGGGTTGATAACCCAGTCCCGGCGGAGCACCTCGGCGACGACGATACTGCCGAAGCGGAACTGAAAAAAGCCGCGCTGCTGCAAATGGCTGGCGCACAGCGTCTTCCCCGCCCCCGGCATTCCAACCAGCGCAAGGGCGTGCGGAGTGGTGCTCATACTCAATGAAGTCCCTCAAGGTGTGCGGTTTCGACGACGCCAGGATTATACAACACGGCTGACTTGCGACAATGACGGCGCTCACCTAAACTCGATAGTGAGTCATGCAGATTTTCGACTCATATCCAAAAGGATCGGCACGCGCCGATTATGGAAAGCTCAACGGCTTATAATCCTTATGAGGTCACGGCAGGCTCCGACGCGCTCGCCCCGTTTGCCGACCGCAGCGCTGCCCTGAATCGCCTGCGCCAGCAAATCGCCGATGCTGACGCCCCGGCCATCGCCGTCATGGGACGCGAAGGCAGCGGCAAAACGGCGCTGCTGCGTCAGATCGACGCGACAACCGACGAAACCGTTGTCACGATCTACGTCGATCTGGCTGAGACAGCGCTCGACAGCGAAGGCGACTGGCTGCTGACCCTCGCTCAGTCCGCCACCGAGGAACTGGTGCGCCGTGACTTCACCCTGAGTCGACTGGCAACGATCCAACCGCCCGGTGACGACGCTCGCTCATGGCTCACTCACAACTTCCTGAGCGAATTGACCAGCATCATCCGGCCTCACCGGCGCGCCGCCTTCCTGCTCGATAACGGCGAAGCGCTGCTCGACGCCATCGACCGGGGGACGCTGCCCGATACGTCGATGGCCTATCTCCAGTTTTTGAAACACGAGCGTCCGCAGGTCACGTTCGTGCTGACGCTTGACGAGCGCCATGAGAGCGACCTGCCGCGGTTTCAGCCGTTGATCGACCGGGGCGAGGTCGTCCGCCTGACCGACCTGCCGCTCGACGCGGTTGGCGATCTGCTGCGCGAACCGGTCAGCCCGCGTTACAGCGTCAGCGACGACGCCGCGATTGCCGTCCACCGGGCGACAGGGGGTTATCCGCCGTTCGTGCAGGCGTTCGGCGCGGCGCTCTACCGTCGGCAGCAGGCTGAGTTTCTGACTGAAATAACGGCTGAGGACGTCAGGGCAGTGACGCCAGACGTCTATCCGAAAGCCGCGCTGACCTTCGCCCAGAATTGGGCAGCGCTGCCGCTCAACGAGCGGCTGGTACTCGGCTCGATCAGCACGCTCAGCTACGAAGACCCGCTCAAGGTGATCGACGCTGAGGCCATCGAGGCGTGGCTGGTCGAAACCGATTATCCGCTGGACGCCACCACCATTAACGCTATGCTGCGTTCACTCGACTATCGGGAGCTGATCCACGCCACGCCCAATGGCGGTCACAGCATCCACGCTGCGATGTTGCAGCGCTGGCTGCTGGAGAACGCCCGTTTCGGCGAGGGGGGCCGCGCGCCTGCCGGGCGGTCGCTGCTGAATCTACGCTGGATCGCCGTCGCGATTATCGCCATCGTCATTATCGGCCTGGCCGTGATGCTCAGCCGCACCACCGCGCCAGAGAGCCACCCCCCAGGAGACGCGCCGCCCACCGTCACGCTCATCGGCCCTTAGTTTGAAAGGCCACCCGGATGATCTGGCAGGAATTGCGAGGAAGGTATCCGCATCGCTGGCTGGTCGTCGAAGCCCTCGGCGCTTACACCGAGCAGGGCCAGCGCATCATTCCGCATCTGGAGCTGATCGCCGCGTTTGGCGACGACTGGACGCCCGCCTGGGAACAGTACGCCGCGCTTCATCAGGCCGACCCGACCCGCGAGTATTATTTCCTGCACACCGACCGCGAAGAACTGAATATCAGCGTACTCGATGAGACGCTGCGCCCGGCGACGGAGTGAAATATCGGGCGTGATGATTAGTTTTTACCTTATTATTTCGGCCAGGTTGCCAGAGGCTGGAAGTCCCCGGCAAATAAACCGAATCTGGTTAAAGCCAGCTAAAAACCGCAGGAACAGCAGCCTGCTTTACTTTACTATGCCTGTGGAAAACAGGATATTTCATATTCGGAGTCGCGGGCGCGAACAATTGCGCCCGTCAGAAGGTCTGGACGTTTCACGGGGACAAGCGCTGGCCGGGGTCAAAGCCACAGGTGAGCGCGCCGATGCGACAGTTCGCCAGCACGCGGCTCCCGCGCCGAACCTCGAAAGTGGCGTCGGGGCGCTCGCTGGCCCAGAACAGCCGGACATAAGAGACGGCCCGCCAGCCCTGCCGTTCGATACAGTCAAGCGGCTGCGGCAGCAGGGTATAGCGGTTCGTCCAGACCTGAAAGCAGTTCGACGGCAGGAGCGAGTGCGCGCCGCGCCACAGGCCAGCCTGAAAGGTCAACTCGGTTCCATCCGGCAGGCGCTGTGAGAACTCGATCTCGCTCAGGTCAACAGCGTGAGTCGAGCGGTTGAGCAGCACCAGCGTCGAGTCATCGTAGAACAGGCCAATCGGCGCGTCGGCGGCGTTCGTCGGCTCGAGCACAATCATGACTGGCGTCGGCGAAGGAGTCGCGCTCAGCGCAGGCGTTTCCGTCGGGCGCTCGGTTGGCCCTGCTGAAAGCGTCGGCGATGCGGTCATGGATGGGGTCGGAGTCGAGGAAACCGCGACCGCCACGACCGGGGCGCGGATCGACGGCGCAGCGACAGTCGCCGCAGGGACAGGCGATGGCGCGACGGCCAGCGCATCGAGGTCTTCGGTCAGCGACGGCGTGAGCGGCGGCCCGGTCAGCAACCAGCCTTTCGGCAAGACGGCGAACAGCAGCGCGGCAATGAAGGCCAGCGCGCCGCCGATGATCGCAATCAGGCCCCAGCGGCGCGCGTGGCGATTCGTGGTGGGCGCAGTCGGCGGCCTGGTCGGGGGGTTCGACCGCGCCCGCCGCGCCGAAAGCGAAGTCGCCTGCTCGGCCAGCGTCTCGACCGGCGCGCCGCTGGCAGATCGTGCCGGACTGCGCGCCGACTTCAACGCTTCGGCCAGCGCCACGGTCAGCGCCTTGCCGGTCGGGTAACGGTCGGCAGGGTCTTTTTCGAGCGCGCGCAGGACGACGGCCTCGACGGCGGACGGCAGCTCCGGGCTGTGCCAGCTCGGCGGCGGCGGCGGCTGATTCATGTGCTTGAGGGCGATGCTCATGGCCGAAGGGTCGTCGAATGGCACTCTGCCGGTCAGCATCTGGTAGAGGACAACGCCGAGCGAGTAGAGGTCACTTTGCGGCAGCACATCCGCCGACGACACGGCCTGTTCCGGCGCGATGTAATGGGCGCTGCCGAAGGTCATGCCGATGGAGCCTTCCGGCACATTGAGCGCCAGCCCAAAATCGGTCAGGACGGCGTGACCATCGGCCTTCACCATGATGTTCGACGGCTTAACGTCCCGGTGAATGACGCCACCCGCGTGGGCGTGGTCGAGCGCGGCGGCAATGTCGCCGACGATACGGATGACCTCGGCGTAGGGCATCCGCCGCCGCTGTCGGACATAATCCCGTAAAATCTGGCTCAGATCGCGGCCCTCGACAAAGGCCATTGCCATATAATAGAGCGAATCGACCTGTCCGAACTGGTAAACGCCGACGATGCAGGGATGATTGAGGTGGGCAATCGAGCGTCCCTCACGCTGGAAACGCTGCTGATATTCTTCCTGATCTTCGACGCTCAAGGTGGTATCGATCACTTTGACCGCCGCGTAGCGCTCAAGGCGCGCATCGAAGCCGCGATACACGCGAGCCATGCCCCCACGACCGAGCAGATCGACGATCTGATAGTCGCCTAGCTGGCTCCCAATAAGTGGATCGCTGATACGCATCGTGGGCTGCCCGGATCAACAACGGTGGAACAATCTGCCGCCCATTATGAACCAGAACGCGCGAATGCAAAACCAGACTGACGCTGCAAACCAGGGCAAACGCATCAAATTTGATCGGAGTTTCAAGAAAGCTCATATCGGTTTA
>CAZZAO010000149.1:3659-11364 GCA_964652205.1 uncultured Anaerolineaceae bacterium | reverse complement strand
AGGCGATTCAGCTGCACCCGCTGGTCTGCTCGGCCTTCAACGCCGACTTCGACGGCGACCAGATGGCCGTTCACGTCCCGTTGAGTGATCGCGCCGTTCAGGAAGCCCGCGAACTGATGCTCAGCACCAAGAACCTGCTCAAGCCTGCCGACGGTCAGCCGGTCGTCGCGCCGTCGAAGGACATGGTGCTCGGTATTTACTACCTGACGATGGACCCGACCGTCGATCTGGTCGCGCGGCCTGACCGTGCCGACGAGTTCCGCGAGATCGCCAAAATCGACGATCCGGGCATCAAGGTCGGGATTGCCGTCAACTCCAATGGCTACTTCTACGCCGCCAGGCATCCGATTCCCGGCGCGGTCTACTTCAAGGAAGTCCGCGAAGAGACAGAAGGCCGTCGCAAGAAGGTGGTCGAGTCGGCGGTTGATCGCACCATCCGCGCGGTCATCGAAGGCGAAGTTGACGTCATGCTCGCCAACGCCTACGAGATGAAGAAGCTCATCAAAAAGAAGAAGCTCGAAGGCCAGATCGAGATCACCAACCTGCACGAGCGTCGGCGCGTCGTCGATATGGACGAGGTCGAGTACCTGTATAACCTCGGACTGGTCGGCCTGCACTCGCCCATTCTGCTCGGCAATGTCTATGACAACCGCGGCCCGCAGGACGAACCGGAGATCACGACTGTCGGACGCGCGATCTTCAACCGCATTCTGCCGGATGAAATCCGCTTCGTGCAGGAAACGCACGGCAAGAAGCAGCTTCAGACGCTGGTTTCGCGCTGCTACACCCGCATCGGCTCGGATCGCACGACCGACGTCGTCGATGCCATCAAGGACCTCGGCTTCCACTACGCCACCGTCTCCGGCACGACGATTGCCGTCACTGACCTGACGATCCCTGAGGAGCGGATGGACGTGCTCGGCAAGGCCGAAGCCGTGGTGGATCGCGCCGAGCGTGACTTCCGCCGTGGCCTGCTGACCGAGGAAGAGCGTTACCAGATCACCATCGACGAGTGGAACGACGCCAAAGACCAGCTTCAGGAGCTGATCCGCGACGCGCTCGACCCGTTCGGCCCGATTGCCGTCATGGCGATCTCCGGCTCGACCAAAGGCGGCTTCGGCCCGATCACGCAGCTTGCCGGAATGCGCGGCCTGATGGCCGACCCGTCAGGGCGCATCATCGACCTGCCGATCCGCAGCCACTTCCGCGAAGGTTTGACTGCGCTGGAATACTTCATCTCGACGCACGGCGCGCGTAAGGGTCTGGCGGACACGGCGCTCCGTACCGCCGACGCCGGTTATCTGACCCGCCGTCTGGTCGATGTGGCGCAGGACATGATTATCAACCGTGTCGACTGCGGCACTGACCAGGGGATGTGGATTCATCGCTCCGACGATGTCGCCGGTCAGACGGTGGCAGAGCGGATTGTCGGTCGCTGCGCCGCGCAGGACATCTACAACCCGGACACCGGCGAGCTGATCGTCGCCCGTAACGGCGTCATCGATGAAGACATCGCCGACACCATCCAGAACACGACGATCCCCGATGTCTGCGTCCGCAGCCCGATGACCTGCTCGCTGATCCACGGCATCTGCGCGCTCTGCTATGGTCGTGACCTCGGTCGCGGCGAAATGGTCGAGATCGGAACTGCCGTCGGCATCATCGCCGCGCAGTCCATCGGTGAGCCGGGGACGCAGCTAACACTCCGTACCTTCCACAGCGGCGGAACTGCCGCTTCCGGCGGCGACATCACGAGCGGTCTGCCGCGTGTCGAAGAACTGTTCGAGGCGCGCAAGAAGCCGAAGGGCGAGGCCGTCATCACCGACATCGCTGGCGTCGTTCGTCTGAGCAAGCGCGACGGCGTGCGGATCGCCACCGTCATCGACAGCGAGGTTTTCAGCGAGCAGCACCGCATCCCCGCCGACTGGACGATCTCGGTCGACGACGAACAGGACATCCAGACTGGCGACATCCTCGCGCAAAATGAGGACAGCGACGAAAAGCTGGTCGCCCGTATGACGGGTCAGGTCCATCTCGAAGGCAACGATCTGTACATCCGCTACGAGCGCCGTCAGGAGATCGAGTACGAAATCCCGTCGAGCGCCCGGCTGGTGCCGGAAGTCTTCGACGGCGCGACTGTGACCGCCGGGATGCAGTTGACCGAAGGCGCGAAGAACCCGCACCGCATCCTGCGAATCCTCGGCGCTGACGCGACGCAGCTTTACCTGCTGTCGGAAGTGCAGAAGGTGTACCGCAGCCAGGGCGTGAACATCGCCGACAAACACTTCGAGATCGTCATCCGCAAGATGCTTTCGCGCGTGCAGTTGACCAAGTCCGGCGACAGCCCGCTGCTCCCCGGCGAGCTGATCGACCGTCTCCAGCTTCTCGATATCAACGAGAAGCTGATCGCGCAGGACAAGGAACCGGCAGCCGGTATGCCCGTCCTGCTCGGCGTGACGAAGGCCGCGCTCAGCACCGACAGCTTCCTCTCGGCGTCCAGCTTCCAGCACACGATCCGCGTGCTGGCCGGCGCGGCCATCGAGGGCAAGGTCGATAACCTGTACGGCCTGAAAGAAAACGTCATCATCGGCAAGCTGATCCCGGCAGGGACAGGCTTCCATACCTATCAGGATCGTGAGCTGGTCGCCCCGAACGTCACGCTTGAGGCGCAGGGAGCGCTCGACGCGACGAGCTACGTGGACGACGGCGACGACGACCTGGACGTTGGCGGCAGCAGCGACGGCGACGACTAGTCGTTCTCAGCCATGCAACAAAAGCGCGGGATTCAGATTGAGTCCCGCGCTTTTGTTTTCTTCTGCGCGTGATGTTCAGGACACAGGTCGCGCCAGCGACAACGAACGCGCTGCTCGCCATTCCCTCGTAGCCGCAGCCTTTTTAGCCTGCGACGGACTGAAGCGACGCGCGTATCTCCGTCAGCGAGCGCCGCTGACGTCCGGACTCATCGAAGTTGTCCGGCGCGAGCCACGCCTCGAAGGCTGCCTTTATCACCGGCCACTCGCCGTCGAGCATGGCGAACCAGGCGGTATCGCGGTTGAGTCCTTTGATGACCATGTGCTGCCGGAAAATTCCCTCGAAAGTGAAGCCAAGCCGTTCGGCGGCGCGGCGCGAACGCTGGTTGAGCGAGTCGCACTTCCACTCGAAGCGCCGATAGCCTAAATCTTCGAAGGCATGGCGCGCCAGCAGGTAAATCGCCTCAGTCGCGCCGGGCGTGCGCTGGAGCGCCGCGCCGAACCAGATGAAACCGATCTCAATGCTGCCATGCGCCGGTGTCATGCGCAGATAGCTTTCCATGCCGACCGCTTTCCCGGTCGCCTGATCGACGATGACGAAGAACAGCGGGTCGGGCGACCGGGCCACCTGATGAAGCCAGTAAGTCACGTCGGACTGCGCCTCGAACGGGCCAGCAGGCATATAGTCCCACATGTGCGGGTCGCCATCGGCTGACTGCGCCTCGAACAGATCAGCGGCATGGCGCTCGACGTTGACCGGCTCCAATCGGATAAACTTTCCGCTGAAGACCCGACGTTCCGGCATCTTCGCCACGCGCCAGTCAGGAAGTTGTTCGCCGCGTTTCCATTCAATCGTCATATCAACACCCGTTTCTGAGCAGCAAGTTACCGTCTGCAATAACACAAAGGGACACGATGCGTTGCGTCGTGTCCCGCTTAGATCGCTTTTCCGAGTTGCAGCTATCGTCACACTGCCGAACAACCTGTCCTTCTCCCCTCGCCCTCCGGGAGACGAAGGGGTATGGCCTCGTTCGCGCCGCGAAGCGGCGTCTCGACCCGCAGGGCGAACGGGCCATCACCAGGGGCCGGGGTAAGGGCCGTTAATCGTACTTCGGCAGCGTCACGTCCGGTCGAACGGCATCGTAGAGCATCCAGAACAGCGGGCGCTCGCTCGGATTGAGCGGCACAAGGATGCTGTAGGCGGCGCGCTCGTCGCCCTTCGCCACCAGATCGCCGAGCATGGCGAAGTTCAGATTCCAGAGGAACATCGGGCCGATGTTTGGCGTTGACTGGCCGATCTGGAAAGCGCGAAGGGTGTAGTTGGCCTGCGCCCATTTGTCATTCCAGCCCACCCACTGCTCCGGCGGCGCGCCGGGCAGGCTGTCCCACGTCGCCCAACCGAACTCGGTCGGCCACAACTGGTTATTGCCCTGCCCCGCCGAAGTCATGATCTGGCGGTAGTCTTCCATCGTGTCGTGGAAGAAAAAGCGCCGGTTATCATCCCAACCGCGCGTGCCGCAGCAGGTCGCGTCCGGCCCATTGGCCCAGCTATAGGGATGAACCCCCACGGCAATATCGCCGTAATTCGCCAGCCCATTCGCATACATCTCGCGCAGATAGGCGCGGTCATCACGCGAGCCGCCGCTATCTCCCGTCGGGGCCAGCCCTGCCGTAATGACGATGATATTCGGCGCGAGGGCTTTAATGGCATCGTGGGCGGGCCGGAATAACTGCATGTAACCGGCGCCGCTGAACGGCAGCGTTCCCTGCCACTCGCGCTGAAGGTTCGGCTCGTTCCAGATTTCGATGGCATCGACGAACGGGAAGCGAGTGACGAACAGAGTCAGGAAATCGGCTAATCTCTGCGGGTCGTCGGGCGGGCCAGCCTCATTCTGATTCGAGCGCGTCCAGTGCGGGGCGCGCGCCACACTCACCAGAATATTGAAGCCATTGTTATTGGCGAACTGGAGATGCTGCTCCAGAAGCTGGAAGGGTTCGCCGAAGTCACTCGCGCCGTTCGGCTGGAGCGCGTCCCACGAAAGCTGCACTTTAATCCACTTGAATTGCAGCCGATCCTTGACGTTACCGGCGACGGCATTCAGCCAGTCAGCATTCGTCAGGTTCGGGTCAAGCTGAATCCCCATGCGGGACGTGTCCAGCGTGGGAAGCTGCGTTCCAGCGGCAACCGGCGCAGCCTGCGTATCGGTCGGCGGCGCTAACGGCGACGGGCCTTCAGTCGAAGTCGGCGCGGGCGTTTCGCTCGGCCCTTCGGTCGGGGTAGCACTCGGTCGCGGCGTCGAGGTCGGCGGGAGCGTATAATTCGGGCCAATCACTGCGCCGACGAAGGTGACGTCAGGAATCGCGGTTGGAACAGCGGTCGGCCCTCCGGTAATCGAAGCCGGTTGAGTCGCTGTGGCGGCGATGGCCTGCGTATCAACCGTCGGGATGGGCGTGGCCTGAACATCGGTCGGTTGATCGACCGGCCCAATCTGCGGCAAGGGCGTCGGCGTGACGTAGATCATGATCGGCGCGGCCTGCGAGCAGCCGACCAGAATCAGCGAGAAAAGGAGCGTGAGAAGGATATGCGTCGGCTGCTTCAAGTTTGTCATCATGGCGTGCATACTACCATAGGCAGCACACACCCGCTAGCGAGATTTTATGAGGATTCTGTAAACGTTAGCCGAGGCTTTGTGGTATAATAAGAACATCTGTTCACATTGACATCCGAGCTGCTCATCCCTAGAATGTGGTGAAATAATCCCCCACACCGAACAACGGGTGAAGGAAAACTTATGACAGTGGGTTCGATCCGACAGGTAAACATCGGGCAGGAAATGCGCGATGCTTACCTGGACTACGCCATGAGCGTGATTGTCGCGCGCGCGCTCCCCGACGCGCGGGATGGTTTGAAGCCGGTACATCGCCGCATCCTCTACGCGATGTACGACATGGGGATTCGCGCCGAGACACCGTACAAGAAGTGCGCCCGGATCGTCGGCGAAGTGCTGGGAAAATATCATCCCCACGGTGACGCCGCCGTGTACGAGTCGCTGGTACGGCTGGCGCAGGAATTTTCGATGCGCTATCCGCTAATCGACGGTCAGGGCAACTTCGGCAGCATTGACGGCGACGGCGCAGCAGCCATGCGCTATACCGAAGCGCGGATGGCGCAAATCGGCGAAGAACTGCTGGTTGACATCGACAAGGACACCGTCAACTTCGAGGATAATTTCGACGGGACGCTGCGCGAGCCGCGCGTGCTGCCCGCCAGCATCCCTAACCTGCTGGTCAATGGCTCGTCTGGCATCGCCGTCGGCATGGCGACCAACATCCCGCCGCACAATCTGGGCGAAGTCTGCGACGCGCTGGTTTACGTGCTGCAAAACTGGGAACGGGTCGATGATCTTAACGTCGAAGACCTGATGCAGTTTGTCAAAGGGCCGGACTTCCCGACCGGCGGGCTGGTTTATCGCCACGTTGACGGCCTGACCACCGACGAGGACACGCTCGTTTCGGCCTACGCGACCGGGCGCGGCAAGCTGACGGTCCGCGCCCGGATTCACATCGAGGACATCGGGCGCGGCAAGGTTCGGCTGATCGTGACCGAACTGCCCTACCAGACCAACAAGTCAGCGCTGATCGAGCGGATCGCCAACCTCGTCCGCGATGGCAAGCTCGAAGGCATCGCCGACCTGCGCGACGAGTCCGACCGCCAGGGCCTGCGCCTGTCGATTGAGTTACAGCGCGGCGTCGAGGCCGGGCCAGTGCTCAAGCGGCTGTTCCAGTTGACGCCGCTTCAGGAAACGTTCAGCATCATCATGCTGGCGCTGGTCAACGGCGAGCCGCGCACCCTGAGCCTGAAACAATGTCTCAAAGTCTACCTCGACCACCGGCTGGAAGTCGTCCGCCGCCGGAGCGAATACGACCTGACCAAAGCGCGCGAGCGAGCGCACATCCTCGAAGGGCTGCTCAAGGCGCTCGAAAGCCTCGACGAAGTGATCGCCCTGATCCGCAAATCGCGCAACGCAGACACCGCCCGCGAAAATCTGCGCCAGTTCCTCAAGATCACCGAGGTGCAGGCGCAGGCGATCCTCGACATGCAGCTTCGTCGGCTGGCCGCGCTGGAGCGCAAGAAGATCGAGGATGAGCACAAAGAAAAGATCAAGCTGATCGCGTACCTTGAAGGGCTGCTTAAGGACGCGAAGAAGATGCGCGATGTCATCGCCGAGGAGTTGACCACGCTCAAGCAGGCGTATAACGACCCCCGGCGCACGATCATCGTCGACAGTACCGCGACCAACAACGTCGCCGAGCTGCTGACGATGCCGCAGGAACAAACCTGGGCCACATTGAGCGTGACCGGCAGGCTCGGACGGAGCTTCGACCTGACGCCGCCGCGCGTCACTGTCGATACCAAAGAGCCGCCGCGCTTCATCCTCGAAACCAGCACGACCGACATCCTTTATCTGTTCACCGAGCGCGGACAGGCGGCGACCGTACCAGTCCACCAACTGCCGCAAATCCACGAATCAGCAGAAGGCACGCCGTTCGAGAAACTGTGCGTCTTGCAGCCGACCGATAAGATCGTCGCCGCGCTGGCGCTGCCGCTCAGTCTGGAAACGGGCTTCCTGTTCCTGACAACCGCTTACGGCGAAGTCAAGCGAGTGCGGATCGAAGACATACCGGGGATGACCGCTAATGTCTTCACGGTCATTAACATCGAGGAAAAAGATAAGCTGCTCTCCGTCCTCTCCAGCACAGGCGAGAATGAGATCGTGCTGACGAGCGCGCAGGGGATGGCGATTCGCTTCAAGGAAAACGACGTCCGCCCGACCGGCCTGCCCGCAGGCGGGATGCGCGGCATCAAGCTCGAAGAGCAGCACGACCGTGTCGTCGGCCAAGCGCTCCGCCCAGGCGAGCCCGCGGAAGTACGCGGCCGCGGCGTGCACCCCCTC
>CAZZAO010000149.1:0-3649 GCA_964652205.1 uncultured Anaerolineaceae bacterium | reverse complement strand
AGCACGACCGTGTCGTCGGCGCATCGGTCGTGGTGGACGATCAACAGCTATGGGTCATCACCGATGACGGCGTGGCAAAAGTCTCGCCCTTAAGTGACTATCCGCTCCAGGGACGGGCGGGCATGGGCGTCCAGACAATGAAGCTGATCCCGAATCAGAAGCTGGCGGCGGCGGCGGTTGGCAGACTGGACGATAACCTCATCGTCCTGACGACCAAAAAGAAGCCGAAATATATGCGCCTGAGTCTGGCCCCGAAAGCCAAACGGGCGGCTCGTGGCGATTACGTCATCTCGATGAGCGAAAAGGAAACCGTCAACGGCGTCGTCGTCTACCAGAAGCCCGTGACGGCCCCAGAGCCAGCCAACGAGTGAGAAAGCTGAACAGAAATAAAAGAGGCCCTCGACGTCGAGGGCCTCTTTTTGTCTGCCAGCGAACTAGCGGTGTCCGTCGCTACCTGCCAGTTCAGAGCTAATCACGGCGGCCAATTCCTGAAGCTGCGGCGCAGGCGAAACCCCCAGACTGCGGCTGAGTTCTTCTTCGAGTCGGCGATAGACGCGCAGCGCGTCGGCGTTCATCTTCAGCTCGCGGTAGATCCGCATGACGCTCAGGGCGAGGTCTTCGCGCTGCGGGTTGGTCTGCGCAGCGCGAAGATAGAGGCCGAGCGCGTCGCGGCCATCCGTCTTACGCTCATTGGCCTTCGCCAGCCCAACCAGCGCTTCACCGTAGGTTTGCAGCATCTCCTGACGACGCTTTTCCGCCCACTTCATCCCGATTGAACTCAGAAATTCGCCCCGATAGAGGCCAATCGCGCTCCGCAGCAGCAGCGATGCTTCGTCTGGCTCAGAAACGGCGCTGTCTTGCACCAGCTCGGAGAACAGCGCAGCGTCGTAGCTCAGTTGAATACTCGGCGAGATATGGTAGAAACTCGACCAGTAGACGGTCAGATCGAGGCCGAGGACTTCGCTGATCTTGCGCTTGGTGACGTGGAAAACGTTAGTCGCTTCCCGCACCGACAGGGTGGGCCAGAATGTCTCGAAGATTTCGGCGCGCGTGGTCATGCCACGGTCGACCAGATAGAAGAACAATGAGCGGGGCAGCACGCCGTCCCAGTCGTCAACCGGCCTGCCGTTGAGCAGTACCCGCCCCGCCCCAAGCGCGCGAACTTCAAGCAGCGCCGACGATGTCGTCTCGCTGTGAGCGTAATTCCACAGCATCAGACGACGGTCGGACGGCAGAAAAGACGTTCGGGCGCGCAGGCTGTCGTCCTCCAGCACTGCCGTCGGCACAACGCGGCTGAGAATCAGGACGCGCCGCGTCTCTGACCGGGCGATCAACTGCCCGATAAACTCGTCAAAGACTGTGACCGGGGCGCGGTCACACTCGTCCAGTACCAGCATCGGCCCGCTGCCGTCGCTGCCTTCCATGCCCTGCTCGCGGACGGCATCCTCAAGCTGACGCTCTAATTCAGCGACTGAAGCAGGCATCCCGTCAAAGCGGACGTAAATTGACGGCGTGGAGTCCAGAATTTGAGAGAGGATGACATGCTGCTGAGAATAATTCGGATGGATGATGACCAGCCTGATGTCATCACTTAATTCCCGGAGTTGGTTCGCCGCGATTTGCTGCGCTAGAGCAAGCATCCATGTACCCCTTTAACGTGTCTACGAAGCATGTCTCCGCACGAACCGACTCGCAGACCGTTTCCTCAACTGACGATCTTTATTCTAGGCGAATATGTCTGAATTAGCAATCGGGGTAATATATCGAACCAAAAAATCGAGCGACTCCGGCGGGCCTTACCCAGCCGACTAATTTACGTTACGACGGCGGGCTTCGACGACGCTTGGGATGCACCCAATGCGCGTCAGCACGCGCGCTAGCTGCTGAATGTCGGCGAACTCCATCGTCAGCTCAAAGGTGGCGATGTTCTGTTTCGTCGATACCTGCACGGTTGACATATTGACCTTCTCATCGGCGATGACGGTGCTGATGTCGCGCATCAAACCTTCGCGGTCGTAAGCGACGATCTCAACCGGGGCGGAATAGCGCTGCTCGGTCTTGACGTGACCCCAGTTTACGTCGATGACACGCTCCGGCTCCTGATTATTGATCATGTTGGGGCAGTCAGTACGATGCACCGTCACGCCGCGCCCACGGGTGATAAAACCGGTGATCTCGTCGCCGGGCATCGGGTTGCAGCACCGGGCCAGGTTGATGAGCAGACCGTCCGTCCCCATGATGTTGATGCCATCGGATGAATCGACGCGCAGTGAGGACGGCGACGCGCGCGGACGCAGGACGCCGCGCTCGCGTTCTTCCTGCTCCTTGCGCTCCATTTCGAGGATACGATTGGTGATCTGCGCGCCGTTGATGTCGCCCGCGCCAACCGCTGCCAGAAAGTCATCGAGCTTGTCGTAGCCGAACCAGGTGAAAACCGTATCGAACGCCATACTGTCGATCAGGCCGAGGCGCTTCAGCTCGCGCTCCAGCACTTCACGGCCACTGGCGATATTTTTGTCGCGGTTCTGCTTGCGGAACCAGACGCGGATTTTGGCGCGGGCACGCTCGGTATGGACGTAGCCGAGGTCGGGGTTGAGCCAGTCGAGGCTGGGGCCGCCGCGCTTGGCCGTCATGATCTCGACCTGATCGCCTGTTCGGAGCTGATAATTCAGGCTGACGAGCCGCCCATGCACTTTCGCGCCGCGGCAGCGATGACCGATGTCGGTGTGAATGTGATAGGCGAAGTCAATCGGCGTCGAGCCAGTCGGCAGATCGACAATGTCCCCCTTCGGCGTAAAGGCGTAGACACGATCCTGAAAGACCTCGGTCTTCATCGTGTCGACGAAGGTCGCGGCGTCGTCGTCGACATCCGTACCGAATTCCATCAGACGGCGCAGGTAACTCAGCCGCTTCTCGAAGGCTTCGTCGCTGGCGCGGGCATTGCCTTCCTTGTAGCGCCAGTGCGCGGCAATGCCGTATTCGGCGTGCTCATGCATTTCCCAGGTACGCACCTGCACCTCAACGGTTTTGCCGTTCAAGTCGAGAACGGCGGTGTGCAGGCTCTGGTAGAAATTATCCTTCGGCGCGGCGATATAGTCGTCAAATTCGCCGGGAATCGGTCGCCAGAGGTTGTGGACAACGCCGAGCACCAGATAACACTGGGGAATAGTATCGACGATCACCCGTACCGCGCGGACGTCGTAAATCTGCTCGAATGGCAGCGCTTTCCGCTGCATCTTGCGATAAATACTGTAGATGTGCTTGGGACGCCCGGAAATCGTCGCGGCGGTAATGCCATACCCGGCCAGCTCCTGCCTCAGCGTGTCGATCACCTTCGACAGATAGGCTTCACGAGCGGCGCGGCTCTGGTCGATGCTGCCGGCAATCGACTTGTAGGCATCGGGGGCGAGGTAACGCAGGCTCAGGTCTTCCAGCTCCCACTTAAACTGCCAGATACCGAGCCGGTTCGCCAGCGGCGCGAACAGGTCGAGCGTCTCCTGAGCAATCCGCTTCTGCTTCTCCTCAGGCATATAGCCGAGCGTGCGCATGTTATGCAGCCGGTCGGCCAGTTTGACCAGCACCACGCGGACGTCATCGCCCATCGCCATCAGCATCTTGCGGATATATTCCATCTCACGGCTGGCGGTGC
>CAZZAO010000148.1:0-11433 GCA_964652205.1 uncultured Anaerolineaceae bacterium | reverse complement strand
GCCGAACCAAGAGACGTTCGGCACGCTACGCCGCAAGCAGCGAGGGGAAGCGGTTGGACAGAGCTACAATCTTCGATCTTGCGCGCTCGGTGAACCGCAGAATTCACCCACTGGACATCGTTCCCCTCGCCTTGAGGCGAAGCGTCCCGAACAGCTTGATCGTTCGGGAGTAGCCGAAGGCCGCGCAGGGGCCGGGGTGAGGATTTAAGGATATGCTTAAGTTAACAGCTATGGGGGCATGAAAATCGCGCCCTTATTGCGGGGTTAGGGCCGGACGCGGACAGGAAGCAAAGCGAGTGTGGAATGACTGAAACCTACGTAGTGACGGGCGGGGCCGGGTTTATCGGCTCGCATCTGGCCGAACGCCTGCTGCATGACGGCCATCGCGTGCGCGTGGTCGACAATTTCGCCACCGGCAAACGCCAGAACCTCGACGCGCTGCGCGGCGATCTCGAAGTCTACGACGCCGACATCACCGACCGCGAGGCGCTGGTCGGGCCGTTCGCCGGGGCCGATTATATTTTCCATGAGGCGGCGCTGCCCTCGGTGGCGCGCAGCGTCGAAGACCCGCTCGACACCAACGCGGTCAACGTCACCGGCACGCTCAATGTGCTCGTCACCGCCCGCGATTCCGGCGTGAAGCGGGTCATCTACGCGGCCTCGTCGTCGGCTTATGGCGATGTCGAGGGCAGCTACAAGGATGAGACGATGCAGCCGCGCCCGCTCTCGCCCTATGGCGTCTCGAAGCTGGCGGCGGAATATTACTGTCAGGCATTCACGGCGGTCTATGGACTGGAAACCGTCGCGCTGCGCTATTTCAATGTCTTTGGCCCGCGTCAGGACGAAACTTCGCAGTATTCCGCCGTGATTCCGCTGTTCATGTCGCTGATGCTGCGCGGTCAGCCGCCGCTCATCAACGGCGACGGCAGGCAGTCACGCGACTTCACCTATATCGACAACGTCGTTCACGGCAATCTGCTGGCTGCGCGCGCGCCGAAAGCGTCCGGTCGGGTGATGAACGTCGCTACCGGCGGACGTATCGACCTGCTCAATCTGGTCGCGCGGCTGAATAAGCTGCTTGGAACCTCGATTGAGCCAGTCTTCGGCCCGGAACGTTCCGGCGACATCAAGCACTCGCGCGCCTCGATTGAGCTGGCAGGCGAACTGCTCGGTTATGAGCCTGTCGTCAGCTTCGAGGAAGGGCTGGCGCGGACGCTAGCCTGGTATCGCGCGCAGGTCGCGGGCTGATGCGCGTTCTGCACGTCATCAAAGCGGTCGGGGTTGCCGGAGCGGAGCGCCACCTGCTGACGCTCGTTCCGGGGCTGCGGGCGCGCGGCATCGACGCCGAAATTCTGCTGCTGGTCGAGCCGCAGCTCCCGCTCGACTCGTTCATTGAGCAGGCGGCGGCCTGCGGCGTGACGGTGCAGCGCGAGATTATTCGCCGCGATCTCGACCTGCGCCTGATTCCGCGCCTGCGCGCCATCTACGCGCAAGAGAAGCCCGACGTCGTCCATACCCACCTGCTCCACGCTGACCTGTTTGGCATCCCGGCGGCGCGGCTGGCGGGCGTCCCGGTGATCGTCAGCACGCGCCACAACGACAACGTCTTTCGCCGCCGTCTGCCGGTCCGGTTGACCAACCAGACGCTCTGGCGGATGGTCAGCGGCGGCATCGCCATCTCGGACGCTATCCACCGCTTTTGCATCGACGTCGAACATGCGCCAGCGGAGAACGTCCGAACGATCTATTATGGACTCGACGCGCCGACCGACGATGCGACCCGGCAGGCGCGCCGCGCAGCTTTCCGCGCCGAGCTGGACGTCGCGCCGGAGACGCCGGTGATCGGCATGGTCTGTCGGCTGATCGAGCAGAAGGGCATCCGCTACGCCATCGAGGCCTTTGCGAAAGTCGCGCCGCGCTTCCCTGACGCGCTGCTGGTCATCGCCGGAGACGGCCCGCTCCGTAACGCGCTGGCGGCCCAGGCCAGGACGCTCGGCGTGTCGGAGCGCGTTCACTTTCTCGGCTGGCGCGAGGACGCGCTGACGGTCTTTGCCGGACTCGACCTGCTGCTGATGCCGAGTCTCTGGGAAGGTTTCGGGCTGGTGATGCTCGAAGCGATGTCGCAGCGCGTGCCAATTCTCGGCAGCGCCGTCAGCGCCATCCCGGAAGTCGTGGCCGACGGCGTGACCGGACGGCTCGTCCCGCCGCGCGATGCTGACGCGCTGGCGGATGCACTGGGACAGTTGATCGCCGACGCGCCGCTGCGCCGACACATGGGGCTGCTCGGCGAGGAGCGGCTCGAAGAAGCCTTCAGCGCCGACCGAATGATCGACGACACTGCCGCGCTCTATCGTCAGTTGTTGAGCAAGAGGTAATTAAGCGATGTCCGCCAGAGATACTTATACTTCTGACCTGAACTCTTTACTGGCTGGCGCGTTGGGGGGCGACGCCGAGCCGCTGGAAGCCTATCTGATGCAAGGCAGTCATTTGCCCGGCCCGCGCGCCAATCTGGAGCTGGCGCACGCTTTCGCCAGTCTCGTCGCGGCGCAGGTCACAGGGCCGGACGCACCCGGCGACGCGCTGGCCGCGCTGCTCGACCGCTGGGCCGAGTACAGCCTGGGCTACGCGCCACCGAATCAGCCGCGCGAGTTTCTGCCCTGCTGCGCGGCGCTGTCATATGGCGCGGTCGCGGCGGCGCGGCCCGACTGGTGGGGCGACGAGATCGCCAAGCTGCGCCGCGCCGCTGCTGACAGCCGCTGGCGCGTGCGCGAAATGGCGGCGACCGGCTTGCAGCGGATGTTGCAGGCCAACTGGCGGCGCGGCTGTAGCGCGCTGGTCGAATGGGCGTCTGATCCGAATCCGCTGGTCGTGCGGGCGGCGGTCGCGGCGGTCGCCGAGCCAGCGCTGCTCAAGGATCGCGCTGCCGCCGAGGACGCAGTCACCGTTCAGGCCGAGGCGGTCAACACTTTCCTCAATGTCCCCACCGAGCAGCGGCGAAACGACGCGGTGCGCTCGCTCCGTCAGGCGCTCGGCTACACCCTGAGCGTGGTCACGGCGGCAGCGCCGGAAGCCGGTTTTCACCTGATGGAAGAACTGGCCGCGCTGCCGGACGCCGACATGATCTGGATCATCCGCGAGAACCTGAAGAAGAAGCGCTTACAACCGTTCTCCGAGCGTCTCGAAACTATCGAAATCGCCATCTTCAGGCCGGAATGAAAACGGCCCTCACCCCCGGCCCCTCTCCCGGTGGGAGAGGGGAGAAAGCTCATGATTAAGGATAACTCGACGGTCGCAGGAACGATTTCGCCAAAAATACCGCGCCCTATTCGGGTGATGCGCGTGATCGCGCGGCTGAACGTCGGCGGGCCTACGATTCACGTCGCCCTGCTGACGCAGCAGCTTGGCCCACCGGACTACGAGAGCACGCTCGTCTGCGGCAAGATCGACCCGGAAGAAGGCGACATGGCCTACTACGCCGAAAGCCGGGGCGTGCATCCGCTCGTGCTGCCGGAACTGGGGCGCGAGGTCAACCCGATTGGCGACTTCAAGGCGATCTGGGCGCTGTACCGGCTGATGCGCCAGCTCAGGCCCGACATCGTCCACACGCACACCGCCAAAGCGGGCTTCACCGGGCGCGTCGCGGCGAAGCTGGCCGGCGTGCCAGTCATCGTCCACACCTTCCACGGCCACGTTTTTCGCGGCTACTTCGGCCCCTCGAAAACGCGCGTCTTTATCCTGCTCGAACAGCTCGCTGCCCGACTGTCAGACGCGATCATCACGCTGACCGAGCGGCTCCGCAGCGAGCTGGCCGACGAATATCACATTACGCGCGCCAGCAAAATCGTCGTCCTGCCGCTCGGCTTCGACCTGACGCCGTTCACGACAGCAGCGCGCAAGAGCGGGGATTTTCGGCGCGCGTGGTCGATCCCCGCCGACGCCCCGCTGATCGGAATCGTCGGGCGGATGGTTCCGGTCAAGAATCATGCGCTTTTCCTCGACGCAGCAGCGCAGGTTCGCGCGCGCCTGCCCGACGCCCGTTTTGTCCTGATCGGCGACGGCGAACTGCGGCAGGTCATCGAGGCCCAGGTCGCTGCGCTCGGCCTGCGCGACGCCGTCATTTTCACCGGCTGGCAGCGCGATCTCGCCCCGGCCTACGCTGACTTCGACGCGCTGGTAATTAGCAGCGTCAACGAAGGCACGCCGGTCAGCATCATCGAGGCGCTGGCGACCGGCTGCCCGGTCGTAGCGACCGCCGTCGGCGGCCTGCCTGACCTGCTCGACAGGGGCGCACTGGGGACGCTCGTGCCGTCGGAAAACGTCGCTGCGCTGGCCTCGGCGCTGATCGAGACGCTCACACAGCCGCCGGACGGCGGTCGCGCTCGCGCCCTGATGCAGGAACGCTACAGCATCGAGCGGCTGTCCGCCGACCTCGACCGCCTCTATCGCGCGCTGCTGGCGCGGAAACGCCCGCGCGAATTCGGCTAACTCCCCCTCGGCCTTTTCCGCAGGTGGCTTTACCGGATGGCCGGAAGCCATCCGGCAAAAGGAGATTCCAACAGGACAGCGCGAGCTGGCCGTCCTAATCGCCGACCGGGCTGACGCGGACCTGCTCGCCCGTCAGCAGTTCGACATCTGTCTGACCGGGTTCGCCGCTGCGCTGGATGTGGCGCGGCAACGCCACCAGCACGAACACCGCCGCCAGCCCCATCATCAGCGCGCCAAGAGTCAGCGCCCTGCTCATCCCCACCAGAAAAGCCGCGTTTGAGGTGTCGATAATCTGCTGCGAGAGCGCCGAAGTGAGCGTGGCGCTGTCCGCCGCGAGATGCGCGCCCTGTACGCTGCTGGCGACCTTCTCGAAGACATCGACCGGCAGTGTCGTCCGCAGCGGCTCAATGCCACTCAGATAGGCCGTGTTCATGATCGTGCCGAGGACGGCCACGCCGAGCGCCCCGCCAAGCTGGCGCGTGGTGTCATTCATCGCCGAGCCGATGCCCGCCTTGCTGACGGGCAGCGACCCCATGACCGAATTGGTCGCCGGGCTGATCGCCAGACCGAGGCCAAAACCGAGCAGGATTTGCCCCAGAATAATAATTTCGAGCGAGGTATCGGCCTTAAAAACGTTGCCCATGAAGTACAGGCCGCAGGCCGAGATGGCGATGCCGAGCGCCATCGACGACCGGGTGCCAATCCGAGCCGCAATCCGCGCCGACAGCACGCCCATGATCGTCAGCGCAATCGCCGACGGCAGCACCTGCACGCCCGCCTCGAAAGAGGTGAAGCCGTGGATAGTCTGGAGATACTGGGTCAGGAAGAAATTGGAGCCGAATAAACCGAACGTAATCAGCACCAGCGCCAGATTGGCGCCCGTAAACGACATATTGCGGAAGAAACGAATCGGCAGCATGGCGTCCGGCGTATAACGTTCCCAGAGCGCGAAGGCCGTCAGCAGAATCAGCGCGACGACGAAGGCGATCAGCACGCTCGAATCCGTCCAGCCGAGGTTGCCCGCCTCGATAATGCCGTAAACGAGCGCGAACAGGCCGATAATCGAGAGGATGACGCCGGGAAGATCGACCTTCAGCGCGTGCTCATCCTTTGAATCGACCAGAAAAATCGCGCCGCCGATCAGGGCGATGACGATCACCGGCAGGTTGACGAAAAAGACCGAACTCCAGCTAAAGCGCTCGACCAACCAGCCACCGATAAGCGGGCCGATGCCGACGCCGAGGCCATAAACCGCCGCCCACAGCGCAATCGCCTGCGGACGCTCTTTCGCCGGAAAGGTCGCAGTAATCAGCGACAGCGTTGCGGGCATAATGGTCGCGCCAGCGAGGCCGAGAAAAGCGCGGAAGACGATCAGCGCTATCGTACTGGTCGAGAGCGCCGCGCCGAGCGAGCCAATGCCGAACAGCACCAGCCCGACCTGAAGCGCCTTCTTGCGACCGATGCGGTCGCCGAACGAGCCGGTCGTCAGCAGCAGCGCCGCGAACACCAGCACGTAACCATCGAGAATCCACTGCAAATCGCTGGCCGACGCGCCGAGCGAGCGGGCAATCGACGGCAGCGCGACGTTCAGCACCGTGTTGTCGAGGCTGATGACAATCAGCGAGATACCGATAAAAATTAGCCCGATCCAGCGCTTCTCATACCCCACCGACTGCCGTTCAACCTGCATGATATTCATTCACCCTGTGCCATCACCCCGAAGTTGTTTAGATGGGCAGACGGGACGGCTTCTTACAGAACTCGCGCCAACGAGCAGGCATGATCGGTCGGCCAGCAGCGCGCGTACCGGGTACTCAGGGCAATCGCATCAAAATCGCAGCTCAGGCTATAAAAGGTCATGAGGGTTTGTAGGGCGACCCGGCGGGTCGCCCCTACGTTACCGTTGACCCTGGATAAACCGATATGAGCTTTCTTGAAACTCCGATCAAATTTGATGCGTTTGCCCTGACCGGGTACTGGCCGCGCTTGAACGTTAATCTGCTTTGTGATAACCTTTATCCAGTACGATCAACAGGGGTTGAGCGACCACGCTCGCGCGTGATCCAGATCATCACGAACACACACGCCAGTTCCCGCCGCCTGCACTTGAAGCGGGATCATCACTCTGCCGACGACATACCGGGTTCCAGCGTCGTATCGCCTGCGACGCGCCCGGTATTTTCCGTTTACAGCGTGGGCTAGAAAAGGAAACAGTCCAGTTGGACGATGGCAGTTTACAGAGTCTGCTTCTCATTATCTTCCTGACGGCGCTGCACGCGCTGGTAACGCTGGCCTACAGCGCGCTCTCCACCAATCCGGCGACTTACCTTCAGGACGAAGCGGAAAAAGGCAGCCGACGCGCTAACCGTGTCATCGCCCTGAACGAAGACCTGCCCCGACTGAGCCTCACCGTACAGATCGTGACCCTGCTGCTGCGAATGACAATCTTCGCCATCGCCACGCTGATGGTGCGTCAACCGCTGCTGGCGCTGCCTGACGTGCTGCGCGCCGTGGTCGTGCCGCCGATCAGCTACGCCGTCGTACTCATTCCGCTGGCGCTGCTGATCTTCCTGCTCAGCTCGCTGATTCCTGCGGTCGTCGGGCGCGCCCGCGCCGATGCCATCGCGCCGTGGGCCGCGCTGCCGATGCGCGTGCTGGTCACGACCTTCAGGCCGCTGGTCGCCGTGATGCAAATGACCGAGAAAACGCTCCAGCGCGTCTCTGGCGGCAGCAACGTCGTTCGCACTGTGGCCGACGAAGAAATTCGCTCGCTGATGGACGAAAAAGGCGGCGTAATCGAAGTCGATGAAAAGGAAATGATCCGCTCGGTGCTGGAGTTCGGGGAAACCATCGCCCGCGAGGTGATGGTGCCGCGCCTCGACGTGACCGCGCTGGAGCTACAGTCAACTATCGCCGAGGCGCTGGCTGAATTTGTCAGCAGCGGCCATTCGCGCATCCCGGTTTATGACGACAACATCGACAATGTCAAAGGCGTGCTCTACGCTAAAGACCTGCTCGATCAGTGGCTCCGCAACCATGATCGGCAGAAAACCGTCGCCGAGATGATGCGGCCTGCCTACTTCGTCCCGGAAACCAAGCGCGCCGACGCGCTGTTCAAGGAGCTTCAGGAACGCAAGGTGCATCTGGCCGTGATCGTCGACGAGTATGGCGGCACGGCGGGGCTGGTGACTATCGAAGACCTGATCGAGGAGATCGTCGGCGACATTCAGGACGAGTTCGATACTGACGAGGTGGCGCTGTTCGAGTTCGTCAGGGAAGGCGAGTATCTCTTCGACGGCAGCATCAACCTCGACGACTTCAACGACCTGATGGACACCGACCTTTCGACCGAAGATAACGATACGCTCGGCGGCTTCATCTTCGGGCTGATCGGCAGCGTGCCGGAAGTCAATCAGGAGCTAGACGTGCCGGAAGATCGGCTGCATATGCAGATCGAGTCGGTCGAGGGGCGGCGCATCCGCCGCGTCCACGTGACGAAACTGCCGCCGCAGTCAGAGACTGAACCTGCGGCTACCGGAACAGCGCCAGAAGCACTCGTCAATCTCCCGGCCTCAGAGCCAGATGCCAGTCCGGTCGAGTCAGCGCAGCAAGGCAGGTGACGCGCATGGTTTTCGTAGGGGCGCAGTGGTTCGCATCCGCTGACCTCACCCCCGGCCATGCGCCCTCACCCCCGGCCCCTCTCCCTCCGGGAGAGGGGAGAAGGATAAAGCGATGGCTTCTGTAGGGGCGCGGTGGTTCGCATCCGCTGACCTCACCCCCGCCCCTCTCCGCAAGCAGAGAGGGGAGAAAATAGGGGCGGTCTTCCGTAGGGGCGCGATGGTTCGCGCCTGCCATGAGGGTTCACGCCTAATCGGGAAGCCGTAGAAGCTTGACGATGCGTTTTTCGAGATAAATGGAGCCGCGCTGTCGGAGGCTGAAAGCCATCCGGCAAGCAAAGTGAAGCCAGCCAGAAGCTGGCTGAAAGGCCATGTGATATCGGACGTCATTTTGCAAAGTCCGTCATCATACCCATTACGCTCGTTTACCCGTTCACTATCGAAATAGGGGACAGATACTGTGGCTGAAACGTCTGCGCAACAGCTCATCGAACTCGCCGTCGCCGCCAGCAAGCACGCCTATAATCCCTATTCCGATTATGCCGTCGGCGCGGCGCTTCAGGCCCGCGACGGCACGATCTACGGCGGCTGCAACGTCGAGAATGCCGCCTATTCGCCGACCATCTGCGCCGAGCGGACGGCGCTGGTCAAGGCTATCAGCGAGGGGCAGCGCCAGTTCGACGCCATCGCCGTGGTCACAAAGGACGGCGGCTCTCCGTGCGGAACCTGCCGCCAGATGCTCTACGAATTTGCGCCGCATCTGCGCGTCATCATCGCCGACTTCGCGGGTCACGTCCGCTTCGACGGCCCGCTGGACGAGCTGCTCCCGCTCGGTTTCACCGACGAAAGCCTGCACAAATAAGGAGAACATAATGGGCGCTGAGGACTGAGGGCTGAGTAAAGGCAAAAACCTGTCGGCGGTTCATGTTTTTATTCCCACTCATCACTCCTGACTCATCACCCGTGACTGCTATGCCTCGCCCTGAACGTCAATTCACGACTTCGGCCATCATCCTCAAGCGGCGTGACTTCAACGAAGCCGACCGCCTGCTGACGATTCTCACGCCGACGCGCGGCAAGCTCGACGTTATCGCCAAGGGCGCGCGCAAGATGACCAGCTCGCGCACCGGCCACGTCGAGCTGTTCACGCGCGCCGATATGCTCATCCACACGGGCCGCGATTTCGGCATCGTCGGTCAGGCGCAGCTTGTCGAGCCGTATCTGCGCCTACGCGAGGACTTGCAGCGCGGGGCGTATGCCAGCTATGCCGCCGAGCTGGTCGACCGTTTCAGCAGCAGCGGTGAGGAAGACCACGGACGCTCGTTTCGCCTGCTCGACGCCGTGCTGGAGCAGCTCTGCTCGGACGACGACTCGCGTCTGGCCGTCCGCTACTACGAGATACAATTGCTCGATGCCGCCGGTTTCCGACCGGAAATGCACGAATGTCTCGTCGGGCGCGAGCCGATTCTGGCGCAGAACCAGTTCTTCAGCTATCCCGAAGGCGGCATCGTCTGTCCGCTCCACGCGGTCAAGAGCGGCGTTCTCGTCCCGATCTCGGCGGACGCGCTCAAGCTGCTGCGCCATATGCAGCGCAGTCCGTATGCGGCGGTGCGGGCGCTCAGGATTGCGCCCGCGCTGCACGATGAGATTGAGCGCATCATGGTCGGCTATATCACCTATTTACTGGAACGCAGTTTGCAGAGCGTCGATTTCATTCGACTGCTGAGGAGTTCAACCCGCCCATGACTCTCGAACTCGATCACATCGTCATCGCTGCGCCCGATCTGGCGGCGGCGATGCAGCGCTACCACGACCTCGGCTACACCGTGCTGCGCGGCGGCGTCCACGCCAACCGCGCGACCGAGAACGCGCTCATTACCTTCGCCGACGGCACTTATCTGGAACTGCTGGCGCGCACGAACGAAAGGCCCATCTCCGGCCTGATCGACTTCAGCCCGATGGTCGATGGCTACGGCGCGTTTCCGGGATTTGCCCTGCGCTCCACTGACCTCGAAGCTGAGGCGACTCGACTGCGCGCGTCCGGCTTCCAGATCGGCGCGCTGATCCCCGGCGAGCGTCGGCGCAGCGACGGCACGCTCGTGCAGTGGAAACAGGGCCTGCTCGACGACGGCTTCGACCCGTTTCTGATTGAGGACGTCACGCCGCGCGACGCGCGCATTTCGACCGACCCGGCTGCGACCACTCATCCGAACGGCGCGCGCGGCATCGCCAGCCTGACGCTCGCCGCGCGCGATCTAGCGGCTGCGACCGACCGTTACACGCGCCTGCTGGGAACAGCGCCCGGCGGCCTGCTGACGCTCAAAGCCGCGCCAGAATTAGATCGTCCTGAAGCGCTGACCGACTTCGATCTGAAATTTTAGCCACCGTTGGACGCGCGCAGTCCAAGCCTCGCCTTCAGACTGGCCTTAACAAATTCCAGACAATTTGGTGCTAAACTAGCGAGGCGTCGCCGATTTCGGCGATGGCAGTTCCCGCAATTCTCGTGAAAGCGCGCGCGGTCATCGGAATTGCGCCTCCGTCAGTCAGAGGACAGCTATGGGATCGAATCAGGAGCCTGCGGAGCCTGAAAAAAAGACGTCCGGTGAACTGCCCGAAGCCGAGGCGCGGCTGACGACCGCCGAGCGTCAGGCGCTCGACGCGCGCGTGCTGGCCGGGGAGCCAGTCGCGCCGGATGCGCTCAAGTCGGCGCTGCGCGGCCCGGTGACATCCGAGGAACTGAAGCGCGCCTACGCGGAGATGCTGCTGCGCCATGCGCTCGAAACGCGCGATGCCGAGGCCGCCGTCCTCGTCGCGCGCCTGATGGACGACGACACTGCCCTCGACGAATCGCTCGATCCCCTGCTCGACGAGCGGCTGAACACGGCCCCCGACGAAGTCTACGCCTTCGTCCGCGCCCGCCTGAGCGTCTCGACCAACGAGCGCTGGCTCACCCGGCTGAGGCAGGCAGCACGGTCGGCGCTCGATGTCGCTGTGACCGATGGCGACGCCGAGACCACCGCCAACTGGCTCAAGCTGGTCTCGCGCGAGCCTGCCGCCTATGAACTCGGCGACCTGCTCCACAGCAGCCTGCTCGCCGCCGCCGAGCGCGCCCACACCGACGGCGAATTGGGTCGCCTGCTGCTCGGTCTAGCGGTGCGCCGCGATCCAGCCGCCTTCGAGACGCTGCTGGCCGATCAGGCGCTGCTGGCGGCGATGAGCAACAACCTGGGGCGCGTGCTGCGTGACCATCAGGGCGAAGTCATGACCACGCTCCAGAATCAGGGCGCGGAGATGTTCCTGGTCGCGCTGAACCGCGCCGCCCGCGCGCGCA
>CAZZAO010000147.1:0-11482 GCA_964652205.1 uncultured Anaerolineaceae bacterium | reverse complement strand
ATAAACCGATATGAGCTTTCTTGAAACTCCGATCAAATTTGATGCGTTTGCCCTGTGGTAAATGGCTGGGGAGATTGCTTTTAGCCGTCAACCTGATAGCATCCCGGCAGTGGTTACGTTCTGGCGTAGGGCAAGCGTGGAGCGGGCGTCCAGTCGGGCGGCGCGGGCAGGCGTAGACTGAAAGTATGACTACCCTTCGCACCTACCAGACTATTCCCGCGCCGCCGCGCGCTGCCGCCCCTCAGCGGCGTCGGCGCACCCCACTCCGCCGGAGCGCGCCGCCCACCTCGATGATTCTGGGTGGCGCGCTCGTGGTCGGGGCGGCGCTGACGGTCGCGGCCATGCTGATCCTCGGCCTGTTCCTGCTCTCGGCCAATCGCGTCGCGTCGGGCGTGACTGTCGGCAGCGTCAGCGTCGGCGGTGACTCGTTCGCCGATGCCAGCGCTGCGCTTCAGCAAGCCTACGGCGCGCAGACCATCGCTGCCACCGATGGCGACCGGCAGTGGCGGCTCTCGCTGAGTGATCTCGGCGTGAAGCTCGACCTCGACGGGACGACTGCCGCCGTGAAGAATGCTAAACCCGGCGCGAAACTGACGCCGCTCTATACCGTCGATCTCAACCAGACTCAAGCCGCCCTGACCGCCCTCAGTCAGCAGGTCAACAGCGCGGCGGTTTCCAGCCCGACGCCGGTTGTCGGGCGCGCGCTCGATGTGGCGCAGACAATGGCGCGTCTGCAAGCTGACCTGAACGGCGAAATTGCCGATGGCATCCTGCCGCTGGTGCTGACCGAGGTGCAGCCCGCGCCTTATGTCGCGCCCAGGCCGGTTGACAGCTACACCGGCCCGAAAACGACCCACATCGTCGCAACCGGCGAGCAGCTCGCGCTGATCGCCAAACTCTACAACGTCTCGATGCAGGACATCATTGACCTGAATGACATCGGCAATGCTGACCTGCTCTACATCGGCCAGGAATTGACCATTCCTGCTGCTGGCGTCTATCAGCCGACCGCCGCCGAAGCGCCTGCCGCGCCAACGGCCAGCGGACACGCTATCGTCGTCTCGCTCGGCAGTCAGCGTATTTACGCCTATGACAACGGCGCGCTGGTGCATTCGCACGTCGTCTCGACCGGGCTGGAGCGCACGCCGACCGTTCTCGGCGACTTCAGGATTTACGTCAAATATCTGGCCGACGACATGACCGGCCCCGGCTATAACCTCAAGGATGTGCCGTACACGATGTATTTCTACAAGGGATACGCGATCCACGGCGCGTACTGGCACAACGATTTTGGGATGCCGATGAGCCACGGCTGCGTCAACCTGCCGGTAGACGAAGCCCGGTGGTTCTATAATTTCGCCTCGGTCGGCACGCCGGTTCGCGTCATCGCCTGAGCAGCAGCCAGCGCAGACCTGAACGGGCCGAGAGCCAGACGCCTCGACCCGTTTTTGATTCCGCTCGGCTCTAGCCAGCACTCGTTTAAGCCGTTATGATCTGTGCAGCATTTTAAATCATTCAAATGGGACGGCGACAATGGGTGAGAAGTTTCAGGCGCTGCAAGCGCACCTGGCCGAAATCCACAATCTTCAGATGGCGAGCCGCATACTCAGTTGGGATCATCAGACGCAGATGCCACCCGGCGGCGCTCAGGCCCGCGCGGCCCAGCAGGCGACCCTTTCGCGCCTGAGCCACGCGCTGTTCACGGCGGACACGACCGCGCGCCTGCTCGAAGACGCCGCGCGTGAGGTCGAGGGGATGCCTTACGATTCGGACGAAGCCAGCCTGATTCGCGTCGTTCGGCAGGACTACGAAGACGACATCAAGCTGCCGACCGAACTGGTGGCTGAAATGACGCGGGTCACTGCGCTGGCGCACGAAGCCTGGGCGAAAGCTCGCGTCGAGAATGACTTCCGCGCTTTCCAGCCTGCGCTGGAGCACATTATCGACCTGACGATTCAGGTTGCCGAACATCGGGGCTACAAGGATCATCCCTACGACGCGCTGATTGGCGTCTACGAGCGCGGGATCACGACCGAGCGCGTGGCCGAAATCTTCAACGAGCACAAGCCGGGGCTGGTTAAACTGATCGCCGACGTCAAGACTCATGCTGACCGCGTCAGCGACGCCGTGCTGCATCAGACTTTCGATATCGAGCGGCAGAAAGACTTCGGCCTGAAGATGGTGCAGGCTTATGGCTATGACATGACGCGCGGGCGGCAGGACCCGGCGGTACATCCGTTTGAAACCAGCTTCACGCGCGATGATGTCCGCATTACGACGCGCTTCAACCATGACTGGCTCAACCCGGCGCTGTTCGGGACAATGCACGAGGCTGGTCACGCCATGTACGAGCAGGGTGTCGCGCCAGAACTGGACGGGACGATGCTCGGCGGCGGCACGTCACTCGGCATTCACGAATCGCAGTCGCGGATGTGGGAGAATATCGTCGGGCGCAGCAGGCCGTTCTGGAGTTGGGCGCTGCCGCAGCTTCAGGCTGTTTTCCCGGAGCAGTTGGGCAAAGTTGATCTCGATACGTTCTATCGCGCCATTAACCACGTCGGCAGCAGCTTCATCCGCGTCGAGGCCGACGAAGCGACCTACAACCTGCATATCATGCTGCGCTTCGAGATCGAGACAGCGCTGGTTTCCGGTAAGCTCAAGCCGGGCGACCTGCCGGAAGAATGGAACGACCGCTTCGAGGCGTCGTTCGGCATCGCTCCGCCGACCGACACCCTCGGCGTGCTTCAGGACGTTCACTGGTCGAGCGGCCTGATCGGCTATTTTCCGACCTATGCGCTCGGCAACCTGCTCTCGGCGCAGTTCTATAACAGGGCTGTACAGGATCGTCCGAACATCCCCGGTGACATCGCCAGCGGGCGCTTTGATTCGCTGCGGACGTGGCTCAACGAGAATATTCACCGGCACGGGCGCAAGTACACGTCCGATGAGCTGACGCGCCGCGTGACCGGCGAGGGCATTCAGTCGCGTGATTACCTTGCCTATCTCCAGAAGAAGTTCACCGAGGTTTATGGGCTGTAAAATAGGCCCTCATCCCCCTCCCTCCGGGGAGAGAGGGGGAACCGGTTGCGGTGATGAATTTTTCCCCATCGCTATCACATGGCAGAGAAAGATAGCTGTTCTGGTCTTGAAGTCCCTCTCCCTCCGGGGAGAGGGATTTAGGGTGAGGGCCGCTCTACCCGCGCTCGTTCAACCGTCCGGCGCTGATCTGTGCTTCGATCCGCGTGATGAACGGCTGCATCTGCGCCGCTTCGCTCCCGCCCAGCGACCCTGCAAGCTGGCGCAGGGTCGCTAAAGGCCGGTCGAGCATGTTGGGCGCGTCGAGCGGCGCGGCCCCGAATAGTCCTGCCAGCGTGTCGCCTGCGTCTGCCGTCTTGCCGAGCGCGAGCTGCGCTACCAGCAGGTCGGCGAAAGCCCAGAAATCAGTCGTGTCGAGCATCACGCGCCGCAGCGCCAGCCGCTCGGTCTGCTGGTACATCTCGCGCATGTGCGCCCGGTCGTTCCTGAGCAGGTAAAGCTGCGCCAGATTGCCATAGGGGTACGATGCCTGCGGCGTGACTTCGGTCGCCCGCACGTAGCAGTCGATGGCCTCGTCAATCTGCCCTCGCCGCCGGTGCAATCCGCCGAGCGATCCCCACCACGACTCGCCGTCCTCATCGACCAGCTTGGGTGAGATCGCCAGCGCCTGCCGGATCAACTGTTCCGCTCGCGCCAACTGCTGTCCGCGCTGGTTGCTCTGGATCGACAGCGGCTCGGCAACGCGGCGCTCGACGTAGCCGAGCGTCGCCAGCGCCGGCGCGAAGTCGCTTTGCAGCGTCAGGGCGCGCTCCAGATGGATACGTGCTTCGTCGGTCATCCCCATCTGCACGTAGACATAGCCGAGCTTGTACAGAATGACGATGTTATCCGGGTCGAGATTGAGCGCCTGCTGATAGGTACTGAGCGCGCCGTCGAGGTCTTTGAACTGGTACTGGCGCTCGCCGAGCGGCAGCAGCGACAGCGCGAACGACGCTTGCACCGACTTCAGGCGTTCTTCTTCGGCGGACTTACGCAGATCATCCTTGAGCGCGTCTAACTCGTCCTGCTTGGAGCGTAAGTCGTCCTGAATGGAGACGCGCAGCCGGTCGAGGTCGGCCTCGAACTTTTTCTGCGCGTCACTTAACTCGTCGCGGGCGTGGCTCAGGCGGTTGAGGCCGACGAATCCGGCGACGACCGCCAGCGCCGGGACGAAAATGCCGGTCATCACGCCGATCAGCGTGCCAATGCCCTCGAAGATGCCGAGGTAGCTGCTGGCGTCGTTGGCGGCCAGGCGCGCTGCCCCGGCAGCTTGCGCCGCGCGGTCGGCGGCGCTTTCGGCCCGCGTGGCCGCATCCGGCGTCGGCACAGGGTTGATCTCCTGCGCCAGAACGATAGTTGCGCCGAGCAGAGTCGCTAGCACGAACAGGAGCACGACGAATCGGCCTATCATGGAGTCGCCTTTGGTCAGGTCGCTAGAAACCCAATCATACCGAAAAAAGGACTGAGGGCCGAGGACTGAGCGAAAAATACTCGAATTGGGATTAGCCTCGTCTCGGCTCTCGGCTCTCGGCTCTCGGTTCTCAGTCCTACTTTACGTGAGGAACAGCGTGAGCTGCGCGAATAGATAGTCGGCTCCAGCGTTCATCGGCACGACCTTGACTTCGCCCTGGCGGATAATGTCGGTCACGCGCGCGTCTTCCGGCTTGACGCCGGTGACGGCGGCGGCCAGTTCATCGGCGAAGCGACCGCTGCCGTCGAGCACCAGCAGCGGAAAAGCGCGGTCGGCTTCTAATGTCCGGTCATAAGTTTCCTGACGCGAAATTTCCCCGCCGTTGATGATGATGCTCAGCCCGCGTCGGCTGCCACGCTCGGCGATGACGCGGGTCATTTCAGCCATCGTCGCCGATTCCTGGCCGAACGCCTTGCCGTCGGTGAGGACGAAATGCGAGTGGCCCGAGTCGAGTAGTTCGCCCTCGGCTGGCTCATGGCCGGGATAACGCACTGCGCCAATCGGCGCGACGCCGACCAGCGGGAAATGATAGCCATTATGGCGGCGCACCTCGCCGAGCAGGCGCATGACGCCGGTCGAGGTTCCGCCGTCGATGATGGCGACCCGCTGCGCCTCAGCAAAGCGGGCAATCCCTTCCGAGGCCAGCAGGCGCATCTGTTCGGCGTCATAAGGGTCCATCAGCGCCGCGCCGCCGCTGACCAGAAGGGCGCTGCGAAAGCTGCTCAGGCCGAGCGCGTCGACAATCGGCGCGCCGGGGCCGCGTTCCGGCGCGCGGACGGCGACGGCTCGCTGGTCATCGCCGAAGACGATGCTGTAGGGCTGATAGTAGTAACCGGGCTGCTGATCGGCGCTGGCATTGCTGCTAAGGTGCGGTGTGGTCATGAGGGCTGGCTCCCCGCCATGAAGGGGCTTCAGATCGTAAACCCGACGATATTCGTAACTGACTTTTCGCTCAGTTACTGGTATTGTACGCGAATGAGCGCCTGATTCTGTCCCTGGCTTTCAGGGCTTCTGTTCGTTCTATCCGGACACAGGTTTCGGCATGTCAGCCTTGACGTCTGATTTACTCGCCTGGTACGACGCTCACGCCGCGCCGCTGCCGTGGCGCGCCTCGCGCGACCCGTATCGCATCTGGCTGTCGGAGATTATGCTCCAGCAAACGCAGGTCGAGACGGTCATCCCCTATTTTCTGCGCTTTCTTGCGGCGTATCCGACCGTTGAGGCGCTGGCTGCCGCGCCGCTCGACGACGTGCTTAAGCGCTGGGAAGGGCTGGGCTACTACAGCAGGGCGCGCAACCTGCATCGCGCGGCGCAGACTGTCGTCGCCGAGTTCGGCGGCCATTTCCCCGATACGGTCGAAGGGCTGCAAACGCTGCCGGGAATCGGGCGTTACACCGCCGGGGCGATTGCCAGCATCGCCTTCGGCAGGCGCGCGCCGCTGCTCGATGGCAACGTCATCCGCGTCTTTGCCCGCCTGATCGACCTCGACGAGGATGTAACCCGGACGGCGACGCTGGCACGGTTGTGGTCGCTGGCCGAGGAATGGCTGCCGGAGCAGCGCGCCGGGGATTACAACCAGGCGCTGATGGAACTGGGCCGCGTCGTCTGCAAGCCGCGCGATCCACTGTGCGCGGCCTGCCCGATTCAGGCGCATTGTCTGGCTTACGCGCATGGCACGCAGCGCGAGCGTCCGGTCAGAAAGGCTAAAGCACCGACACCGCATTACGATGTCACCGCCGGGATGATCTGGAATGCTGAGGGAAAGCTGCTGATCGCGCAGCGCCCGCTCGACGGTCTGCTCGGCGGCCTGTGGGAGTTTCCCGGCGGCAAGCAGGAACCCGGCGAGACGCTCGCAGATTGCCTGCGCCGTGAGCTGCGCGAGGAACTCGCCATCGAAGTCGAGGTAGGCGAATCGTTCGCCGTCGTCCATCACGGCTTCACCCACTTTAGAATCACGCTGCACGCCTTCACCTGCGCCTACGTCAGCGGCGAACCGCAGACGCTCGGCGTGCGCGCCTGGGCGTGGGTGACGCCCGACGATCTGGACACCTACAGCTTTGGCAAGGCTGACCGCCAGATCATCGACGCGCTCCGCGCCCGCCGCCGGATGCTGCTTTAAGGCCGGTATTTCGCTCTCTGTCTTTCGTAAGGGCGTGATTCTTCGCGTCCGCCGACCTCATCCCGCGGCCTCATCCCCAACCCTTTCGCGGGTGAGGAGATTAGAAATAAAACGGGACAGTTGTTGGACTGTCCCGTTAGGGTTTCATTGGCAGTCTAGCGCACGGTGAAGGTGCAGGTTCCTGTTTCTTCGGTGTTGCTCGTACCGGGGCCGTACTGTTGATAGCCGTCGCTGATTGCGGTCTTCCACGTGACCCGGTAGCTGATGACGTGCTTGCCTGAAGTCAGCGGGCCATACGGTACGTACCAGTATTGATAGTAACGGTTGTCTGTCTGGAGCCGAACCGGTGAAGCGAATTCGCGCCAGTCGGTCAGCTTTGTGCCATCGACGCTGACATCGTAGATCACGTTGTCCTTGTGCTGGCCGATCAGGTCTTCGGTCCTGGCGTACCAGCTCCAGTAGACGTCGATGCTCGTCCCGGCGGTCAGGTTGCCGGGGGCGGCGATGCCGTAGCTCTTGTCGTCGCAGTAGGCGAGGACGTCGGGGCGCTGGGCTGCGCCCTGAGTCGGCTGGCCGGAAACGAAGGTCGCCGTGGGGACGATACCGACCGGGCCGCCAGTCGGGCCGCCTGCGGGCAGGTTCTGGGCCGTGCCGGTTGCGCCGCCCGTGATGCTGCCGACGAGCGCCGTCGCCGTCTGGTTGAACGAATCGACGTTGATGACCGGGACGCCGGGATCAATCGTGCCTTCGAGCGGGACGCTGGCATTGCTGACGGGCGTCGGCGAAACTGCCGAGAGCGGCGGCGTCGGCGTGACCGTGCCGCCGCCGAGAATGGCGGTTGGCAGCGGCGTCCCCTGTGCCAGCGCGGTCAGGTTGGGCGGCGGAGTCAGCGACGGCGGCGGTGTGACGGTCGCCTTGAGG
This sequence comes from uncultured Anaerolineaceae bacterium, assembly GCA_964652205.1. Taxonomy (GTDB): domain Bacteria; phylum Chloroflexota; class Anaerolineae; order Aggregatilineales; family Phototrophicaceae; genus ZC4RG36. The sequence goes on along the minus strand of CAZZAO010000147.1, from coordinate 3,896 downwards.
AACAGCAGTCGTGACGACAGCCAGCCGACTGTGCCATCTCCCGTTTGCACCTGATACCACAACTGGTCGGAGCTTAAGCTCAGGACGGTGACGCCGGTTCCGGGATCGAGCGCGACGACCGCGCTGTAGGACGTTCCCGGCCCTTCGCGCAGATTGACCCGCTGCGTCGAAGAAACGATCCCCAGCAGCGGCGGGACTTCGGTGGGCGTGGGCGTATCGGACGGTGTCGGCGGAATCGGCGACTGAGACGGCGTCTGCGTGAAGGTCGGCAGCGGCGTCGGCGATGACACCGGCGTGGCTGTGAAGCGCGGCGTCATGCTGACAATTGGCGCGAGGGTCGCCGTCGGGGCCTGCGCTGGCTGCGGAAGGGCATTGCAACCCGCCAGGGCGGCGAGCACAATGAGCGTGACGAGAAAAGGTTTGGGTGTCATCATCGTTGATTAAGCCGCTTGCGCCGGAAAAATCAGTTCGATCATGGACAGCTTAACAGCAATCGCCGCGTTTCGCAAAACGTCAGCCAGCACGGTGATCGGACGCGCGGTGAATTCGGGCAGATCGGCGGCTGTGGCGATGCGTTCCGCTGTTTGACAGCGTCGGAGCTTCTCTTCTACACTGATACTGTGGAAAACAGGCTCAGCTTTGAAGACCGAAAGAGCCGTCATTCAGGAATAAAACCGATGAAGCACGCTCGCTTGACCCTTTCGATGCTCATTCTCGCCCTGCTGCTGATGCTCGTCCCGGCAAGTCTCGCTCAGGACAGCGGCGGTTCCAGTACCTATGGCCTGACTGCTGAGGAATATGCTGCGCTGGCGGCGGCCAATCAGGCGACCGCAGCGGCGACCTCGGCGCAGTTCGCTTTCAAGCTCAATTTCGCCGTCGAGGGCGCGACCAACAGCCTTCAGCTTGAAGGAAATGGCCTGTACGCGAAGGCGACCGACAATCCACTGTTTCAGCTTGCGGTCAAGGGGACGCGCGTCAGCAATACCGGCGTGGCTCCGGTCGATTTCGAGCTGCGTCTGACCAACCATATCCTCTACTACCGCAACGCCAGTAGCAATAACGGCCAGTGGCGCGGCCAGAACTTCGCCGAGCTGGTTTCTGGCGTTCAGCGCAGTAACCCGTCGCTGCCTGTCGATCTGAGCGCGCTCATTCAGGGTGATCTCTCCGGCTTGCAGCCGCTCCTCAAGGGATTTCAGGCGCAGGTGCCGAACCTGAACGTGGCGACCTATATGAAGATGGCGCGCAGGGACAATCATTACGGCGCGCTGCTCGACCTCGGCGGGCTGATTGCCGATAAGGAAGTCCGCAACCTGCTGATCGCCGTCGCGCAGCAGGGGCAATCCTCGTCCAGCAGCGCAAACGGCCAGATGAATGAAGGGCAGATGGCGAATGCTGCCGTGCTGGTCGCGCTGATGCTCAAGAACTCGCGCCTGACAGTTGACGAGTGGATTACGGACAATAAGATCAGCCGCTCGGTCGTCACGATGACGCTGAATGTCGATCCCAAACAGGTTGGCGCGAATGGCAGCCTGACTAAAGTGGGCTTCCGCTTTGACCTTGATCTGAGCGGCTTCGACGGCACTTACACCGTCGATGTGCCTGCCGATGCCGTCATGGCTCCGGTCACGGGCGGCTAAATTCCATCGCATCGACAGACAAGGGGCTGGCGGAGTGCTGGCCTCCTGTTGTCTAATTGAAGCGCACGATAGGCGAGATGTCTGGAGTTCGCTTCATGTTTGACCGCGCTGCGCGCCGCGCGACTCTGTTCGTCGGCGTTTTTCTCATGCTGATCCTCGCGCCGGGTGTCCGCGCCCAGCAGCCCGAGTCGCCCGATACGACCCTGCTGACGCAGGCGATTCAGGCCACGGCGGCGGCGACGACCTACCGCTTCAATTTCACGCTCCGCTTCGATGCCGCCGGGATTCCCGGTGGCGGGATTGCGCTGGACATCAACGGCAGCGGGACGTTCGCGCGTGGCGAGTTCGGCCCATCGGTCGATCTGGTGCTCAACGGCACCGGTCACGTCGGCAATCGCCCTGCGCCGACTTCGATCAAGGCGCGGATCATCAACGGCATCTTTTACTTCAATCTGTCGGGCAGTGATCGCTGGTCTGGCGCGCGGCTGAATGAGCTGCTGCCGCTGGTTGAAGATGTCATGGTCAGCAACTTTGTTCAGGGATTTACTGGCCTGAGCGCAGGGACGACTGCCTCTGGCACGATCAATGACCCGACGGTACGCGCGGCGCTCGACCGGGTGACGGTCGCGCTCGGTCAGGTCGATTTCAGCCGGTTCGCGGTCATTCAGCGCCTGCCTGATGAGGCGGTTGACGACGCTCCGACGGCGCACTTCGTCGGGCAGATTGCGCTGGCCGATCTGGCGCGCTCGGACGAGGTCGTTGGGCTGCTGGTCGATCTGGTGCGCGTCGGCAACCCGGCGCAGCCCGACCTGTCTGATAGCGAGCGTGCGGCGGTCGGCGCGCTGTTCTCGCGTATTTTCAGCCAATCGTCGCTGACTCTCGATCAGTATGCCGGGATTGACGATGGCTTTCTCCACCGCTGGAGCGCTCACGGCGACGTCCTGATCGACCCGACGACGCTGGATCGGCAGGGCAACGCCGTCCATCTCGGCCTCGACTTCGATCTGCGCCTGACCGACTTCAATCAGCCCGCTTCGGTCGATATTCCATCGAATGCCTTTGTCATCAGCGGGCTTGCCAGCGCGCTCGGCCTGAATACCAGGCTGGAAACGCAGACGCCGCTTCAGCCGACCGCCGCCGCTGTGCCGCTGACCGGGCAGCCTATCGTCGCTCACAGGCCGACGATTGTTACGGTTGGCGCGGGCGCTCCGGCAGACCTGATTTACAGCGGGCAGGCGGGCGAGAAGATCAGCGTCGTCGCTCGCAGTCTGGAGCAGTCGGGCGCACTCGACCCGGAAGTGACGGTGCTGGACGCGACCAATTTTCAGCTTGCCCAGAACGACGACCACACCGGCAGTCGCCCCGACCTTCAGCCGTTCGACTCGGCTATCGAAGGGCTGACGCTGCCGATTTCCGGCCAGTACCTGATTCGCGTCAACACCCTGAGCGCGAATGCGCAGGGCCGCGTCGAAGTGACTATCGAGACGGTCATGCCGCCCGCCGCCGCGCCCTCGCCGACCGACACAGAGACGCCGGTTCTGCCGACCGCTACGCCGACTCTGACTCCTGCGCCAACCCTCACGCCGACGCCGATTCCGCCGACTGCGACGCCGACCGTCGTACCAACGCCGATTCCGCCGCAGGTGACGAGCCTGAGCGACCGCATCCCGGAGCAGGGCAGCTACGGCTACGATTTCGACGCGACTGCCGGACAGATCGTAACTCTCACCGTTCACGCGACCGGCGAGTTAGATCCGAAGGCGATTTTGCTCGCGCCGGATGGCTCGATTGCGGCGGAGAACGACGATCACGAGGACGTCGACTCAGCGCTCAACAGCTACGATTCGCGCATCGCGTCTTTCACGATTGCGCAGACCGGCCAATATCATTTACAGGTTACGGGGTTCGCCGGAACGGGCGGGCCATTCGACCTGACGCTGGTGATCGTCACGCCGGTTGAGCTGGCTTCGGCAGCGACCTCGACACGCTGATCGATGTCCTCGACCCGGAAGTGAGCCTGCTCGACGCCAGCGGGACGGCGCAGGCCGAAAATGACGATCACAGCATGGTCGACGCCGCGCTCTCGGACGTCGATGCGCGGATCAGCCATGTCGCATTCCAGCCAGCGGCCACTACACTGTTCAGGTGGCGGGCATCAACAACAGCGGCGGCAGCTTCGCTCTGACGATTAACACGCTCCGTTGCAGGGCAATCGCGTCTTAAATAGTGGTGAGTAGGGTGAGAAGATAGGCGTCGTCC
>CAZZAO010000146.1:0-11645 GCA_964652205.1 uncultured Anaerolineaceae bacterium | reverse complement strand
GGCGTGGCTCGCGCCAGTGCAGGCGACGCTGATCCCGATTGCCGACCGCCATTTCGAGTACGCCGACCACGTCGCCATCCAGCTTCGCGGCGCGGGCCTGCGGGTCGAGGTCGATAAGGGCAAGGCGCGAATGGGCAGCAAAATTGCCGCCGCGCGTGAGGCGCATGTGCCGTGGCTGCTGGTGATGGGCGACCGCGACGCCGAAGCCGGGACGGTCAGCGTGCGACTGCGGACGGACGACGATCTCGGCGCGCTGCCGGTCGCAGATTTCGTGGCGATGGCGACGAAGATCGTCAACGAGAAGTCGCTGTCGCTCATGCCTGAGGGCTAAAGCACAGAAATCATAAAGCAGCGGGACGGTCGAAGCTGACCGTCCCGTTTTGATTCTCTGGCTGTTCCCCTTAACGTAATGTCTCAGCCACGCACCCACGGCATAACGCCATCGGCGCGCGGCGACTGCGCCTGCCAGACGCCGGACGACAGCGTGAGCCGGTCGCCGTACCAGCGGCTGACCTGAGCGAAGGGCATATCCTCGACGAAACCGAGCTTGTGCGCCAGCGCTGCCGAGCCGGACGGATTGAGGACGTCAGTACACCACGTCGGCTGATGGCCGCGCGCCAGCGCCTGCTCGATACAGGCCGAGGCCGCCAGCATCGCGTAACCGCGCCGACGATAGCGCTCCAGCGTGACGATGCCAAGATTGGCGTAACGGTCGCTGACGCCGCACAGGTAGGCGACCGACGCGATCTGAGCGCCGATGAGCAGGCACGCGCCGAAGCCATAACGCTCGAAGTTCGCGCGACCGTCAAGACTGGCGATCAGATGCTCACCGCACTCGCGGTCGATGCGTTCGGCCAGATCGGCGTCGATGGCGCGCATCGTGCCATCAGCGGGCAGGCGTTCGCGCCACGGCGGCGCGAGCCGGTCGAGCGGCCACTTGAAGTTCAGCCGCTCGATGATGAGCATTTCGGGCCGGTCGGCGATCAGCGCCTGCTTCCAGCCGTCGTCGGCGGTCGCATAGCCATAGTAGCGCTCGTAGGCTTCAGCAGGCGCGTCAGCCAGAAAGCGGCGCAGGGGCGTATTGACCGCCCCCGCCAGGTAGAACTCGAAGCCGTGGCCGATCATCGCCGCCGTCGGCGCATCGGGATGATCGACAATCACGCGGGCCTCATACTTGCCCTCGAACACGGCCTCGCGGAACGGCTCATCGTAGGTCAGCGCGGCAAACAGCGGCCTGACGCGCAAGTAGAGCGAAAACGGCAGTTGATAGACGATCAAAGGTGACAAGAGCTTCCCTCTAAAAATGCGTTCGCTTGGGGTGGAATGCGAAACAGGCCGCGTCCGCAATTTACGAACGGGCCTCAGATCGAGGCATCCGGCGTCTGCCGGATCAGAGGGATAGGTGTTTGCAGTTCAACATGGTTTCTATTCTAATCGAACGCAGAACGCGGTCAAGCGACTTTAGGCGGAGATGGATGGACGACTCGTTACGCGAGCAGATCGAGACAGCGACCGGCAGCGGCGTCGAGCAGATTAAAGAACTGCACGGCGGGATGGTCGGCGAAGTCTATCGGGTGAAGCTGGCTGGCGGCGAGGCGCTGGTGGCGAAGGTCGCGCGCGGCGCGAATGCCAGACTCGACGTTGAGGCCTATATGCTCGACTATTTGAAAACACACAGCCGCCTGCCCGTCCCTGCTGTCCTTTACAGCGCGCCGACGCTGCTGCTGCTCTCGTTCGTCGAGGGCGCGTCATTCTTCGACGAGGCCGCCGAACAGCACGCCGCCGAGCTGCTGGCCGACCTGCACGCCGTCTCATGGACGAGTTACGGTATGGAACGCGCTACGCTGCTCGGCGCGCTCGACCAGCCGAATCCGCCAACAGCGGGATGGATTCCGTTCTTCCGCGACCAGCGCTTGCTCTACGCGACCGACATTGCCGCTCAAACCGGCAGGCTGACGCCGGATATGCCGGAACGCCTGCATCGGCTGGCCGAGCATCTCGACCGCTGGCTCGACGAGCCGGAGCAGCCCTCGCTGATCCACGGCGACATCTGGGCGACGAACGTGCTGGCGCTCCGCGGGCGCGTGACGGCCTTCATCGACCCGGCGATCTACTACGGCCACGCCGAAATGGAGCTAGCGTATATCACGCTGTTCAACACTTTCGGCGCGGCCTTCTTCGAGCGCTATCACGCGCTGCGCCCGATTGAGCCGGGCTTCTTTGAAATTCGCCGCGATCTGTACAATCTCTATCCGCTGCTGACGCACGCGCGGCGTTTCGGCGGCCAGTACACGCAGGCCATCGAGGGCGTTTTGCGCCGGTTCGGCTTCTAAATTGCAACGGCGACTGCGGAGTTTCCGTATACAGGTATATGAACTTCAAGTGTCCAGAAGGGAGCCATCATGCAGAAGAAACTCTATCGCTCGCGGAATGATCGTTACATCGCCGGAGTCTGCGGCGGTCTGGGCGAGTATTTCGGCATCGATCCGACAGTTGTCCGTGTCCTGTTTATCCTCGCCGCGCTGATCGGCGGGCCGGGAATCATCCTCTATATCCTGCTGGCCCTGTTCATCCCGGAAGCGTAACGGCCCTCATCCTAAATCCCTCTCCCTTCGGGGAGAGGGCCTTCAAATTGCCTGACTAACGTCGGCGATGGATAAGGTCATCGTGAGGGCGCTTCGTCTTCGGTAGGGGCGCGATTTTTCGCGCCCGCGAGCCGAAAAGCCTCGCTCAAAACGGTTATCTATAACGAACGGCTAAGCGGTTCAACTGCTCAATGGCGTCGAGCGAGAAGCCTTCGAGCGACGACAGGGTGATATCGGCTAACGCGGCGACGTCGGTCGGCAGCGTGAAACCGGGACTCGGCACGGCAATAATGCCCATGTCGGCGTTGTGCAGCGCGTGGATGCCATTTGGCGAATCTTCAACGCCGATAAATTCCTGCGGTTGCAAGCCGAGCCGCCGCGCCGTCTCGAAGTAAATGTCCGGCGCTGGCTTGCCGTGCGGCAGGTCGTCACCGTAAACCATCGTCTCGAAAACTGTATCGAGCTTCATCAGCGAAACAACGCGCTTAATGACTTCAGTTGGCGAGCCGGATGCCAGCGCGACACGATAGCGACTCGCCGCCGTGTGGACGGCTTCGAGCGCGCCGGGCAGCACCGGCAGTCTCGCTTCCATCCGGGCGATGACGCGGCTCTTGACCTCATCCATAATCGTCTCAAGCGACTGGTCAAGCTGCATCCGCTCTTTCATGACCTGCGCCCACTCAATCGTATTGCGACCCATCGCCACATGCTGGTCATCCATCGTCCAGACTTTGCCGAGCGTCGCCAGATAGTCAATGCGCGACTGGAACCAGTAATCTTCAGACGCGACGAGGATGCCGTCCATGTCAAAAACAACGGCTTTGATGGGCAGGCGGGGCATAAGGGAGAGTCCTTGAGGAATAGTCAGGCAATCAGCGAATTATGACCGATGGGCGCGGACGGTTCAAACACGGCAGTGAGCAGTCAACGCAGAGCCGTTGAACTTCACGTCAGCATAAACCGTAATTTCAGCAATACGCCTGACGACTCACGCTATCAGGACGCAGCATCGTCAACTCTGCTTCAATCAGCCCAACAGATAGTTTGACCTTATTTGCGAAAAATGGACGGCACCAGCGCCACGCTCAATCGCCCAGGCATGAAGATCGAGATCATCCGTCAGTAAGAGATATTGTCCAACAGCGATATCGACCAGACCAATATCCGTCAGGCCCAGACGCAGAAATTCGGGCTTTTCCATGACATCGAGACTCGGCGTGTAAATCTCGTGCAGATCGCGCACTCGCTCAATAAAGGCAGTGAAATAGGCCTGCGTAAAATGCCCGCCGAGGTTGCCTGAAAGATTGCTCGTTTCAGTCAGAACGTTGGGCGTCGTGACAATCGCCTCAAACGGTTCTAACAACAGGAACAAAAGCTGGTAGTCGTCCGACGAATAGCGGTTGGTACGTTTAAAGCTGGAAATCCGCTCTGGATCGAATGTCCCGACCAGAAGCAGAATAAGGAGATTTGTATCGAGAAGTACGCCTGACCGCCGATAATGCGCGGTCAGGCTGTGAACGCGATCCATCATACTTTGCGGATTTTCACTGCAAGCAGCGATCCATCCTCAGCATTGATGTCGATGGTCTTGTATTCCCGCACGAAGCCAGGGCGCGTAAAGCTTAGTCCCGCGCCAGAGGCGGTCGGACGGTCGGTGTCGTAACCGAAGGTGACGTGCCAGATATGCTCATTATCTGACAATTCAACCTCCTCAAGCAGCACACCTTCAAGCTGCTCGTCCCGATAAATGTCATCGAAATACACGCGGGCAGCTTTTACGGCTTCCTTCACGCCCAGCCTGGGCCGAATGACTGCATCCTGACTGGTCATCGTCTTTTCCTTATGTTACTCCTGATTATACGATAAGCAGCCTGCCGTAGAGGTCAGGGAAACAGCGATTTAGCCGCCCGTACCCGGCAGCGGCTGGTTTTCGAGCAGGCCCTCGGTCAGCGAGGCGATATAGATATCCATCTGCCGGTCGATAGCGACGTCAGCCATCGTCACAGGCGCGTCGGTCAGCGCCACGCCGGTATTGCGGACGATGACGAATGGCGTCGCCTCGTCGCGCTCGCCCATCACCAGCTCGGCAGACGCGCAAATCTGGTCGGCGATCCCGCGTTGAGTGACGATCATCGGGTTGCCGAACAGGTCGGCCTTGCCGCGCTCGTCCTGCACCGGGCGGAAACCGGCAGTCGCCAGCGCCACGCCGGTCGTGCCGAGCCGACCGGGCATCAGCCAGCTATCGGTTAAAATCACGCCGACGTCGACGCCGAGCCGCGCGCGGATGTCAGCGCGCAGCGTCGCCGCCGACTCGTAAGGATGCCTGGGAAACAGGACGGCGAAACCATTGGGGATATTCGAGCGGTCGATCCCGGCGTTGGGCGAGATGATGCCGTCTTTGTGCGTCAGCAAAAAGCCGGGGATGCCGCCGAAAATATGGTCGGCTTCCTGATAGACCAACTGGGCGATGCGCGAATTCATGTGGTAGCGCTCGGCCAGCGCCTCGGCTTCCGGCGTCACGGCGATCTCAGCCAGCGTGACGACTCGCCCCTCGCTGATGGCGACGTACTTGCTCGACACGGCCAGCACGTCGCCGCTCTGAAGCGTCTCTCCAGCAGCGGCGAGCGCGTCGATCAGCGTGGCGGGCAGGTCGAACGCGGCCCGCTGGACGGGCGCTTCGACCGGAATGACGATCAGCGGTTGACGTTTCAGAGGCATACAGAGGCATCACTTTCAGCGCATCAACGAGCCACGCAATGCTACCACTGGCCCCGTTTGCTCACCAGAGACAATCGACGCCGCCAGAGGCCAAAACAAACAGGACAGCGCGATGGCTGCCCTGCTCATGATCGCAGCGCGCAGCGGCTAATGCTCGCCGTGGTCGCTGCCGCTGTTTCCAGCCAGAATCGACTCCAGCGGGTCATCCTTCTCGGCCTGAAGCTGGATGCGCGGCAGCTCGACGGTGCGATCCTTCTCCTTCAGCAAGTCCTTCGGGATGGGGATGCGCCGCTGAACGAGATAATCGACCAGCGCGTGACTGAAGGTGCGCGTGCGGTTCTCGTCGCCGTACTGTTCGGTCGCTTCGCGCAGATGCTCGACCAGCCATAAATACAGATCGCCTTCGGTGCGCCCCGGCACATGATCGAGCACGCCGTACTTGCGGATCAGCGTCACGGCGGGGCGATAGAGATTATCGTACCAGTTGGCCGCCGCCTCTTCCATCGTCACCGGGCGATGCTCAGTCTGCTCCAGCACGGCGCGATGCAGGTTAATGTGGCCGAGCAGTTCACCATAGCGCGACAGCTCGCTCAACATGATCGGCTGATGATGCGGGCGCGTCCGTTCGAGCCGCGTCTCATCCAGAAAAGCCGCATAAGCCGCCGCCGTGTCGATTTCATCCTCGGTCATGCCGGGACGCAGATGGATGTTGGTCGGCAGTTCGGTCACATGCGCCTGAATCGATTTCGCGCCAATTTGCTTCGCCACCGAAACGCGATGGTTGCCGTCGCGGACGAAGTAGACGTCGCCGACCTTGTAAACCTCAATCGGCGGCAGGCCGAGCATTCCGTGGGCCTGGGCGTAGACGCGGCTCCAGCGTTCCTGCGCGACCGTCTTCTTGGGCAGAAAGCGGCTGGTGAACTCGCGGTAGCGCCCGACGCTTCCGGCGATCTGGTCGATGGGAACATCCTGCAAGCCCTTGTAGTCCTCTTCGCGCAGGCGCAGGCGCGTGCGAATGTCGTCGAAGCTCAACAACTCGGTCGATTTGCCGCGAATCAGGCTGCCGATTTCGTCCCAGAAGGCGTGCATTCGAGCGCTCTGAAAGGCGCTGATCCCTTCCATGTAATTCTGATTGTCGAAGTCGTCCGACATAACCGAAACCTCTGTTCCTCGCGGATGAGTGCGATGACGCGCATCGCTCACGCAGCGTACAGGGCGCGCCGCGAAGCTGGATCATTGACTGAGAAATGGATAAAGGCCCAACGGCCCTGGTAAAAAGTCGTCGTGGAGCGCCTGAAATCTCTTAAGCTCAGTGCGCCTGATTAGTCGTAGAGGCCGGTCGCTCTGACCGGCGCAGCCTGCTCGCTGATCGACATCGCTCGTTCCTGCCTGACGTGGCCCGCGATTCTGCTATTCTGGCCTCATCGTTAACCGGCTCGCTACTGGACGTCCAGCACGGTGATTATTTAGCGTTCAAGTCGCCAGCGATATAGAGCCTGCGGCTGCGCTCGCTGGCGTTCAAAGTCAGGGTATACTTGCCTCACTCAGATCGCTCTGGTGAGCCTGTCAACGATTATACACCCGTCCCTGTACAATCTCAGTGAAACGCAGGTCAAGAGTCAGGTTTCACCCGGCTCTCCAATAAACCTTAATGTAAACCAGACCCTATCGATTCAACCAGCGGCAAGGGACGTAGCCAGCATCCGCCTTTTGATGGATTCCCTTCTCAGGAGCAGATTCCGTGACCGACATTCTCATCACCAACGACGACGGCGTGTTTGCGCCGGGGATTCTGGCGCTGGCTCAGGCGATGCGCCGTTTTGGCAGCGTGCAGGTCGTCGCCCCGGCGACCAATCAGAGCGCATCGGGCCACAAGCGGACGGTATTTCAGGATATCGCCGTCGATGAGGTCGTGCTGGCCGATGGCTCGACAGCGCAGGCCGTCGCTGGCTCGCCCGCCGACTGCGTCGCGCTGGCCGCGCTCGGCGTGATCGAATGGCCGCCGAAGGTCGTCGTGTCGGGCATCAATCGCGGGCAGAACATGGGTCAGGACATTACCTACAGCGGCACCGTCACGGCGGCGCTCGAAGCGGCCATTCATGGGCTTCCGGCGCTGGCGGTGTCGCTGGTCAACCACAGCGCCGACAAAGTCGAGGATTACACCCTCGCTGCCGAAATCGCTGCCCGCGTGGTCGAGTCGCTGCTGGAACAGCGCCTGCCGCCGCTGACGATCCTCAATCTGAACGTCCCGGCAGCAGCGCCGATCCGGGGACTGCGGCTAACACGGCAGGGCGTCAGCGTCTACGAGGACGGCGTCGAGCATGAAGGCAATATCTACCGCGTCCTCTGGCCGCCGCAGGTCGGTATCTCCGGCCTGACTGACGACGAAGGCACTGATCTGTGGGCGATCCACCACGGTTACGCCAGCCTGACGCCGCTGCACCTCGACATGACCGCGCATCAGTTCCTGACCCGGCTGGCGGCCTGGGATATCACGATACCGCCCTCACCCCCGGCCCCGCTCCCACCGGGAGAGGGGCGAAAGATTTAAGGTGCGGCCAGCGCCCAGATGCGGCTGACCAGCGCTCGCGTCCGCGCAGCCACTTCGATGACCAGCGACGAGAGCAGGAACAGGGCTACGATCAGCAGCAGCATCAACGGCGACGGTGGGACGAAACGGAACGAGCGCGCCACATTCGGCAGCACGTCCGGCAGCAGGTAGGGGACGGCGACTGTAACAACCGTCAGCACGATGCCGAGCGCGAACATCCCCTTATGCTGCGCAATCGTCGCCGGGCGCGTCCATTCAATGCCCTGCGTATTGAGCAGCACCTGCAAGCCGAATAAGGTCAGGAACAGCGTGATCGCGCTGCGGGCGGTTTCCATATGATGTCCCGTGCCGACATAGATCACTGCGTAGAGGATCGACATGGCGACCGCGCCGATGAACCCCGCCGTAATCACGTAATCGAGCACATCCTGACGGAAGCGCTGCATGTACGCTGGCTTGAGGACACGGAAGGCGATCAGCGTCGCCGGGACGTTGATGATGCCGAAGGTGATCCAGCTAATCTGGGTCGGGTTGATCGGGAACGGCATCGCCATGAACCCGGCGAAGATGAAAAAGAGCAGGCTGTAGAAGTTCTTGACCAGAAACATCTTGCTCGTTCCAAAGATCGTCTGGGTGATAGCGCGGCCCTCGCGGAAAGCCAGCGGCAGCGTCGACATAGCGTTGTTGAGCAGGACGATATCGCCGACGTCCTTGCTAATCTGCGCGCCGTCATTCATGACGATGGCGAGATTGGCCTGCTTGAGCGCCGGAACGTCGTTGACGCCGTCGCCGGTCATGGCGACGTAATGGCCGCGCGCCTGTAAAGCCGCGATCAGCCTGCGTTTGGTATCCGGCTCGATACGGGCAAAGATGCCTGCCTCATCGGCAGCGGTTGAGAAATCGGCGTCCGACATCGCCTCGAGCTGATCGCCGGTATAGGCCACCGAAACGTCCATGCCCGCCGCCCCGGCGATGGCGCGCACGGTTTCAACGTTGTCGCCGGAAATAACCTTGAGCGCGACATTCTGCTCGCGGAACATCTGCAAGGTTTCCTGAATATTCTCGCGTATCTGATCGCTGAGGATGACGAGTGCCAGCGGCGTCCGCTGCCCGTCAAGATGAGCGTCATGCTCCAGCGCGGCGGTACGGGCGAAGGCCAGCACGCGCAGCCCCTGCGCCGCCAATTCCTTTGCCTGAGCCGCTATCGACCGCTGCGCGGCGTCACTTTCGTCGAGCACGCGCTCTGGCGCGCCAAGCACGAGTGTCTGATCCTTGAGGACAATGGCGGCCCACTTACGGGCTGAAGTGAACGGCACTTCACGGAGCTTTGTCTCGACTGGCTTGCGCGCCTCACCGCCTTTACTGAGGTAGCTATCCATCGCGGCGGCAGTGCCGTTGAGATGCGCCAGATTACCGACATAAGTTCGCAGCAGATCGTTGAGCGCGGCTTGATCGAGGCCATCGAGCGGCCTGATCTCCTGCACGGCAAGCTGATTGCGCGTCAGCGTCCCGGTCTTGTCGAAGCACAGCACCGTCACATTCGCCATCGACTCGACGGCGTTGACGCGCTGGATCAGCGCCTGATAGCGCGTCATGCTGACGGCGCCAATCGTCAGCGCGAGAATGGCCGTCAGCACAAGGCCCTGCGGGACGAGGCTGGTGACGAAAACAACCGCATTACGGAACATCTCCAGGGTCGGCAGATGATTAATCATGCCGGAGATGAAGATCATCGGGCCGACGACCGCCATGATGACGACGGTAATCTGCACCAGCGTGGTAATTTTCTGCTGGGTCGGCGTCTGGACGTTCTTGTACGCCTTTGCCAGATTCGAGAGTTTGTTGATGGTGCTGTCGCGCCCGACCTGCGTCGCAACGACCACGCCAGCCCCGGCGAGACAGAACGTCCCCGAATGCACATCGTCGCCATCATTCTTCAGCACCGGATCGGACTCACCGGTGAGCTGCGACTCGTCCATTTCGAGCGAGTCGGCGCGCAGGACTTTGCCATCGACGACCATCCGTTCGCCCGGCGCGATGGCGATGACATCGTCCCTGACGATCTGCTGAATTGGCAGGTTACGAAGTTCGCCGTCGCGGTAGACGCGGGCTTCCTTGACGGCCAGCGCCGCCATCTGGTCAAGCTTGCGCCGCGCGGCGATCTCCTGAAACATGCCCATCAGCGAGTTGGTGACGACGCTGAACCCGGCGAAAAAGACGGTCGAGTAGTCGTGGAACAGCAGCACCACCAGCAGCAGCGTGAACAGGACGATGTTGAACAGGTTGAGCAGGTTATCGCGGACGATGTCCCAGTAGGTGCGGCCCACGCGCGGCGTGTAGGCGTTGGTTTCGCCGCGCGCCTCACGCTCACGGACGTCGACGCTGGACAGCCCGGTATAGCTCGGTGTCGAACCCGGCAAGTTGTCATCTCCTGAGCATCAGTGACCGCTTTCAGTGTACCGATAAGCCCGCATTGCCGATAGTGAACGTTTGCGCCGGGGCGACGAGGGACTGATCGGGAGTCAGCGGGTCAACTGGCGGCCTGTGTCGAAGCGCGCTTCAGGCAGCAGTCGAGCCTTGACGAGGGGAGCGACTTTGCTATAATTCGACACACCAATTACGGATCCGTAGCTCAATTGGTAGAGCAAATGACTCTTAATCATTTGGTTCTGGGTTCGAGTCCCAGCGGATTCACCTCACGAAGAAAAAGCGAACCAGCCGACAACTGCTGGTTCGCTTTGTTTTTGAAGCGGGATTCTTTCGGCTGACCGGGGCGCGATTGCCGGTCACTGAAATCACTGCCAGTCCAGCATCCACACGCTTTATTCGTCGGCAGAATCCCATTAAGGCAGCTTCAATTCAGGAAAACCTCATCGCCCTTAAAAGGGGGAACGGGTCGGCGTCTTCGGCATCGTCAACGTGGTCGCCAGCGAATCACACGGCAGTTTATCATAACCGCACGAACATCCTTCTAGATATCGTTTTCCGAAATATTTTTCTAGCCTGCTTGACAGCCGATAAATTCATTCCTATACTCAGAGGAAATCGGTTTACCATTTTCTCATAACGAATTTGACTTCGCTGGTCTTTGGTGAAATTGATTGAAAGCTAAGAAAACTCCCCTCTCAACTTCCGTGACCATTCGTGACGTCGCGCAGCTCGCTGGCGTTTCACCGGCCACCGTCTCGAAAGTCATGAATGACGCACTCTACGTCAGCGACGAAACGCGCGTGCGCGTGCGCGCGGCTGCGGACAAGCTGAATTTCCGCCCCAACAGCATCGCCCGCAGCCTGAAGATGAGCCGCACCTCAACGCTGGGGCTGATTACCGATGACCTTGAGGGGGTGTTCACGCTCTCGATGATGCGTGGCGTTGAGGAAATTGCCAGCGCGCAGGGCTTCAGCGTCTTCCTCGGCAACAGCTACGGTGACATGGCGCGCGAGCGCGCTCACCTTGAGGTGCTGCTCGACAAGAAAGTGGATGGGATCATCCTGCTCAGCGGCTACCGTGTCCGCCCGCGTTCCGGCCCGGCGCTCCCGCCTGGTAAAATCCCGGTCGTCTACGTCTACCAGTACACCGATGACCTTTCGATTCCGTGTATCGTGCCGGACGATTTCGGCGGCGCGGTGCTTGGCACCCGGCATTTGCTGACGTTAGGGCGGCGGCGCATTGGCGTCATCAACGGCCCGACACATTATGAAGCGGCTCAACAGCGCCTGATGGGGGTACAGCAGGCTCACCGAGAGGCAGGCGTGTCATTCGATCCGGGGCTGGTGCGCTCTGGCAAATGG
>CAZZAO010000145.1:0-11656 GCA_964652205.1 uncultured Anaerolineaceae bacterium | reverse complement strand
AAACCGATATGAGCTTTCTTGAAACTCCGATCAAATTTGATGCGTTTGCCCTGGATAAAGCCATGACGACATTGCCCATTTAAGGGCAGTCGCTACAATTGACTGAAGATGTGGAAACGCTCTCAGGCGCATCGTAGAAGTTCGAGAGACCCCGGAAATGTCCCCCACCCACGCTCACGGCCCGCAGCGCCCCCTCAATCTCGAAGATATTGCGCTGAAGGCGGGGGTTTCGCGTTCGACGGTTTCGCGGGTCATCAACGACGAGCCGTATGTCAGCGCGGCCACTCGCGCCCGCGTGCAGGCGGTCATCGATAAGGAAGGCTTCGTGCCGAATCTGGCGGCGCGAATGCTGGTCACTCAGCGCACGCATGTGCTTGGCATCGTCATTCCTCATTCGCTGCTGACCACCTTTCAGGACGCCTATTACTATCCGACGCTGTTGAGCGGTGTCTCGGAAATGACGCTCGACCGGGGCTTTGCCTCGCTGCTGTGGTGGGGACAGTCGCCGCAGGAAGAGGAGCGCTTTTATCAGCGTATCTTGCAGCAGAATCAGCTCGTCGATGGCCTGATTATCGCCTCGGCGACTGCCGACGACCCGCTGATTACCCGACTGGTGCAGATCGGGACGCACTTCGTCATGGTCGAGCGGCCTTCGCGCGCTAACCCGCGCGTCAGTTACGTCAGCATCGACAACGTCGGCGCGGCGCGAATGGCCGTCGCGCATCTGATTAGCTCAGGCCGCCGACGTGTCGGCACGATCACGGGCGCGCTCGACAACGTTGATGGCATCGACCGGCTGACCGGCTACCGACAGGCGCTCGATGATGCTGATCTGCTGCGCGATTCGGCGCTGGTGGCGCAGGGCTGGTTCACGCGCGAATCGGGCTACATCGGCGCGCGCAGCCTGATTGCTGCGAAAGTCGATGCTATTTTTGCCGCCAACGATGTGACGGCGCTCGGCGCGCTCGACGCGCTCAAGGACGCGGGGCTGCGCGTGCCGGACGACGTCGCTGTGGTCGGCTTCGACGACCTGCCGACGGCGGTGCAGGCCGTCCCGGCGCTGACCTCGGTACGCCAGCCGATTCATCAGAAAGGGGCGCTGGCGACCAGCCTGCTCATCGACCTGATCGAAGGCGCGGTGCAGGAGCCGCGGCAAATCCTGCTGCCAACGCAGCTCATCGTTCGCCAGTCGAGCGGGGGCTAAAGGCCCTCACCCCCGGCCCGCCCTCACCCCCAACCCCTCTCCCACCGGGAGAGGGGTTGGGGGTGAGGGCATCTTCTATTGGCGTGTTTTTGACGGGTTGTGGAATAAACTGCTGAAAAAATTCCCCCTCTCTGCTTGCGGCGTAGCGTGCCGAACATCTCTTTGTTCGGCAGGAGCCGAAGGCCGTGAAGGGGCCAGGGGGTGAGGTCGGTCTTACGGCGCGGCGATGCGTCCGGCGGCCAGCGCCTGACGGAAACCCTCGATGGTCTCGGCCACGCCTTCCCTGAGCGGCGTCATCTTCGTCGGGCCGATGGCGCGGTCGAGCGCGCTGGTGTCGTAGACCGACGGGAACGGCAGCGTCGTCTTATCGTAGGTGATTTCCACATCTGGCACGGTGGCATGAATGGCGTCGATAATCCGCGCGGTATCGGCGACGTCGCCCGGCGCATCGAAGACTTCAGCGCCCTTAAAATCGGTCGCCAGCCCGGCGCGCGCGAAAATGCTGCCCATATCGTGGCCGGTCTGATAAAGCATCTGCGCGCCGTAGGGGATGTGATAGCCTTTTCCGGCGGCGGCGGCGAGCATGGCGAAGGTCGGCGACGAGGTCAGACCGAAATCACGCCCCAGTCCATAGACCGTATTCGGACGCAGCGCGATACTGTTGATGCCCGATTCGCCGAAATAGACGCGCGCTGTCCCCTCGTTGGCGACTTTCGAGACGCCGTACAGCGTGGCTGGCTCGAAGGTCATGTCGGGGCTGTAGGCGGCAATCGAGCTGGCGTAGCTGATGTGCTTGATTCCGACCGTTTTCGCTGCCTCAAAGATGTTGACCGTGCCGACCGCGTTGACCTGCATCCCCAGCGTCGGTTTAGCGCGTACCGCCGGAACTTGAAGCGCCGCCAGATGGATGATGTGCGTAATCTGCTGATCCTGAAGAAGCTGAGTCAGCGCGGCAGGGTCGAGGATGTCGCCATCGACCAGCGTCACTTCGGGGAAACGGTCGCCGAGGACAAGCTGGAGCCGGTGCAGGTTGCCCGGCAGGTCGAAGCCAATCGGATGATGCCCCATTTCAAGCAGCGCGCGAACTGTCCATGCGCCAATGCAGCCTTTTGCGCCGGTTACGAGTACATTTGCCGTCATGTCAATGTCACTTTCATCGGGAAGTTATGAATAAGGACGGAAACTTTGCCGGATAGAGTACAGCAGATGGCTGGTAAAAACGAGCCGTTTCTGTAAACAATCAACAAGCCAGGTTTTCTCCCTGATCTCTCCGGGCGGAGCGCGTCGAAGTCATTTCATTCGACGGGAACCGTAGGCCGCGAAGGGGCGGGGACGAGGGCCTGTTACGTGATCTGCTCTGGCGTGAGGTGGTTGATGCGGTTCATGTAGCGCAGGAACAGGCCGCCGTCAGGTCGAATGTCGATGCGGGTGATGGCGGCGTTGTAATGGAAGAACCAGCGGTCGCGCCCCGGCAGCATGTTGAGCAGCCCCTTGATGAGCGCGTCAATGAACGTGCCGTGGCTGATGATGGCAACGCGGTCATCAGGTGTCTTTTTGGCGTCCTCGCGGAAGCGCATCGCCACACGGATGGCGCGGCCATAGGTGATGGTGATGTCTTCCATCCCGCCCGTCCACCATCCAGCCTCGGTGATGGTTTCGGGGACGACGTAGGTGGGGAACTGTTTCAGAATCGCGCTCCGCGTCAGGCCGGGAAAGCTGACTACGCCGCGCTCATCGTTATGTTCCTCATACAGCCCGCCGTGTTCGTGAATATCGACCCATACCTGAGGAGTCAGCCCGGTGGCCTGAGCAATCGGCAGCGTCGTTTCGAGCGAGCGCTGCATCGGGCTGCAAAAGAGCTTCGTCAGGCCGTAGCCGCGCGGGTCTGGTTTACCCTCGCGCTCGCTGAAAGCGAAATCGCCGAAGATTTCCGGGTTGTAGCCTTCGACGAGCTGTTGAGCCAGCGCGTCGGCTTGCGCGCGTCCAATGGCGGTCAGCGGCGGGTCGCTGACGCGGTCTTTCGGGTCGGCGACCATGCTGGCATTGTTGGTCGACTGACCGTGGCGGATGATATAGAGTTCCAATACGAGCGCTCCGAGGAAGGGAAGGAAAGGGAAAGACTAGTAGAACCTTAGATGGTTGAAGTTTATGACGTCAATGTTTATTGACTTCAGTTCACCTGCCAGGTTGAAGTCGTCTGTAAGGACAAGATACTGACCTTGAGCAATATGCATAATGCTGGTATCCGTCAGTCCTAATTTGCTAAATACCGGACGCGCACTGATGGCTTCTGATGGCATATAGATTTCGGATAGGCTCGAAAAAGACAGGGTAAAAAGTGGGCTTAAGATGCCCGGGTAGCTGGTTTGCCAGACTATTGACTTCGGTCAAGATGTTTGGCGTTGTGTAAAGATGCTTAAAGGGCTTAAGAAAATCAACGAGGATTGCAAAATCTTCAGCAGTGAACCTTTGGGTTCGCTTAAATTCAGGGATCAGCTCAAGTTTAAAAGTGCCGATCACTAACAATAACAGGATATTTGTATCGACGACGATTCCTGCTACCCGATATTGCTGTTGAATGCGCCTGACTTCAGGTTTCATTACTGGGGCAGGCTAATGGGACTCATTTTCTCCGGTTGCCCGTCCTCGGCTCGCACCCAAACGGTATGAAGGCCCCGCTCTCGTTGGGTGAGAGGCGTATCGTCACCATCACCTGTCATTTGTGCGATTGTATAAAACTTGATCGGTTTCTCGACATCGAAACCGAACGTGATAAGCCAATACTGATCATCCGGTGTTTGATCGACACCTTCAAGAAGTAGCCCTTCTAAAGGTTGATCGGTTGACTTGTAAAGGTCAACGAAATAATCATGTGCCGTTCTGATCGCCTGTTTTACGTTGATCATCACGATTTCTCCTCGCCTGAATTGTCCCCCCTACTTTATCACATTCTTGACTGTGTTTGAGGGATAAGCAGCTCAAAACGACGCAGGACTCGCCGGAGACGGAAGGGCTGATCGATGCCTGCTTCGGAGTCAAGCTGCCGCTCAAGTGTCTGGACAGCCTGAAGGCGTCGTCGGACTCGTTGTATTTGACCGAGAGCCAGATTTCCGCCGTCGGCGGTCTGGAGCAAAACTAGCCTTCTGTGTACGTTTCGTTCGTCAGCGGCCACATCGGGCGGACATCCATCTCAAGGCCGCTGCGCAGCCCGGCCTTGAAGCGATAGTAACCGGCTGCCGCGATCATCGCGGCATTGTCGGTGCAGAGGTTAAGCGGCGGATAGCGCACTGGCAGCTCGGTCGCCGCGCGCATCGTCTGTCGCAGCGCGCTGTTGGCGCTGACGCCGCCTGCCAGCAGGATTTCGGTGACGTCGTATTCCTTCGCTGCCCGCGCCGTCTTATCGACCAGCGCCGCCACCAGCGCTTTCTGGAAGGCTGCCGCCGCGTCGTTCACCGAAATGTCGGCGCGCAGGATGGCGTGTTTCTCTGCGCCGCGCTCGCGCCGCCGCGCCGCCGCCGACGGCATGACCGTCACTTCGCGCATGACGGCGGTCTTCAGCCCGGAGAAACTGAAATCGTAGCTGTCATCGGTCCTGGCTTTCGGAAAGATGAACGAGTTGGCATTGCCTTGCAGCGCGGCGCGTTCGATGTTCGGGCCGCCGGGGAAGGGCAGGCCGAGCATCCGCCCGACCTTGTCGAAGGCTTCGCCTGCCGCGTCGTCGAGCGTGCCGCCGAGCCGTTCGTATTCGCCGTGGCCGGTCATCAGCAGCAGTTCGGAATGGCCGCCGGAGACGATCAGCACCAGCACCGGGAAGCGGACTTCGCGGTATGGCTCGGTCAGCCAGAGCGAGTAGACGTGGCCTTCGAGGTGGTTGATGCCGAGCAGCGGCTTATCGAGCGTGAACGACAGTCCCTTGGCGTAGTTCATGCCGACCAGCAGCGAACCGACCAGCCCCGGCCCGCGCGTGACGGCAATCGCGTCGATACGCTCATAGCCGATGCCAGCGTCGCGGATGGCCTGCTCGGCGACCGCGCTGATGGCTTCGATGTGCGCCCGCGAGGCGACTTCAGGGAAAACGCCGCCGTACTGCGCGTGCAGGTCGATCTGCGAAGCGACGACGTTCGAGATGATGGTTTTGCCGTCGAGGACGACGGCGGCGGCGGTTTCGTCGCACGAGCTTTCGATACCGAGAATGGTCGTCATGGATGCCCTCACCCCCGCCCCTCTCTCGACAGGAGAGGGGCCGAAGATTAAATCAAATGCGAGATCAATGGATGTTGGTTAGGGTCCGCATTATACCGACGCCGGGTTGGAGGCGGATAGACGGACTGCCTGCTGGCGCGTAAGGCGCGCGAGCGCGCTGTTGAGCGCAGCGGCGGCGAACACCCACCAGCATAGCTCGGTTGGGAAGATATAGCGCGGCAGCGCCAGCATAATCAGGTGGACGAGCGATGTATAGACGATGAAGCCGATCAGCGGCAGCGCCAGCGGCCAGCGCCGCCGATAGAGCCATATCCCGATGAGTCCGAGGCCGAGGCCAGCGAAATGGAACAGGTACAGAATCAGCTTCGGCCAGAAGGCGTCGGCGCGCGCCAGGGCGATCAGGCCGCCGGGCGAGCGGTCGGCGCGCCACCAGTTCGCCGCCAGTTCGCGCAGGCTGACGCCGGGAAAGGCGGTCGTGCCGTGCGGCTGGAGATAGGCTTTCGCCAGCTTGACGACCTGACCTTTGATGTAGCCGAGCGGGTTGCTGCGAATCACACTGAGCGCCGAATGAGCGTAGACGTCCTGCCGCTCCGCCGACTGCGGATCGGCCTGCGTGAAGCCCGGATGCTGCTGCTCTAACTGCCGGTCGAGGCTGGCCGCGCCGTCCCAGTCCGTCGCGCCGATGTACAGGTTGGCGGCGAAGCCTTCCCCGGCGATGATCCAGCGGTTCCAGCGCAGTCTGGCATAGACCGTCCACGTCGCCACGACGATCCCCGTGACCAGCAGCAGCCAGCCCGCTCGCCGCAGCCCGACGCGCCAGCCGTCGATCATCAGTAGATGGATCATCAGCCCGACCGGGAACAGCAGCGCGACCACCCGCGTCAGCGCCGCGAGGCCGATGCAGACGACCGTCAGCGCCAGCAGCGCCAGCGACGGCGCGTTCGGCGTTTTGCGCCGCGCGACGAACTCGACGTAGGCCGTCAGCCCGGCTCCGATCAGGAAGAGGTAGAGCGTCTCGGTCTGGATGACGCTGGCTTCGATGATGAAAGCCGGAGAGATCGCCAGCGCCCCCGCCGCGATCAGGCCAGCGCGCGCTGAGTCGGTCAACCGCCACGCCAGCCGGTAGGCGAAAGCACAGGTCGCCGCGCTGAGGATCGCCTGCACGATGCGGATGGCGATCACGGCGGCGGCGGGCGAGAGCAGCGCCTGCCAGAGGCCGGTGAAGATCAGGTAGACTGGCGGGATGCTGATCTTCGATAGATCGACCGTAATTCCTGACGCAGGCTGCTGATTCGTCATCAGGGTGTAGCCGTTGGCGAGATACCACTGGCTGTCGTTGCCGCTGGCATACGGCGTCGTCGAGTCCTGCGCCAGCCCGTAGAGCAGCCGCAGCGCCAGCGCGACCAGCAGAATGACGAACAGCCAGCGCCGCGCGCTCATGAACCACGCTCCGGCGATACCTTGAAGAATTGATACTCCGTGCCGGGTACGTCGGCAGCGTGGACGAAGCGCGGGTCAGTTTCCGTCCGCAGGTAAAGCGCGTCGAGCGCCGGTCGGTCGGGCGGCATCAGCAGGTAATCGACCTTGTAGCGCTGAGTGACGGCGTAGACGATGTCACGGTCGTCCGATGGAAAAATGGCCGAGTGCAGGCCGAGGAAGTCGAGCATGAACGGGTCTTGCGCCATCAGGATCAGTTGCCCGTCGCCGTTGACGTCCGGCAGGGTATGGGCGACTGCCGCCATCGCCTGATTGCGACCGAGATAGCCGCTGACGAAACTGGCGTCGGCGCGGACGTATTCGAAGGCGTTCAGCGCCAGAAAAACCGTCGCCAGCGCCATCGTCCCGACGCGCAGCCGCCGGTCGGGGATGGCGCGCTCCAGCGCGTAGGCGGCCAGCGGCACGAACAGCGGAATCAGCGTCAGGCCATCCTTCTTGAAGCTGCCGCCCTGACTCTTGAGCGGAGCCAGCACGCTGTAGAAGACGAGGTAGCCGAACATCAGGATCAGCGCCGGGGCAAGCACCAGTCCCCGCCTGCGGTCACGCGCGGCGATCAGCAGAATCAGCCCGCCCGCCACCGCGACCGGCAGAAAGAGGTCGAGGTTGGTATAGATCAGCTTGAGGCTGGCGGCCAGCTCGAACAGCCGCTTGCCGACGATCTGCGATACGGTCTGTCGCTCCAGCAGCGATTGCAGGTCAAAGACTCCGGCGTAATGGTAGTGATCGCGGTAATCGACCAGGAAGAACATCTCATCGACTTTCGGCGTCGAGATTGTGCCTGCGTAGTTGAGGTTGCGGACGCTCCACGGCACGGCCACCAGCACGGCGATGATCGGCATGAGCAGGACGTGCGTCCAGCGAATGCGAATGCCCGGATCGCGGCGACGCGCGAGCGCATAAACGATCAGCGTCACGGCCAGCATCGGCAGCAGCAGCGCGCTGTCGCTGCGCGTCATGTAGGCCAGCCCCGCCGTCAGGCCGGACAGGGCGAAAGCCCAGCCTTTGCTGCGCTGAAGCCCGACGTTGAGCAGCAGAATCGTCGCGCCGACCAGCAGCGCGTTGATAATCGTCGTGTCGCTGCGGACGGAATTGAGCACCAGTTCCGGCACGAAGGCGACCGAAGCTGCCGCGAACAGGCAGCCATCCTCGGCGCAGCCGAACTGCCGCGCTGCCCGGTAGCCGACAATCGGCAGCAGCGAGCCGATCAGGATGAACAGCCCAAGCGCGCCATGCACCGTCTGGCCGAACAGCGCCATTGACGCGGCGGCGACTGCGCTCGTCAGCGGCATGAAATAGTCGTCAGGATGGACAACCGTATCCGGCGGGTGGTTGTACTGCCAGAGATAGTTGACGGTGTAGCCGCGGCCATTGACGAGATTCAGGCCGACATTGTAGTAGTGGTTGGGATCGGAGATGCCGGGATGCTGGACGAAAATCAGCAGGACAAGCCGCAGCGCCAGCGCCGCCAGACAGATCAACAGGAGTTTATAGGCTGGTTTCATGTCGCCCTGATGAGTGACCGCGTCAGCGCGCCATTATAGCCGATGTCGTCTGCCAGTATGAGTGCGAACCGTCATGTGGGCGCAGAACTGACTCAAGAGAGGGTACGGCGGGGGCTTATCGCCGTACCCTCTAGCCCGACCGATAGGGAGTGAGACCTGGTGAGACAGACCTGCACGGTCGGGCATTAACCAGAGCGCAGGCTGGCTCGCTGCGATCAGTTGTGACTGTGGTTACGGTGGTGCATCACCGGGGATCGTTCAGCGCTGCGCTCTGAATTCAGCATAGCATCGATGCCGCTGCCGCCTCAGTGAGTAACGTCCTGATCGGCGGTGGCTTTCGTCACCCATCATCGCGGTGAAAACAGGAGCCGCATGGCGCGTATCCCTGCCGCTCAGGCCTGCTGACTCTCTCGGCTAGCCGTTCCAGCGCGCCGACGCCAGCAGCGACCCGCCCGCGTGGTCGGACAGCGACGTGAGCTGTTTATCGTACAGCCGCAGCACGTTCAGTCCCCCGTCCTCGACCACGACGAAGCCGCCGTTGGGCGCGACCATGCCGCCGACTGAGCCAGACAGCGCGGGCTGCGGCGCGCATCCCGGCAGGCAGTCGAGCGCCACCACCCGCACCTCACGGTCAGCGCTGTTATAGGCGTCCTGAGTGAAGGCGGTGTAGCTCAAGGTGTTGCCGCCGACGGTGAGCCAGGTCTGCGGAGCGACGTTCGCGCCGATGACCGCCGCGCTGCCGACGCAGCTTCCGCTGCCGACACAGCCCAGATCGACCATCTGCGCGCTGCCATTGTCGATGAAATAGACGCGGTTGGACAGCGCCTGAATTTCAGTCGCGGTCGCGGGCAGCAGCTCCTCGCCGCTCTGGAGCGGGTTAGCGCCGCAGCCCGTTGCCAGGCAGCTCAGGTCGGCGATGCGGATGCTGGTCGAGGCGTCTCGATAGATCAGTTGGGTGCTGCCCGGTCGCCACGCCACCGGGCTGATCGGCATACTCCGCCCGCTGTCGAGCGTCAGGGTCTGGCCGTTCTCGGCGTCGGTCACGGCGATCAGGCTGCTGCTCTCGTAGCCCCAGTAGGCCACCAGCGGCGCAGCGTCCGACCATAAGCCGCTCTGGCGTCCGTTGCCGTCGTTCGTGCCGGGCAGGGGCATGGCGCTGCCGTTGCTCAGGAGCGTATTCCGCCCGTTGTCGAGGTAAAACAGGAAGCGACCGTCCGGCGACAGGCTGCGCGACTGCGCCAGATTAGGCTGGCTGTTCGCGCCGTCAAACGGCGAGTGGAGCGTAATCATGCCGCTACCATTGACCAGCACCGCCGGAGCGCCGCCGCCGACCGGGTAGGCCAGCGCCTGATTGTTGACGCCGAGCAGCACGCTGCTGCCGTCCGGCGTCCAGCCGCCGCCGGAAAGCTGACCGCTGGCGCGGCCAAACTCGCTGACCGCCTGGCTGTTGACATCGCCAACACGCAGGCTGGCCGCATCGCCCGCGCTCACGGCGAAGAACAGCCGCCGCCCTTCCGGCGACCACGAGAAACCGACCGGCATCGCCAGCGTTTCGCCCGGATTGGTAACGATCCAGCGCGCCCCGCCGTCGCCGCTGCTGACCACCAGTTGGCCGGAGCTGTTGAGGAAGGCGACGTAGGCGCTGCTCTGGGCTGAAATTGAACGAACGCCCGACAGAAAGGGTAGAGTCAGCAATAGAAAGCTCAGACCTGCAAGCCGACTCCGGCCAGACATGGAACACTCGTCCTTTGTTATAGTCCGCAAGCGTAGGGAAAAGGTCGAACTGGTTTTGAAGTTTTCCCTGTATACTGAAGCTTACACCTGTTTCGGACGGCTTGCCCCACAATAACCGGGGGCTGTGCCGCTGCCGGTGCTATCGCCAGAGATTAAGAACTAATAAGTCTCCGTAATGTTGCTTCAGCGCCACCATCTGACTCTCCAGAATATGCGTTATAGTGGAAAGACACGCCTTACAATCGGTTCGTCCGCTATCCTGAGGTCGCTGGTATGCCTTTGAAACGCGCGGCTCGGTACCTGATCGTTACTTTGATCCTTGTCAGTGGGTGCAGCAGCCTGCCGGGTCTGCGTGTGCTGAGCGGGGAAGACACGGGCGGCGATGGTCTGAATCGCACCGTGCAGCAGCTTGACCTGGTCATGGCCGACAAGACCGGTGGCACCGACCCGTCACTGCTGGCCGCTGCCGACCGGATCGAAGCGGCCAGCGGCAGCGTCGATGTGATCGAGATTCGGCAGGACGTCGCCAATGATGTCTTCAACGTCGATATGCTGTTCTCGCCCCCCGATGCTCCGGCGACGTTGGAAGGGCGCGTCATGCAGCTCGACGCGCTCCGGCGGGCCATTGAGCTGACGTGGCAGGCGGTTTTGCCGGAGAGCATCGGCTCAGGCAAGATCGACATCAAGCTGCTTCAGCCACAGGCCGTCAACACGCTCGACAGCGGCCAGAGCTTTATCGGTCGCGTCCTGATTAATGCCGAAATTGACCGCTCGGCTGCCGCTGACTATCTGGCCGGGACGCGCAGCCTCGACACCTTCTATGGTCTGATCGTCAATGGGACGTTGGCCTATCAAAGCCCCGATACGCTTGAGTTATACTCCGGCCAACCGAATCATCCCATGTTCATGCTCCAACCGACCGATTCGGCTGGCTCGTAAACCGGCTGGCGACTCACCTCGCCAGCGCTGGTTTTGTACGGCAGTCTGATAGTCAGGGATAAGCCGCTATGAGTATTTCCAAGCTCGACCCCCCGAACGAGATCGCCTCATCGCCGCTGCGCTACGCCTGGGAAACCGAAGAAACGCTGGTCGAGCAGCGCCGTCGCAAGCTGCGTTATAAGCTCCAGCGTCTGATCAGCCGCCTGTGGATTCCGCTGCTGGTGATTGCCGGGGTGACGGCGGCGCTCTTGAGCGCGGACATTATGCGGATGCTCGTCAGCGCCTTGCCGACCCTGCTTGAGTTGGTCGTCCTGATGTTCCTGATCGTCGCCCAGTTCGCGGCGATGTTCTGGTTCCTCGGCAAGTCGCGCATGTACACCATCTGGCCGGGGTCGGAAGGCGTCAGCTTCGACGACTATCGCGGTCAGCCAGAGCTGCTCGATCAGGCCCGGCAGATCGTTAAGCTGCTGCGCGGCGTCAAGGTGTTCGAGGATGCGGGCGGCGAGCCGCTCAACGGCCTGCTGCTCGAAGGCCCGCCCGGAACCGGCAAAACCTGGCTGGCGCAGGCCATCAGCAC
>CAZZAO010000144.1:0-11819 GCA_964652205.1 uncultured Anaerolineaceae bacterium | reverse complement strand
CGGTCAATCATCCGCTGTTCTGCCGCGTCAGCGCCACGACACGCAGCCAGCATAGCTGGATCGGCCTGTGGCTGGCGCTCGGTCTGGGCGCGTCCACCGTTTTCCTGTGTTCGGTCGTGAGTACGGCGCTGCGCTGGGCCGCGCCTGCGCTGCCGCTGCTGCCGCTGGCGCTGCCGCTGCTGGTCAACCTGCGCGCCTTCGGCTGGTCGCTCGACGCTGCCGACGCGCTCGGTCGAGAGCGGGAGCGGGCCACCTGGGACTTGCTGCGCCTGCTGCCGCGCGGCGGGTTATGGTCAGGCTGGACAATCGCCTGCGCCTGGATTTACCGACAGGGAACTTTCGAGTTTGTCACGCGGCTGGTCCAGTCGGTACTCGCCATCGGCGGCGTGATGGTGGCGGCGATCACGCTGGTCGCCGTGATTACATTCGAGCCGGGGCGTTATCGCGCGCTGACCGCCGATCAACTTCCCGGCGAGTTCATGATCGCCTCGGTAGCGCTGATCGCCCTGCTCTATGTCGATTTTGTGCAGACGCTGGTGCTGGCGGCGGTCGTCGGCCTGTACGCGGGAACCAGCGCTCGAACTCGTGAGGATGCGCGGACGCTGGCGGCGGCGCTGTTCGCGGTCGTCCAGCTAGCGCTGTACCTGACAACGGGCGTTATCGGGCTGGTCGTCGTGCCGAGGCTGTTCAGTCGAGTCGGCTGGACAGGATTGATTCCATTGATCGCTATCGTGCTCATCCGCTTCGTCCTGCTGTGCGGCTCACGTGAGATCATACTGATTGCGCTCTGGCGGCGGCTGGCCGAGCGGCTCGGCGGCGATTCACTGGCCGAAATGACATTCTGAAGATGATGACCTTTCGCGTCTGGACTCTGCTTTCAAAGCCGCCGCGCCTGCATCCGCTCTACCGGCGGGTACAGGTTCCCCGGCAGGCGGACGGCTGGCTGCGACAGGCCAGCGATCTGCTCTCGCCGTACCTGCCGCTGGCCTACCTGTTCGTCGGCATGGCGCTGTGCTGCACGCTGTCATCGCACGCGCTGGCGCTGATCGCGGGGGTGGCGGTCGTGGTGCTGTTCAACGGCACGCTCTATGCGACCCGATGGGGAATACGGATCGCTAAAGAAATTGCTATCGCGCGGGAAAGCGGCGAATGGGAACTGTTGTGCCTGATTCCGCAGGGGCCGATTGGCGCGGCCTGGGCGATTGCCACGGGAGTCTCGCATCGGGAGAACGCCTTCGGGCGGCTGTTTCGGCGTCATGTCGGCGTGCTGGCCGTGCTGCTGGCCTTCTTCGTGCTGATGCTGCCCTGCTCGCTGCTTGACTACAGGCAGGCGCGCAGTTTCGAGCGGCCTGATGTGCTGGTGACTTACGCTTATCTGCTGGCGGCGCTGCTCGTCTCCCTCGCCGATTACGTGCAGTCGGCGGTGCTCGGCAGCCTGACCGGAATCCTCGGCGGCTTGCAGACTCACAGCCCGCTCGACGCGCAGTTATGGGCGGGCGGCGTCTTTCTGGCCTTGCAGACCGCCCTCTATGCGCTGATCGCCGTCGTCTGTTTCGGGCTGCTGCCGCCGATTCCAGCCGAGATAACCGGGCCACAGTTATTCGTCGAAGTTCTGCTGCTGCTCGCGCGGGTGGCGTTGTTCATCGGCCTGCGCGAGGCGGTGATCGTCGCCGTCTGGCGGCTGGTGGCGCGGCAATTGCAAACAACGACGGGCGACCTGATCGCGCTGCGGCAGGCCAGCTAGCCGATGCTGAGCCTGCGTCTGTGGCGGGCGCTGCGTCAGCCGCCAACGGCGAACTTCCTCTTTCGGCGCAGCTACAGCAGCGCCGAGGAGCCGTTTCCGTGGTATATCGGCTGCGCACAGTGGCTGGCCGGGTTTTTGATTTTCCCGGTGATCGCCTTCGCCGGAACGATCTACAGTCTGGGCTGGACGGTCGGCGTCGCCAACCTGATCGGCAAGGAGCGCGCCCGCCACACCTTTGAACTCATCAGCCTGACGCCGCCCGGCCCGCTCGGCGTCAGTTGGTCAATGGCGCTCGGCTATTTGTACCGGCATCGCACCTTCCGCAACGTCAACCAGCCCGGCAACCTGCTGACGCGGGTGCTGATGACCGCCTTCGTGCTGGCAGGACTCGGATTCTTCGAGCCAGACGAACTCAACACGCCCGAAGGCATTCTGGCGCGCGTGCTGGCGCGCGTGGTGACGCTGGCGGTCGCGCTGTATTTCGAGCACATTCAGTCGGTCACGCTTGGACTGGTGGCCGGGATGGCTGCGCCCGCCTCGACCGAGGATGGCGGCAACGCGCAGATTTTCGCCTTCGCCCTCTACCTCGGCGTTCAAATCCTGACTTACGTCGGCACGGTTTTTATCGCCTTCGGCGCGGCGACTGCTCTGTTTCGCGCGGCCAGCGCGCACGGTCTGGCCGCCTATCTCCTGCTGGCCGCCGCGCGCGTGGTCGTGCTGATTGGACTACGCGAAATCCTGATCGGACTGCTCTGGCGCAGACTGACGGATCGACTCGGCGCGACGGCTGCCGACATCGGCAGCCTGACGGACAGGCCGCGATGACGGCGCTGCTGACATGGCAGTTGTGGCGCTGGTTGCGTCAGCCTGCCGACGAATCGCCGATTTACCGGCGCGCGGTCGGCCAGCGAGGGCCAGCGATGCCGTGGTATCTGGGCTGCGCCGAGGTCATCGGCTTCGTGTTAATGGCTCCGATGCTGCTGATGATGGGGCCAGTCTACGGGCTGGCATGGGCCGTCGGGATCAGCGGCAACCTGGCTGGCGCGCTGGCGAGCGGCGAATACGACCTGCTGGCGCTCGCGCCGGGCGGGCCGCTAACCGTCACCTGGGCTATCGCCAGAGCGACGCTCGACCGCAACGGAACCTTCGCCAACGCCAACGCGCGTAACACCTGGGCCGGGCGGCTGATGGTGGTCGCCATCGCCTATTTCGCGCTCATCCACGGGCCGCGCGCGCAGGCAGGAGACCGGCTCGACATTCCTCTGCTGGAGCTAGCCGCCCTGTTCGCCTGGATCGCCATCGACCATGTGCAGGCGATTGTGCTCGCCGCGCTGATCGGCATGATCGCGCCGACGGCAGCCCCGGATCGGAGCAGCATTCGGGCGACTGCCCTCGCCGGATACCTCGGCGTCCAGCTTGGCTCGTATCTGGCGACGATCCTCGTCATCATGGTGACGGCAGCAATGCTCGACGCCAGCGGAGTCACGGCCTTTGCCACGACGGCGCTGGCGCTGGCGGGCGGGCTGATCTTCTTCGCCGGGGCGCGCGAATGGCTGATTCGCGGGCTGTGGCACGGCCTGCTCAACCGGCTTAATGCCGATGCGGTTCTAGACCAGATCAATCGAGGCGCGGTATGATAGGTAAGAAAGTAGTGAGTGCTGAGTTCTGAGGGCTGAGTCAGGGCGTTCATTCCTCAATGGGGTTCGCCCTGTTCATGCTATCCAGCATCCATTTCAGTACCCCGGCAGTCCGCATTATGTCTGGAGACTCTCGTGACTGATCTTATCGATCCAGGTACTATCCCGACAACGCCCGCCGATGGCTGGCAGCCCGACCCGCAGCACCCGCGCCGCCGTCCACCGTGGATTCGCGTGCGCGCGCCGAGCGGCGAAAATTTCGAGCACGTTCAGGAGTTGATGCGCGGGCAGACGCTCCATACCGTCTGCGAAGAAGCGCAGTGTCCAAACATCGGCGAATGCTGGGGCCGTGGGACAGCGACCTTCCTGATGATGGGCGATACCTGCACCCGCTCGTGCGGCTTCTGCGACATCAAGACCGGACGCCCCAGCCCGCTCGACTGGGCTGAGCCGAACCGGATTGCCGAAGTCGTGCGCTCGCTCGGACTCAAGCACGTCGTCATCACCAGCGTCAACCGCGACGAGCGCGCGGACGGCGGCGCGCCGATCTTCGCTATGGTCATTAAGCGCATCCGCCAGCTTCAGCCCGGATGCAGCGTCGAAGTGCTGATCCCCGACTTCAAGGGCAGCGAACCAGCGCTCAAAATCGTCATGGACGCGCAGCCGGAAATCCTCAACCACAATGTCGAAACCGTGCCGCGTCTGTTCAGGAAAGTCCAGCCACAGGATCACTACGAATGGGCGATGAAGACGCTCAGTAACGCCAAGAAGATGGACTCGCTGGTGCTGACCAAGAGCGGCATCATGGTCGGGCTGGGTGAGACGTTCGATGAAGTCGTCGAAGTGATGCACGATCTGGTCGACCGCGGCGTCGATATTCTAACTATCGGCCAGTATCTCCAGCCGAGCAAGAAACATCTACCGGTCGAGCGCTTCTACCTGCCGGAAGAATTCGATAAGTTCATCGAGCTAGGCAAGGCGATGGGCTTCAAGTGGGTTGAGAGCGGCCCGCTGGTGCGCAGCAGCTACCGCGCCGATCAGCAGGTGCGGGCGCTGTCACAGCTCAACTATATTCACATGTTCAGCGAGGCCGCCGCAGAGTAGGAGCGAAACATGGCCCTACCGGAAGTTCAAAGCCGTCTGTACACGGTCGAGGATTTGTGGGAATTGTCTCACCGGTCAGAGTACGCCGACAAGCGCTTGCGGCTGATCGAGGGCGAACTTTACGAGATGTCACCCGCAGGCGGCGAACATGGCGGAATCGCGCTCGAACTGGGCGCGTGGATTCTCACCTATGCAATGGCGCATCATCTGGGCTATGCCACTGCTGCCGAGACTGGCTATGTCCTGTTCCAAAATCCGAATGGCAAGGATACGGTGCTTGCACCTGACGTCGGTTTCATTGCGAAAGATCGCCTGCCGCAGGGTTTGCCGCCACGCTACATCCCTGCTGCGCCGGATTTAGCCGTCGAAGTCGTCTCGCCGACTGACAGCGCCGATGAAGTCGATCAGAAAGTGACGTTGTACCTGCGCTATGGCACACGCCTCGTCTGGGTGATCTACCCCAGGACGCAAACCGTTGTCGCGCATACGCCGAATAGCATCCAGCGCTTCAGCATCGATGACACGGTTGATGGCGGAGACGTTCTGCCCGGTTTCAGCTTCACAGTCAGAGAAGTCTTTGAGGGCTAGCGGGGAACAAACTGCCGCGACTTAAGACGGGCCGTTCACTTGATTACGGCAGCCTGAAACGAAACGGGGCGACTTCATCAGCGAAGCCGCCCCGTTTCAATGAGTGCAGACTGCTATCAGAACTCAGGTTTCGAGCACCTTGTCGTCGATCAACTGCTGCTGCACCTTCTGGCCGCGCGGGTCGAAGGCGAAGTGCTGGCCGTGAAGCTGAAATTCCATATCCTGCATGGCGCGACCGGCGCGGTTCTTCTCGATGGTGAAAACGACCCAGTCGCGGAACTGCTTGGCGGTGTACGGGTTGAAGGTGACGTGATCTTTGGAGAGAATCTGATACTTGTTGTTCATCATGATGGCGATATCGGACTCGTAGTCGAGCGCGCTGCTGCCACGCAGATGAAAGAGGTGGATGCGCTTGCTCTTGAGTCCTTCGCGGTCGGCGGCGACAATCGACCACACCGGCACGTCGAGCGACATGGCGATGTCCTTGAGGCCCTCGACGATGATCGTCACCTTGTCGTTCTCGTCGCGCGGTCGCTCCGGGTGAACGGCGATCTTTTGCAGGTAATCGACGAAGACGGCGACGTTGCCGCCGGTTGCGTCGCACAGCCGACTGGTCATTTCCTTGATCGCGCGGAGTGTGGTGACGGCAGGGCTGGCCTTGACCAGAATCATCCGGTCGGCGTAGCGCATCATCCGTCCGAGCGCGGGAGCGGTGCGCGGATCGTCACGCAGGATAAGCTGGAGTGATCCGGCTCCGCCGTCGCGGCCCATAAATTCTTTCGCGCGCTGCGCGACGATGATCTGATAGAGGTCGCGCAGCTTAACGCCCCGGCTGAGATCAACTTCCGGCGGGTTGATGCTCTCAAGGCACAACAGCCGGTGCATCAGGTGCGTCTCGGTGTGTTCATACGAGAGATAGAAAACGTACTGATCCTGCCGCAGGGCGACGTTCCGCGCGATCTGCAAGGTGGCAATCGTCTTGCCGATTCCCTGCGCGCCGCCGAGTAAAATCAATTCAGTCTTACGCAAGCCGCCGCCGATAAAGCCATCGAGCGGATCGAAGCCAGTCGGCATCGGCACATAATCGACCAGATCGCCGCGCACGACCCGCTCATTCGCCTCGTTCAGCACCTGCGTCAGCGTCCGGGGCAGATGCGCGTTCCCGCGCGTCCCGACCTGCGGCACGGCCCCTTCGCCAGCACGGCGGGTGGGCGCGGCGGGCGCTGAACTGGCAACTCCTTCCAAACCTCCGCCTTCAGGGGGCGGCTCTGAGCGTGGGGGAAGCTCATCCGTGAAACGTCGTGTGCTCATAACCGTCTCTTGGCTACCTCATGTTTCCACAATCATACGCTCAGTCTTACGAAGGCGCAACTTCAGATTACGGCACATTTCGAGCGAGTGACGCTTTCCGGCCTTCGGCCTGCCGTGAAGCTATGTGAAGCGAATGTTAAGCGTTCCTCAAGCCAGTGTTTACTTATGGTTTATTCACAAAGCCTGTTGACCCATGATACAATGAATCAGTTTTCACCATTTTGCCGGTTCGTACATCCCCTGTACGAAAAAGTAGAACTGTGTGCCAGGCTCTACAACCCAGGAGGCAAGGACACGCGTGATACAAGAACTCCTCACCAGAGCCGACCAGCGCGGCTACGTCACCTTTGAAGATGTTCTCGAAGTCCTCGACGAAGATGGAGACGATGTAAACGCCATTGAGGCACTGCTCTACGAGCTTGACGAGCTGGGGGTCGAATTACGGCAGGACAGCGAGCCATCGGATCGCCTCACTGTGTTCGACGAGAGCGAGATGGAGTTTGAGCCGGAAGAAATCCTGCAAGACCCGACGGTCGGGGACATTAACGCGGTTTCCGCCGATGACCCGGTCGGGCTGTATTTCCGGCAGATGGCCCAGGAGCCGCTGCTGACGGCACTCGAAGAAATCGAGCTTGCCAAGCGGATCGAGATGGGCAAGCAGGCCCGCGACAGCCTGTCCCGCGCCGGGACGCGCGAAATCTACAATGACGGCTGGGTCGCGCACATGGATCGACTGATTTACGACGGGCAGGCCGCGCGCGAGCATCTCGGTCGCGCCAATACCCGTCTG
This sequence comes from uncultured Anaerolineaceae bacterium, assembly GCA_964652205.1. Lineage (GTDB taxonomy): Bacteria > Chloroflexota > Anaerolineae > Aggregatilineales > Phototrophicaceae > ZC4RG36. Next base: position 4,645 of record CAZZAO010000144.1, on the reverse strand, counting down.
GTCGTCAGCATCGCCAAGCGCTATATGGGCCAGGGACTCCCCTTCCCCGACCTGATTCAGGAAGGCAATGTCGGCCTGATGCGCGCGGTGGATAAGTACGACTACAAGCGTGGCAATCGCTTCAGCACTTATGCGACATGGTGGATCCGTCAGGCCATCACCCGCGCGCTGGCGCAAAAGACCCGCACGATCCGCATTCCCCTGCACATGACCGAACGTATCCGCCAGATGTACCGCACCGCCCAATCGCTCGAACAGAGCATAGGCCGCCGCCCCAGCCCCGAAGAAATCGCCGCCGAAATGGATCTGCCTGCCGACAGCATTCGCAGCATGATGGATGCCAGCCAGCACGCAATTGCCCTTGAACGTCCGGTGGGCGACGACGGGGACAGCGAGTTCGGCGATTTCATCGAGGATCAGGACTCGCCCAGCCCGGTCGAGGCCGCGACTCAGCACCTGCTTCAGGAAACCATTGAGGAAGTTCTGAGCGAGCTGACGCCGCGCCAGAGCCACATTCTGCGCCTGCGCTTCGGTCTGGGCGGCGGTGAGCCGCACACGCTCGAAGAGATTGCCAACAAGTTCGGCCTGAGCCGCGAGCGCATTCGCCAGTTGGAAAAAGAGGCGCTGCGCCGCCTGCGTCACCCTCGGCTGGCTCACAATCTGCGCGACTACCTGAGCTAACGGCTGTCGCGCCTACAACTTCATAGTCTGCAAACTGGCCGGGCGAACATGCCCGGCTTTGCTTTTGGAAGCACTTGTTCAGAAGGCGTTAAAAGATGGATCTGATTGTCCTACTCTCGTTCATCCTGATCTTTATCGGTATCTGGATTATCAGCCGACGCGATAGCAGTTGGCGACAGACAGAATTCTGGAATTCAGTCAGAGGGCTACCTTCTGAACGAACCAGAGCCTGGGATCAATATCAAATACTGATCGGCTCGGCATTTATTGTGGCCGGAATTTCTCTGGTCATCTCTGGTCTGCTGCACCTCACTGGCTACCTGTGCCTTGTACCATTTGGGATTGGGATGCTTGTTGCACTGACCATTATCAACCACAGATTCTAGCTCAGGATAGAAGCTCTGCTATAAGTAAGGCGTTATCAATCAGGGCAAACGCATCAAATTTGATCGGAGTTTCAAGAAAGCTGATATCGGTTTATCCAGGGTCAACGGTAACGTAGGGGCGACCCGCCGGGTCGCCCCTACAAACCCTCATGACCTTTTATAGCCTGAGCTGCGATTTTGATGCGATTGCCCTGCGTTATCAATCGCACGTCATGACACCGCCGTTCAAACACTCCAGCCACCGAGATAAGGAAGATTCAGTTGTTAAGCTGCTGATGGATTCAAAGCATAGCACGAAGTTTGACAATAGAACGTATTTTCTGGACAAATGGACAGATTCAACCCAAAGTCGGCGTCAGCCGGTCGCAGATGCGAGAAATTGGCGGCGGCTGGCACGAATTCCGGTCATCGTCCAGCCCGATACGATCCTGCCACCGACGGCAATGCTGGCTACCGAAGCCAGATCGGACAGCGCCTCGCATCTTAATGGTACGGCTGAGGCCATGCGCTACACTGGAGAAGTCCCTCTCGCTCCGGTGGCACAGCACGTATGGCTGAATCTCAGATCGAACTCCCTTCAACCCGTCGCATCAATGGCGCATGGCCGCGCGCGCTGGCGTGGGGCTTCGGCGCGGCGCTTGTTCATCGTCTCCTGCTCGGCGTCTGGCTCGCGCTGATCTGGACGACATTGAGCCAGTGGACTCAGGCGTCGGTCAACTTCCACGATCCCCATGGCCTGCTGCCGCCGCTGACGACGACTGCCGAGCAACTGGTATTCGGCGTCTGGCGGCGCTGGGATGCCATCCATTATCTCGATCTGGCGCTGCACGGCTATCAGCTCAGCAATCCCGGCCCGACGGTCTTTGGCGTGCTGACTCCGTTCAGCTTCCGCGCCTTCGATCTGGCGCTGCCGGGTGGGATTGACCTCGCGGCGCTGGTCTTTCAAACGCTGGCCTTTGGCGCAGCGCTGACGTTCCTCTATCGCAGCGGCGAGACTTATTTCAAGGATGCCAGACTCGGACAGTGGGCGGTGATCGTGACCGCGCTGCTGCCGCTGTCCTACTTCTTTGAAGCGCCGATGTCCGACACTGTTTATCTGGCGCTGACGCTGGCGCTGTTTTATTTCTGCACGCGCCGCCGCTGGCTGATGGCGGCGATTTGTGGCTTTCTGGCGACGCTGGCGCGCTCGCAGGGCGTCCTGCTGCTGCCGTTCGCCGCGCTGATGCTGCTGGAGCAGCAGGGCTTTCGGCTGCGCGAGCCGCGCGAGTGGCCCCGGCAGCTCATCGCCGCCCTCCGGCAGGGCTGGATTCTGGCGCTGATTCCGCTCGGCTTTGTCGTCTTCGTCGCCTACCGCGCCAGCCTGAACCTGCCGCCGATCAACGACGTTTACCTGCACTATTCCTACAAAGCTATCGCCGACCCGATCACCGGCCTCATCATCAATCTGCGCCACTTCATCACCGACCCGGCCAGCGCCTTCGTCAGCATCGATTTGCTGGCGCTGGCGCTCTCGCTGATCCTGTCGTTCGTCGCGCTGGCATTCCCGCGTCAGCGCCGACTGCCGCTGGTCTTCTACAATTTCGCCTTCATCCTCGTCTTCGTCACCCAGATTAACTATGCCTATGGAACACAGGAAATTTCGGGGACGCAGAGTATCGGGCGCTACTCGCTGGCGCTGTTCCCGCAGGTCTATCTGGTCGCGGACGGGCTGATTCAGGCGAAGCCTGTCCTGCGCGTGATCGGCGTCTGTATCCTGTGTTTCGGCGTGCTGGCCTTCAGCGGCCTGTACGTGATGGCTCTTAGCGGGCCTTGATGGTACTTGAGGTGATCCTCTGGGATTCACTACAATAGCATAATCGGTTGAGAACAAATTCAGGGAGATGAGCGCATGGCAGAGCAGGGCAAAGCCAGATACGCATTCTTTGACGGCAGGATTGTCCCCATCGAAGACGCCAAAATCAGCGTTATGAACCATGCTTTTAATTACGGCACGGCAGTTTTCGGCGGCTTACGCGGTTACTGGAATGACAACGAAGAGCAGTTGTTCATCTTTCGGCCTAACGATCACTTCGAGCGGCTGACGCAGTCGGCGGGGCTGCTGCGCATCCACATCCCCTACAGCATCGACGAGCTGACCCATATCCTGACTGAACTGCTGACGACCGAAGGCTTCCGCGAGAATGTTTACATCCGCCCGCTGGCCTACAAGGCGTTCGAGGGCATCGGCGTGCGCTTACACGACATCGAGGACGCCTTCACGATCTTCGCGCTGCCATTTGGCCGCTACGTCGAGAACGAGGAAGGGCTGCATGTCGGCTTCTCGTCGTGGCAGCGCGTCAGCGATAACGCCATTCCGGCGCGCGGCAAGATCAGCGGCGCGTATGCCAATTCGGCGCTGATTAAGTCAGACGCGGTGTTGGCCGGTTACGATGAGGCACTGGTGCTCAATCAGGACGGTCACGTTTCCGAAGCCAGCGCGGCCAATCTCTTCATGGTGCGTAAGGGCGTGGTCTACACGCCGCCGGTTCAGGCCGACGTGCTCGAAGGCATCACCCGCCGCAGCCTGATCACCCTGCTGCGCGACGAATTGGGCGTGGAAGTCGTCGAGCGCGACATCGACCGCACCGAGACGTTCATCGCCGATGAGCTGTTCCTGTGCGGCACGGGCGTGCAGGTCGCGGCGGTGACGAAGGTTGAGCATCGCGCCATCGGCAGCGGCCAGATGGGGGAGATCACCAACAGCGTCCGCACCCTGTTCTTCGACGTAGTCAATGGCCGCGTGCCGAAATATCGCCACTGGCTCAAGCCGGTCTACGCGACCGAAGCGCAGCCCGCGCGGTAATCATTTCTGCGGCGCACAAAGTGGCGCGAACGACAGCCGAAACAGGATATCGATAGAGCAGGGAGATATTATCCTATGCCTCCCTGTTTTATTTTTACAGGGTTCAGGATAGTGATACACTGACGCTACGGCAAAATTCACCTCAAGGAGTAAGCGATGTTCGCTGTCATCAATCACCTGCACCTGACCAAGCCTGTTGATGAGTTCCGCCTGCCGCTTGAACAGGATGGCGTGCCCCTGCTGGCGCGCCAGCCTGGCTTTATCGATTTCAAATTCATCAAGGTTGATGACACGCACGCGATTGTGGTTATCCTGTGGGCAACGCCTGCCGACGCCCAGAACGGCGCGGCATCCTTCGGGCCAACATGGTTCGCGCAGCATGTCGCGCCATTCCTGGCAAGCGAGCAGCAGCGCAGTGTCGGCCCCGTTATCGTGAGCTATGCAGATTGAGCGCAGCGCGGATGATGCGGCGGCAGCGTGTATCATTAGGGTACGACGGCGAAACGTTCCGGCGCGAACGCCGTATTGGGGTTCAGAGCCACAGCACAAACAGAAACGGACAGTCTTATGAGCGAACCTCGCGCCGTCATCAAAACCGTTGACCTGACCAAAGACCTGACGATGGGCAAAGTCGTCGTCCACGCGCTGCGCGGCGTCGATCTGAACATTCTGGCCTTACCTGTCGCGCTCGATCCGCGAATTCTGGCGGCGTCGATCTTCAGCCACGACGGGTCGG
>CAZZAO010000143.1:0-12349 GCA_964652205.1 uncultured Anaerolineaceae bacterium | reverse complement strand
ACCTTTCCGCAAGCTTACCCGACTTTCCCTTCTCTTGAAGACGCGATTGCCCTGGATTTTCGGCCTTCCTGCGTTGACAATTGAGGCCGGGCAACGTATGCTTGGGCAAGAGGTACGAACCAGCGAACCACTGGTTTTAAGATGATGCTCAACCTGAATTCAGCCAGCCCGCTCCCCCTGTATTATCAGCTTCAGGCGGCCATCCGGCGCGAAATCGACGAAGGGCGCTGGAAGCCCGGCGATGCCATCTCGTCGGAGCGCGAGCTGATGCGCGTGGCCGACGTCAGCCGGGCGACGGTACGGCAGGCGATAGCGGCGCTCATCAACGAGGGGCTGCTGGTGCGCGAGCATGGGCGCGGAACCTTCGTCGTCCGCCCGCATTTCGAGCAGAAGCTCCATGCCGTCTACAGCTTCTCGGAACAGCTCCGCGCTTTCGGCCTGACGCTCGACGACCGGGTTTTGCAGCGCGTCACACTCCCTGCGCCGCCCGATCTGGCCGATCTGCTGGGCGTGGTCGAAGGCGAACCGCTGATCCATTTACAGCGGCTCCGGCTGGTCGAAGGCGTGCCGCTGATGGTCAACAGTTCGTATCTGCCCTACCAACTCTGCCCCGACCTGCTTCGGGATGACGTTGGCCCTTCACTCTATCGCGCCTTGATCGACCGCTACGACCTGCCGCCGCTGCGCTCACGCGACTTACTGGAGCCAGTGATCGCCGACAAGAGTATGGCTTATCACCTGCAAACCCACGAAGGCGCGGCGCTGATGTACGTTGAGCGCATCGCCTACACCCGCAACGATCTGCCGCTTCAGGTCGGACGGACGCATATTCGCGGCGATATGTGCCGCTTCCGCGTCGATCTCGCCGCCGACCGATCCCCGCTGGAGCTGATTTCCCTGCCCAACGGCAGGACGGAGACACATGATGACTGAATACCGGCTCGACTTACCCGTGTTCGATCAGGCCGACGTGGTCGTGCTCGGTTCCGGCTCGGCAGGCGCGACCGCCGCGATTGCCGCCGCGCGAGCTGGCGCAGATACGCTGCTGGTCGAGCGCTACGGCTTCCTCGGCGGGACCTCGACGATGGTGCTCGACACCTTCTACGGTTTCTACACGCCGGGCGACGAAGCGCGGCGCGTGGTCGGCGGGTTGCCGTGGGAAATCGTCGAGCGGCTGGCCGCGCAGCACATCATGGTTGAACGACCGAACAGCTACGGCGCAGGAACCGGCGTCACCTACGACCCGCCGACGCTGGCCGTCGTCTGGGAGCAGACGGCGCTCGAAGCTGGCGTGCGTCTGCGCCTGCATACCCTGTGCATCGACGTCGTCATGGATGGCGAGCGCGTCAGCGGGCTGGTCGTCGCCGGAAAGACCGGCCTCGGCCTGATTAAGGCGCGCCTGTTCGTCGATGCGTCCGGCGACGCTGATCTGTGCTTCCGCGCGGGCGTCCCGTTCGAGAAAGCGGGCGAATCCGGCCCCGCTCAAGCGCTGACGACCACCTTTCGGCTCGGCAACGTCAATGAGGCGCAGGCCTTCAAGGTCAGGAACGCCGACCTGCATCGGCTGATGAAAGAGGCCAACCTGAGCGGCGGCTATCGACTGCCGCGCGAGGAAGGCAGCGTCCATCGCACGCCGCTGCCGGGAGTCGTCGCTACCAACCTGACACGGATCGCCAACGTCGATGCGACCGACCCGGTAGAATTGACCAGAGCCGAGGTCGAAGGCCGCAAACAGGCGCTCGAATACACCCGTTTCCTGCGCGAGCAGGTTCCCGGCTACGAGCAGGCTTACCTGATCAACTTCAGCACGCAGATCGGCATCCGCGAGACGCGGCGCGTCTACGGCGAATATCGGCTCAGGCGCGACGACGTGCTGACCGCGCGCAAGTTCGGCGACGCCATCGCGCAATCCGGCGCGCCGATTGAGGATCACCACGCCGGAAACGACACCCGCTGGGAGTACGTCCCGCACGGCGACACCTACGACATCCCGTTCGGCGTGCTGATTCCGCAGCAGGTCGAGAACGTGCTGATCGCCGGACGCTGCCTGTCCGCCGACCATGATGCCCATGCCTCAGTACGGAGCATGGGACAGTGTATGGCAATGGGTCAGGCAGCAGGGACGGCGGCGGCACTGTGCGCAGCGGACGGCCTCGCGCCGCGCGCGCTCAGTATCTCCCGACTGCAATCGCGCCTGATTGCCGATGGTGCGCTGATTTCCGGCGCGCGTGAAACAGCCCGCTAACTTTTACTGTGCGACACGCGGCCCCGATGCCGCTTTCTGAGGAGAGAACGTCATGCCTGAAGCTCTGCCCCTTCTGCCGACCAGCGTCATCGGTTCTTACGCCTGGCCCGCGTGGCTCCACTCCGCGCTGGCGGCGGCGCAGCGCGGCGAATATGGCCCCGACGACATGCGCGAGACGCAGGACGACGCCGTTGACCTGGCAATCCGCGATCAGGAACAGGCGGGAGTCGATCTGATTACCGACGGCGAGATGCGCCGCGTCGGTTTCTTCACCGCCGAGTTTTACGGCCACATGACCGGCCTGCGTGAGCTTCCTGCCCGGCGCAAAATGGGCGTGGTCGGCCACGACCAGCGCGAGAGCTATGAGGCCGTCGAGCCGATTCAGTCGCCTGACGGACTCGGCACCGTGACCGAGTGGCAGTACGCCCGCACGCGCACGACAACGCCGTTGAAAGTGCCGGTTCCCGGCGCGTTCACGCTGGCGGGGCGCATCAAGCCCGGCTCGATCTATAAGGATCGAATCGGCGTCGCCTACGCGCTGTCCGAAATCATCAACCGCGAACTGAAGGCGCTGGTCAAGGCGGGCGTCACCTTCATCCAGATGGATGAGCCGTCACACGCCGTCCACCCGGACGCGCCGTTTGACTTCGTCGATCTGTTCAACAAGACGGTCGAAGGGGTCAATGCCAAAATCGGCCTGCACATGTGCTTCGGCAACTACGTCGGGCGTCCAGTCGCCAAACGCACCTATCGCCCGCTGTTCCCGGCCATCCTCGACGTCAAGGCCGATCAGCTCGCGCTCGAATTTGCCAACCGCGAGCTGGCCGAGCTAGCGTTGTGGCAGGAATTTCCCAGCAACAAGGAACTGGCCGCCGGGCTGGTCGACGTCAAGAATTATTACGTCGAGACGCCAGAAGACGTAGCCGAGCGCATCCGCGCCGCGCTTAAATACGTCCCTGCCGACAGACTGACAATCACGCCTGACTGCGGCTTCAGCCAGACGGCGCGCTGGGCCGCGCGGCGTAAGCTGGCGTCGATGGTCGAAGGCGCGAAGATTGTGCGTCGAGAACTGGCAGGGTAAAAACTCCCTCACCCCCTGCCCCCTCTCCCGGCGGGAGAAGGAGAAGCATTTGCAGCATATTCCAGACACCGTTTACGCAAGCACGCCTGTAAGATAGCCGAAACTCAAGTCTTGAAGTCCCTCTCCCGCCGGGAGAGGGATTTAGGGTGAGGGACACTTGATCGAACTGATCGCCGTCGATCTCGACGGCACGTTGATGACGAGTCAGCATGACGTGTCGCCGCGCACCGCCGAGGCGCTCCGTCGGGCGATGGCGCTCGGCATCAAGGTCGTGATCGCCACCGGCAAGACGCGCGTCTCTGCCGAGCCGACTATCCAGCAGTTGGCGCTGGAAACGCCAGGCGTGTTCTTGCAAGGGCTGGTGATCTACAACGCTGACGGCAGCCTGCATTCCGAGATCACGCTCGACGAGGCTATTGTCGATGTCATGTGCAGCCTTGCCGAAGCAGAAAATCACACGCTGGTGGCCTACTGCGGCAGGCGCATCCTGACCGCCGAAACCAATGCCTATACAGACCGACTGCTGCCGTTCCACGAACCGACGCCGGAAGCCATCGGCTCGCTGCGCCACATTTTCGGGCAGGTTCCGATCAACAAGCTGCTGTTCATCGACGAGCCGGGGCGGCTGCGCCCGCTGCGCGCTCGCCTCGAAGTCGAGCTGCACGGGACGGCGTCGGTCGTCTCGGCGCTGCCGGATATGCTTGAAGCGCTGCCGCTCGGCGCGTCGAAAGGCGCAGGCGTCAAGCGCCTGCTCGACGCGCTCGACATCGACCCGGCGCACATGATCGCCTTCGGCGACGCCGAGAACGACGTCGAGATGCTGCAAATGGCGGGCATCGGCGTGGCGATGGGCAATGCCTCGCCCGAAGCCAGACGCGCCGCCGCTTATATCACTGGCAGCAACAACGAGGATGGCATTGCCGACGCGCTCGAAAAGTTCGTCTTTACGGGTTTTCCCACTCAGTAAGCCGTCATTTTCGGAAAGAAACAGGCGCGCTCATGAGACGCAGAACCCGCATGACTCCCAGATGCTCCCGCTCTGCTTGCGGAGAGGGCGTTAGTGGGTGAGGTCTAGCCCACGAGCGCCGACTTGAGCAGCAGCGCGCCGAAAACAGCCATAACCGCTGCGCTGAGAGTCAGCAGGCCGCGCACGACGCGCTCATCGAGCCGCCGCGCCTGATGAAACACGGCCACCCAGACGACTATCCCCCCGATCAGCAGTCCATAAAAGCCGACGACGTAGGCTACAGCGCTGGCGGACGATTGTCGCCAGGCATTAAGCACAATCGGCCCATTGATCGTCGTCCAGAAAATCCACGGGCCGGGGCTGAGCAGGTTTATCAGTACGCCGCGCACAAAGACGTGCTGTGTCGGCGCAAGATCGTCAGTGACCAGTCTGATGGCGCTCCCCTGCCGCAGACGGCGCAGCGTCCCCCAGGCCAGATAGAGTACCAGCAGCCCGCCAATCCCCTGAATAATTCTGAGCATCCACGGCGGCATTGAGCCGAGTACGAGCAGACTCAGCAGGATGGCTGGCGCGTCAGACGCCAGCGGCGCAAGCGCCAGAATCAGACTGTGTCGCCAGCCGAACGCCAGCGTTTCCGAAATCACATAGGCCAGAAACGGCCCCGGCGCAACTGCTGCGGTGAAGCCGAGGCTGACACCCTGAACGAACAACGCCAGCACAGACGTCATCGCTTGCGCCAGGTGAAGCGCTGACCGGCTTTGAGGACGGCGAACGGCAACTCTGCCGCCGCCGCTCGACGCTCGAACACACGCACATCCGCCGTGTTGAAGGTGAACATATCGTAGTGATGGGGGATGACCAGCTTCGGCTGGAAGGTCTGCGCCAGCGCAATCGCCTCATCCATGTTCATGTTCGGCGGCGTGGTCGGCGAGACAGCGCCGTTGATCGGCAAAAAGGCAATGTCGATGGCGTAGGCGCGCAGTCGCTCGGCCAGCCCGTCGTACACGACGGTGTCGCCGCTGTGATAGATCGTCAAGCCATCGACCTCGAAAATGAACCCGAGAAAAGCATACCCCTGCTCGTCGGTGTACTCGAAGGTGGGATGCGCCGACGGCAGGCTGTGGACGGTCAGCGGGCCAAACTGGAGCGTCTCATCGCCGCGAGTCGGCACGAAGCGCGACCGATCCAGCCCCAGACCGGCGGCGTGATCGACAATCGCGCTCGGCAGCACCAGCCTGGCGTCTGGCGACGCGGCGAACAGGTCAGGCAGCGTGCCGGGATCAAGATGGTCAGAGTGCTTATGACTGGCGAAGACGAGCGCCACGTCGGTCAGTTCCGCGCCGCGCACGGGCGACGCTGTGATGCGAATGTGCGGCTTGTCGCTGCTGGCGTACTTTCTGGTCAGGTGTTCCGACAGATAGAGATCGACGTACCACAGCGCCGAAGCCGTTTTGATGGCGTAACCACTCTGCCCCAACCACCAGATCATGACTTCGTCGAGGCCGGGGCGCGCCGCCGCGATGTCTGCCGTCAACGCTGTGCCGGACAGCACCGGCTGAATCATCTCATTCATGTGCTTTTTGTCATTTCATGCGCCGAAGCGGCTTGCGAGTCGCCTCGGAAATCGGTATGCTCTGGTCGATTATATCGACCGACTCGACGATCCGAAACAGAATCGAACCCTCGATCTGCCCCCTTACGCGACCGCTCCGTGTTACGTAAAATAACGGGATCGACGTCATCAGGAAGGATTTGGAGACGTTTATGACCACCCCTGTTCGCGTTGCCATGATCGGCACGGGCGGCATGGCGCTGCATCACCTGCGTATCATGCTCAACATGCAGGAGTCCACTCAGGTCGTCGTCCTGTGCGAGCCATCACCGCTGGCTTACGCGCTGGCGAGCCAGTTATTCGAGCAGCACAGCCTGCCGATTCCGCCGAACGAGCCTGACCTGAGCAAGCTGCTCCACGATTACAGCGGGCAGCTCGACGCTGCCTTTATCATCACGCCGCACGCGCTCCATCACGATCAGGTTGTCGCCTGCATGGAAGCCGGACTCGACGTGCTGCTCGAAAAGCCGATGGTCATCAACGTGCCGGAAGCGCTCAGCCTGATCGAGACGCGCGACCGCACCGGGCGGCTGCTGGTGATCGCCTTCCAGGGCAGCCTGTCGCCCCAGATTCGTCACGCATCGGCGATGCTTCGTTCCGGCGAGCTAGGCCCGATCCTCAACATCAGTGGAACCGTCTGGCAGAACTGGGGGCCGAATACTGCCAACACCTGGCGTCAGGTTCCGGCGCTGGCGGGCGGCGGCTTCCTGTTCGATACCGGCGCGCATATGCTTAACACCGTCGCCGATCTCGCGGGGGAGGACTTCATCGAGGTCGCGGCCTGGTTCGACAACAACGCGCGTCCGGTCGAAACCCGCGCCAGCGTCATGGGCCGCCTGAAGTCGGGCGCGTTGGTGACGATCAACGCCTGCGGCGAAACCATCCCCTCGTGCGAGTCGGACATTCGTGTTTTCTGCACCAAAGGCATCCTGCGTACCGGCCAGTGGGGCGAGCGGCTGGAGCTTCAGCGCTATGGCCGCAAGCGTCTGCGCCCGGTCGCGGTTCCGCCGTCGATGGGCGTGTGGGAGCAGTTCCTCAGCGTCCGCAGCGGCCAGATCGCCAATCCGTCGCCGCCGGAAATTGGCCTGCGGATGACTCGCCTGTGGGACGCCATCAAGGAATCTGCCGCGCTGAACGGCCAACCAGTACGGACTTCGTCGCTCCAGACTATCGAGAGGATATCCTGACTTGTCCACGCAACCGATCCGTGTCACCGTCTGGAACGAAGGCCGACACGAGAAGAAAAACCCGAAGGTGACAGCGATTTACCCGAACGGCATCCACGGCGCGATTGCCGGAGCGCTGCAAACGAGCGGCTTCGTGACGCGCACGGCCACGCTCGACGAGCCGGAACACGGCCTGACCGAGCAGGTGCTGGCCGAAACCGATGTGCTGACGTGGTGGGGCCACCTCGCTCACGACGAAGTCGATAACACGATTGTCGACCGCGTGCAGGCGCGCGTCCTCGACGGTATGGGGCTGATCGTGCTCCATTCCGGCCACTTCTCTAAAATCTTCAAGCGGCTGATGGGGACCAGTTGTAACCTGCTCTGGCGCGAAGCCGACGAAACCGAGATCGTCTGGGTGGTCGAGCCGGGGCATCCGATTGCCGAGGGACTCGGCCCGCAGTTTCAGGTGCCGAAGTCCGAGATGTACGGCGAGCGCTTCGACATCCCCGCGCCGGACGAGCAGGTGTTCATCAGTTGGTACACCGGCGGCAACGTCTTCCGCAGCGGTTGCTGCTTCCATCGCGGCAAGGGACGGATTTTCTACTTCAGCCCCGGTCACGAAACCTACCCGATCTATCATCAGCCGGAAATTCAGCGCGTGATCGCCAATGCCGTCCGCTGGGTCGCGCCAACGCCCGCTCCGGCAGTGGTTTTTGGCAACTCGCCGAACTTCCTGCCCTAGTCGTCAACGCCAACGAGCGCCGGATACCACAGGTATCCGGCGCTCGTCGTTTTTAGGGCGCGATTATTCGCACCCGCGCTCGATTCCCATCACGTTCACTCCGGGGACACGCATATCCAGCACAAGCTCAGGTCAGCATTACTCGATAATGATGTCGTCGATGTAGCAGTACATCCAGTCCTCACCCGGCTCGAACGACTGGACAATCGGATGGCCGGTTTCATGGAAATGTTTGGTGGCGTGTTTATTCTTCGAGTTATCGCAGCAGCCAACGTGGCCGCAAACCTTGCAGATTCGCAGATGTACCCAGCGGTCGCCGATTTTGAGACAATCTTCGCAGCCTTCCGCGCTCGGCGTCACGTCGTGAATCTGGTCGAGATGTGAGCATTTCATCGCTGCGTCCTTGTCTGAGTCGCCATACAAAAACTTATGCACGATGTCCTGAAGCTTACTCACGCTGGCGTCCTTTCAGGCTGGCAGCGATAGAGGTCGATGATGGCAAACCAGCGACAGAATCATAGTCGCTATTCGTGAACGACCGATGCAAGAGGACGATGATGACCGCAAGACTTTACTACGATGATTCGTACTCGACAAGTTTTAGCGCCCGCGTAGTCGGACGCGCCGACCTCGGCGGGCGGCCAGCAGTCATCCTCGACCGCACCTATTTCTATCCGGCGGGCGGCGGGCAGCCCAGCGACCTCGGCACGCTGAATGGCGTCGCCGTAGTCGATGTGCAGACGCGCGAAGGCGACGCCGAGGTGATTCATGTGCTGGCCGCTCCGCTCGACTCTGACGATGTGACCGGGCAAATCGACTGGACGCGGCGCTTCGACCTGATGCAGCACCACACCGGCCAGCATATTCTGACACAGGCGTTTGTGCAGGTCGCCGGGCTGGCTACTGTCAGCTTTCACCTCAGCCGCGAGTCGGTCACTATCGACCTCGATACGCCGACGCTGGCGCAGAGCGTCATCAACCAGGCCGAAACGGTGGCGAATCAGATCATCTACGACAACCGCGCTGTCAGCGCCCGCCTGATCGACCCGAACGACACGTCCGGCGTGCGGATGCGCCGCCTGCCGCCGCACCTGCTCACGCCCGGCCTGCGCGTGATCGAAGTCGAGGATTTCGACCTGACAGCCTGCGGCGGGACGCACGTCCGGCAGACGGGCGAGATCGGCCTGATTAAGGTCATCCGCGCCGAGAAGCGCACCGAGAAAACCCGCGTCGAGTTCCGCTGTGGCTGGCGCGCGCTGGCGGATTACCGCGACAAGAACGCGCTGGCCGGCCAGTTGACCGTGCTGCTCTCATGCGGGCTGGGTGAGGTCACGACCTCGATTGAGCGACTGCAAGAGGATTACAAACAAACGCTGCGCGCGCTCAAGGCGGCAAACAGCGCGCTCATGGAGTACGAGGCCGTCCGCCTGCGCGATCAAGCCGCCGAGATCAACGGAGCGAAAGTCGTCCGCGCGGTCTTCGCCGACCGCGACGCTGGCGATCTGCGCGCGCTGGCAAACCTGCTGGTGGCGCAGCCCGGCACAATCGCGCTGCTCGGCGTGGCCGGGGAGAAGGCACAGGTCATCATCGCCCGCAGCGCCGACCTGCCCACTGACGCGCGCGCCCTGCTCGACAGGGCAAAATTGGTCATCCCGACGCTGCGCGGCGGCGGTCAGCCGAGCTTCGCGCAGGGCGGCGCGAGCGCCGACGCCGCTCAGATCGAGGCCGCGCTCGTGGCGGCGGAACAAGCGTTGTCAGTGTAATCCATCATCGGTGATCCTTTGAGCGGGCATGATGCTTCATGCGCCAACGAAGGTCGGGGCACAGGCGGACATTGAGCGACGAGCGTGAACCATCGCGCCCCTGCGGAAGCTAAAGCCGACCTGTCTTTCTTTCTCCCCTCGCCCTTCGGGGAGAGGGGCCGGGGGTGAGGGCGCCGGGCGCAAACCATCGCGCCCCGACGGAAGACGATTCGAGTCATAACTGCTCGACATCAACCGGGAAAACAAACAGGCTCCGCAGATGGCGGAGCCTGTTGATTCTGAGAGAAACACTGGCTACGGATTGGCCCAGAGGAAAGTCAGCCCGTCGCGGCCTGAGGTGGCAATCTTGCTGCCATCCGGGCTGTAGGCCGTGGCGCTGACCGCGCCGGAGTGTCCGCCGAGCGCCGCCACGATCTGACCGCTGCCGACGTCCCAGACCGGCGTCGTGCCGCCGTCGAGCGCGCCCGCGATCCGACTGCCATCGGCACTCCACGACAGGCCATTGACGTTCGAGTCACCTTGCAGCGTCGTGATTCCCTGCCCGCTGTTAGCGTCCCAGACGATCACCGTCTTATCGTCGCTGCCGCTGGCAATTCGGCTGCCATCCCGGCTGTAGGCGACGGCGTTGATCGTCTTGCTGTGGCCCTGCAAGGTCATCACTCCCTGGCCGCTGGCGACATCCCAGACAATCGCTGTCTGGTCGCTGCTGCCAGCGACGATGCGGCTGCCGTCAGGATTCCAGGCCAGCGACGTCACCTTCTTCGAGTGGCCGGCCAGCGTGATGATCGGCTGACCGCTGGCAACATCCCAGACAGTCACGTTCGCGTCATCGCCGCCGCTGGCGATCCGTCCGCCGTCAGGACTCCAGCCGACCGCCTTGACGTTATCCGGCGCGGCCAGAGCAAGCACCTGCTGACCGCTGGCGACGTCCCAGACGATCACCGTCTTATCGTCGCTGCCTGCGGCGATCCGGCTGCCGTCAGGACTCCAGGCAACCGAGGTGACGGATTTCGTATGGCCGCTCAGGGTGAGGATCGCCTGCCCGCTGTTGGCGTCCCAGACGATCACATTCTGATCGTTGCTGCCGGTGGCGACCCGCCCGCCGTCAGGACTCCAGGCGACGGCATTGACACGGTCGGTGTGTCCCTGAAGCGTGACCAGCGGCACAGGGGCTTTGGCGACTTCCTGAGCGACGGCAATAGTCGCCGTGGCAGTCGAGGTTTCGCCGTTTGCGCCAATGGCGTTCAGGGTGACGGTGTAGCTGCCCGCCGTCTGATAGGTATGCGTCGGGTTCGGGTCAGTGCTGGTTTCGCCATCGCCAAAGTCCCAGGCATAGCCAGTCACGTCGCCAGTCGTCGCGTTGGTGAAGGTCACGGCGAGCGGCGCCGTGCCTGAAGTCGGATTGGCTGTGAACGCCGCCTGCGCCGCGACCGCCGTCACAGTGATAGTCGCCTGCGAAGTCGAAGTTTCGCCGTTCGGCCCGTTGGCGGTCAGCGTCACTGTGTACGTCCCCGGCGTATTGTAGCTGTAGGACGGACTCAGATCGGCGCTCGTGCCGCCGTCGCCGAAGTCCCAGGTGTAGCCTGCTACCTCGCCGGTTGTGGCGTTCGAGAACTGCACGGCCAGCGGCGCAGCGCCCTGAGTCGGATTGGCGCTGAAGGCCGCTTGCAGCGGAACCGCCGTCGGCGGCGGCGCGTTGACGGTGATCGCCGTCTGCGCCGAGCCAAGTTGACCGTCGCTGGCCGTCGCGGTCAGGGTAACGGTATAGGTTCCCGCCGCCACATAAGTGTGCGTCGGGTTCACGTCGGCGCTGGTCTGCCCGTCGCCAAAGTCCCAGGCAAAGGTCAGGCCATCGCCTGCGGTCGTATTGCTGAACTGTACTGACAGCGGCGCATCGCCGGTCATCGGGTCGGCGCTGAAGGCCGCCTGTGGCGCTGCCGCAACGACCGTCACTGACTTAGCTGCCGAGGCCGTCTGGCCGGTCGAGCCAGTGGCCGTCAACGTGACCTGATAGGTTCCCGGCGCGGTAAAGACGTGGCCGGGGCTGGTCTCGGTGCTGGTCTGACCGTCGCCAAAGTCCCAGGCGTAGCTGACCGCATCGCCGGTCGTGGCGTTGGTGAACTGCACCGCCAGCGGCGCGGGACCAGTGGCCGGATCGAACGAGAAATCGACGACCGGCGCAGGCGCGTTGACGGTGATCGTACCGACCGAACTGGCCTGAACGCCAGTCGAGCCAGTGGCCGTCAACGTCACGGTGAAAGTTCCGGCGACCGTGTAGGTATGCGACGGATTGGCGTCGGCGCTGGTCTGGCCGTCGCCAAAGTCCCAGGCGTAGCTGACCGCATCGCCCGTCGTAGCATTGGCGAACTGGACGGTTAACGGCGCATCGCCCTGAGTTGGATTGGCGCTGAAGGAGACGACCGGCGGCGGCGCGGCGACGGTGATGGTCGTCTGTGCCGCGCCGAGCTGACCGTCGCTGGCCGTCGCGGTCAGCGTGACGGTATAGGTTCCCGCTGTGGTATAGGTATGCGAAGGACTCAGGTCGGTACTGCTGCCGCCGTCGCCGAAGTCCCAGCTATAGCTGGCGATGTCGCCTGCCGTATTATTCGTGAACTGAACGGTTAACGGCGCGATACCCGCCGGCGGATCAGCCGTGAAGGCTACGGTTGGCGGGGGTGCTGTGACCGTGATGGCGCTTTGCGCGCTACCAAACTGGCCGTCGGTCGCGGTCGCGCTCAGGGTGACGGTGTAGATTCCCGGCACACCGTAA
>CAZZAO010000142.1:7775-12410 GCA_964652205.1 uncultured Anaerolineaceae bacterium | reverse complement strand
GGCGACCCGGCGGGTCGCCCCTACAAACCCTCATGGCCCTTTATAGCCTGAGCTGCGATTTTGATGCGATTGCCCTGGACAAAAAGACCAGATCGTTTGCATCTGGTCTTTTCTGTTCATCTTTTTCTCGGCTCTCTCTTTAGATCTCGCTCAGTTTGACAGGCCGATTCTCGCGCAGCGACTTGAGCGCCGCCAGCCCCATGACGACGGGCACACGGCCATCGTCGCCTGTCACCGGCGTTTCGGTCTTATTCTCGATGGCGCTGATGAAGGCGCGGACTTCGGTGATATAGGCGTCATTATAGCGCTCAAGGAAGAAGTAGAGCGGCGCCGGGCCGTGAACGCCCGTCTTGTCGCTCAGGGTGGCGCGGTAAGCGGTGTTATTCTCCGCCGAGATCGCGCCTTCGGAACCAAAGACCTCGACACGCTGATCGTAACCGTAGACGGCCTTGCGGCTGTTGTCGATGACGCCAATCGCCCCGCTGGCAAAGCGCAGCGTCACGACTGCCGTATCGACGTCCCCGGCCTCGCCGATAGCCGGATCGACCAGCACGCTCCCGGCGGCAAAGATTTCCTCAACCGGACTATCGATCAGGAAGCGAGCCATATCGAAGTCATGGATTGTCATATCGAGGAAGATGCCGCCCGATACCTTGATATACGAAACCGGCGGCGGGGCCGGGTCGCGGCTGGTAATGCGGAGCAGGTGCGGCTGCCCGACCTTCCCGGCGGAAATTGCGTCGCGCACCGCCATAAAATTGGCGTCGAAACGCCGGTTGAAGCCGACCTGAAGCTTAACTCCGGCGGTACGGACGGCGTCGAGCGCCTCGTCGATCTTACGCAGGTCGTGGTCGATAGGCTTTTCGCAGAAGATATGCTTCCCAGCCTTCGCCGCTTCAACGATGATTCGGGCGTGGGTATCGGTCGCCGAGCAGATGGCGACGGCGTCGATGCTGTCGTCGTTGAGCAGCTCGTGATAGTCCGCCGTCGCGCCGGGGATGCCGAGGCGCTGGGCGGTTTCGCGCGCCGCTTCGAGCGCGATGTCGGCGATGGCGACGGCCTGCGCTTCCGGCATCCGGCGGACGATATTCTCCGCGTGCAGCTTGCCGATGCGCCCTGCCCCGATGATGCCGATTCGAGTGGTCATGGTCAGTCCTGTTGTATGATCGGATAGGCGAAAGAGCAGGGACTCGGGACAGAGGGCTAAGCGCCTGTGCCTGACTTCCTGTCGGCGCATGATTGTATCGAGGCCGCCGGAAGTAGGGTAATCCGCCGAATCGGGGCGTGATATTCGTAAGCTGACTGCCGTTTCATGAGGGCTGCGGGCGGCGCTGCTATTCGGGAGAGGGATGTACTTAATCTGTGGTTATCTATTCGTCGGGCGATACGCTCGTCTTCACGCCGATACGGGCAGGTCGATACGGAGAGGGGGAAACAATCACGCCCGGCAGCAATAAGCTGCCCAACGTGATGTTGATGCGCTGCGGCAAATCGACCTGGCGCAAAGGCGTTCGTACAGGCACAGAAGTCCTGCGGGCGTTGTTGCCCTAACGCGCGCTTAAGCGACTTAGACGCCGGTGGCAGGCTGAGTGATTTCAGCGGGCGCTTCGCGGCGAAGGAAGCGGTCGCGGTAGCGGACGAGCATGAGCAGCACGATCAGCAGGCCGAGACTGTCAAGGATGACGGAAAATTGATTGAAGTAGAAGGCCAGCGTATGGCCGAACGTCAGCGAGACGATCAGGCCGACCATGCTGACGCGGATTCCGGCTTCCTCGCGCCCGCGCAGCAGAAACAGCGCCCCAACGACATACAGGACGCCGCACACATCCTCGATGACGATCAGGACGAGATACGAAACCAGACTGGTCGTCCCGCGTACCAGCGGCACGCCTTCCATGAACCAGCCGAGCAGCGGAGAATCGGCGCTGCCCTGATGGATGATGAGAAACGCCAGCGCCAGAATTTTGACGACGGAGACGAGGCCGAGCCAGCCCAGCACCAGCGCGATGATGCGGCGCATAACCTTCTGCGTGAAATACTGCGCCTCGACCCGCTTGAGCCAGAGCAGCACCCGACCGAAAGGGCCGCGAACTTTCGGCGCAGGGTCAGCCTCGAACGCTCGAACTGGCTCCAGCAGCGCCGCCGCCAGCGCGCTCAGGTCGGGCCGGTCGGTCTGGCGCACCACCTTTTTCAGGCGGACGACGAGCAGGCGCTTTTCTTCGACGTCGAAACGCTGGTCGAGCAGTTCCTTGATTTCTTCGAGGGCGATGTACATCTCGGTGCGCGCGTCCTGCTGGCGGTTGTGGCGGACGCGCAGGTAGGCCAGCACGATCAGCACGTAAACGACGTAGATGATCGGCGCGGCCAGCGGAAAGAAGTAGTCGTTGCTCTGCGTGATAAACTTACCGATCTCGTCGATGAACAGGCCGATGCCAACGCCAGTCAGGACGGCTGAAAAAGAGAAAATCCACTCATTCAGGTAAATCAGGGGCAGCGAGGCAGCGACCAGCAGCAGCAGCCCGCCCCAGAGCGCATGAGCGATATGAAAGGTATCGTTGCCGATCTGCGGGTAGCCGGTCAGTTCCAGATAGCTGCGGACCGCCACGACCGTCACGGCGAATGAGATCATCGTCATGAGGAGATAGCGCGGCGCGTGGTATCCCTCGACCAGACGGGTGAAGTAGCCCTGCGTATGTGCCATGATCGCCCCTGCGCTGCCCTGCATCCATTCCTGTCGCTGATTATAGCCCCCGGTCACTTCCTGAGCGCGAGTCGGAGAACGGTTCGAAGACCGTAATCTCCTGTTTTGGCGGCGCTGAGATCGCTATACTTCCGATCAACGATCCATCAAAGCGCGGTTGCGGCCTGTTCCAACTCCGTGTTTACCGCCTCATGACCTTATCACCGACCGCTGAAAGGCCACTTCTTCATGACGAAGCTCCACACCGTGACGACGGCGCTCACGCCGGTCGCCCCGTTCGATTTTGGCAAGACGCTCGATTTCCTCGACAGCTTCGCGCCCGCAATGGGCGGCCACCAGCACGACAGCCGCTCGCTGACGAAAGCGCTGGCAATCGACGGCCAGACGGTCGGCTTTCGAGTGACGAACGAAGGCAGCGTCGAGCAGCCCCAACTGAGCTGCACTCTGTACGCCGAAGCGCCAATCAGGGCGGCGCTCAAGGCTGAGGCGCTCGACCAGATCGCCTACTTCCTCAGCCTGAATGACGATCTGTGTCCGTTCTACGATCTGGCGCAGACGGACGAAGCGTTCGCGCCGGTCGTCGAGGCGCTCTATGGCTATCATCAGGTTAAGTTCGCCAGCCCGTTCGAGAACGCGGTCTGGGCGCTTATCAGCCAGCGCAACCTGATGAGCGTAGCGGGCAAGATGAAGGCCGCGCTGGCCGAGCGCTTCGGCGGCACGCTGACTCTTGGTGGCGAAACATATCGCGCCTTCCCCGATCCGGCGCGGCTGGCCCAGGCGACGTCGTATGAGCTTGCGGAAGCTATCGGGCATGGCGCGAAAGCGGTGCTGATTCAGGGCGCGGCCAAAGCCTTCAGCCGCATGGACGACCACTGGCTGCGCGACGCGCCGTATGCCGAAGTCGAGGCGTGGCTCAAGTCGATCAAGGGCATCGGCGACTGGTCAGCGACGTTCATCCTGCTGCGCGCGCTGGGGCGCAGCGAGCGCCTGCCGGTCAAGGAGCGGCGGACGCTCGACGCGGCGGCGAAGGCCTACGGCCTGTTCAGCATCAACGACGCCGAGCTGTATCGGATCGGGGCGCGCTATGGCAAGTACATCGGCCTGTGGGCGCATTACCTGCGCGCGGCGGTCTGAGCCAGCCCCGATGACGGTTGACGGACGCCGCGTTACCGTGCCAAAATGACAGGCCGTGTCGGCGACAGGCTGCTGACCGGCCACGATTGTGCTGGCTTTTCGTCACAGAACAGGGTATCGACTGATGGGTTTGCTACGAATCTCGACGCTGCTTTCGCTCGGTCTGCTGGCTGCAATGGCGGCCTGTTCCCCCGCGCCAACTCCTGCCCCGCCGACGGTCGCGCCGCCAACCGAAAGCGCGCCGACGATCACGGCCACGCCGCTGATCGCCGCGACGATGGAAATCACCGCTGAAGCGACGACCCCGGCTGAAGCCACTCGCGCTGTCACCGAAGCGGCGCTGCTTTCGACGCGCGAAACGACGGCGGAAGCGGACTTGACCGCCGAGGCGACAGCCAGCGCGCCGCTTTATCTGATTCGTCAGGACGGCCCACCGGCTGCCTGCGCGATCACACCGACCGAGGGACAGGGCGTGAATATCCGCCAGTCTCCGACGAAAGACTCTGCGCTGCTCGGCGGGCTGCTCCGCGGCGCATGGGTGGTGGCTCAGGGCATCAATCAGGCAGGAAGCTGGTTCCAGATCAGCGCGCCCGGTACGCCAGTGGATGGTGGATGGATCACCCGGCAGAACGTCGCCATCCATCGCGGCTGCACCTGCGTCGCTGGCGGCTTATGCCGTCCCGCTGATGCGCCGTAAAGGCTCCCTCACCCCCGGCCCCGCCCTCACCCCCGGCCCGCCCTCACCCCCAACCCCTCTCCCGGTGGGAGAGGGGCGAAAGACGGATGATGGCTCCCGTCGG
>CAZZAO010000142.1:0-7705 GCA_964652205.1 uncultured Anaerolineaceae bacterium | reverse complement strand
CCCTCTCCCGGTGGGAGAGGGGAGAAAGATAAACCGAAAGGGCTTCTGTGTCCTTCCCAGAAACCTTCTCAGGGTGAAAGCAAATACGCCAGCAAAAATGGCCGTGGATCGTCCGGTAGACGATGAAGAGAACGCGATCAATGATCGCGTTCTCTTCAGTCTATCAAAGCGTCGCCGGCTGCCCGAATCAGCGATGCCTATTTTCTCCCGCGCGCGCTGAGGGTGGAACGCGTCGAAGTCATTTCATTCGACGGGAGCCAGAGGCCGCGAAGAGCCGGGAATGAGCGTATGACGCTGGCGCTGAAATTCGGGCCAGAGCAGCAGACTGATGAGGCCGTTAAGGACGACGATCACCGTGCTGCCTTCGTGGCCGAGGACGCCGAGCGGCAGCGGCAGGTTGACGACAAACGTGCTGACGATCAGCGTGATGATGACGGCGATAGCGAAAGTCAGGTTTTGCCAGACGACACGCCGCGCCTTCTTGCTCAGGTTGATGGCATAGGGGATCAACTCCAGCCGGTCGCCCATCAGGACAAGGTCGGCAGTTTCAAGGGCGACATCGGTTCCGGCAGCGCCCATCGCAATGCCGATGCTGGCCGTCGCCAGCGCGGGCGCGTCGTTGACGCCGTCGCCGACCATCGCCACCGCGCCGACTTCAGCTTCCAGCGCCTTAATGACGGCCACCTTATCCTCAGGCATCAGCCCGGCGTAGACCTTATCGACGCCAAGCTGACGCGCAACGTTGGCCGCGACCGCCGCGTTATCGCCGGTCAGCATGGCGACTTTGACGCCACCGCGATGAAGCTGCGCGATCATGGCTTTCGCCGACGCGCGTACCTGATCGGCCAGCGCGATCAGGCCGACCAGCTCGCCGCCGCGCTGGACGAGCATCACCGTCTTCCCTTCCGCTTCGAGCCGCTGACGGGCGGCGTCCAGCTCAGATGCCCCGACCTGCTGTAAGTGCGTCGGGCTGCCGACCTGCACCCGCTGCCCCTCAACCAGCGCCGTCACGCCGCGACCGGGCAGCGCCTCGAACTCATCGACGCTGGCGAGCGCAAGCTGCCGGGCCTGCGCCGCCGCGACGACCGCTTTCGCTAACGGATGCTCGGAACGCGCTTCAACCGCTGCTGCCAGCGCCAGCAGCGCCTCGTCAGACAAGCCACAGCAGGCGACGATGTCGGTCACGGCGGGCTTACCTTCGGTCAGCGTGCCGGTCTTGTCGAAAGCAATCGCCTTGATCGCGGCCAGCCCTTCGAGATAGGCGCCGCCCTTGAACAACACGCCGCCGCGCGCCGCTGCCGCAATCGCCGACAGGAACGAGGCGGGCGTGCTGATGACCAGCGCGCAGGGCGAAGCGACGGTCATTAACACCATCGCGCGATAGAAATTACTCTCGAAATCGGCCAGGCCGAGCGCCGGGGGAATGACGATCAACAGGCCGACCACGACGACGATCAGCGTCGCGTAGCGCTGCTCGAAGGCATCGAGGAAACGCTCGGTCGGCGCTTTACTATCCTGCGCTTCCTCGACCATTTTGATGATGCGCGAGAGGACGGTATCCGACGCGGGCTGGAGCGCCTCGACGTCGAGCGCGCCCTGCTGGTTGAGCGTCCCGGCAAACACCCGGTCGCCGCTGACTTTCTCGACCGGCATCGACTCGCCGGTAATCGGCGACTGATCAACGGTTGAGCGACCGGCGCGAATGACGCCATCGACCGGAAGACGCTCGCCGGGCTGAATCAGGACGATTTCGCCGACGCGAATTTTGCCGACCGGGATCGTTTCGATCCGACCACCACGGCGCACTCTGGCATCTGCCGGGTAGAGCTTGAGCAGCCCGCGAATGGCCTGACGACTGCGCCCGATGGCGTAATCCTGAAGGACATTACTCAGTGAAAACAGGAACAGCAGCGTTGCGCCCTCGCGCCACTGGCCGACGAGCGCCGCGCCCGCCGCCGCCAGAACCATCAACAGATCAACGTCGATGCGACCGCGACGCAGCGTGATGAGGCCGTCACGCAGGCCGTAGAAACCGCCCGCCGCATAGGAGATCAGGTTCAGGGCCAGCACGACCCATAACGGCGCGCCTGCCTGCTCGGCCAGAAAGCTGAGGCCGACAGCGACCAGCGTGGTGACAACAAGCCGCGGCTCCAGCCATGCCCGCGTGAACGCAAGGTTCCGGGGCTGTTCTGAAGGTTGTGTCGGTTGAGCCGTATTGAGGATCGCATTCATAGTCATCTATCCAGAGTACGCTTGAAATTCCGCTATCATGATCTCTATGTTAACACAGATTAAACTAAAAGATCAACTGATAGATATAACCAATTTTCATGTACAAAAACATAATGATACAGATTGCATAACTTCAAGATCACGGCGGGTAATGACCGCTATTTCTGGCCGCAAATGGCTGGCCGCTGCTGCCGGTAGGGAGTATCCGCCTGCTGTGAGGCGACAGCGCGCAGTTCGACGCGGATACAGGCAGGCGATCCGCTGGTTATGAGCGGCGGCTGAAGGCGGGTCTATTCCAGAAGCCAGGGAAGCGCTAAACTTGGCCTGTCTGCGTGATCGGTAAGGCTCCCGGGTGAGGATGTATTTTCCGAACGGAACCTGGCTGCGCGGCTGGCGGCTGAAGCCAGCCAAAACCAACAGGTTCCATCGCTGATTTTGATGTGCCGAGCGCATTATCAGGCTCACACCGATTTCCGAGCGAGCGTGGGAATTTGTGTCGAGCACGAAGAATCGTCCCCCTGACCGAAGCCCCACTGACACCTGATCGATCACGAGCGTTACTTCACCCTTAGCGAACGGTTCGCCATGCAAGAGTCCAGTCGGGCGTCACGGGTCATTATCTTTTGCTTCATCAGCTTCATCGGACTCGGCTGGCCGTCGAGCCTGCTCGGTCTGGCGTGGCCGTCGATTCGCAGCACGTTCGACCTGTCGCAGGACGCGATTGGATTCGTGCTGATCGCCAGCACGATTGGCTACATGACGTCCAGCTTCTTCAGCGGTCGGCTGATGCTCCGTCTCGGCACGGCGCGCGCCTTCCTGATCGGGGCGGTCGTCCTGTCTGCTGGCCTGTTCGCCGAGAGCATCGCGCCGCTGTGGCCGCTGCTGATCGGAGCGTCGCTGATCTATGGTCTCGGCGGCGGCCTGATCGACGCGGGGATGAACAATTATGTCTCCAGCTACTATAACGTCCGGCAGATGAACTGGCTGCACGCCAGCTTTGGGCTTGGCTGGGTGCTTGGCTCGACGATCATGACGGCGGTGCTGTCGGCGCTGCTATCGTGGCGGCTCGGCTACATCGTCGCCGGGCTGGTCAACCTCGGCCTCGTCGGGATGTTCCTGGCGTCAAAGCCGATGTGGCATAACGGCCTGCCCCAGCAGGGGTCGAAGGGCGACATCGTCCATGCGCCGATGGGCCGGACGCTGCGCCTGCCGATGCTCTGGCTCAGCCTGGTGCTGATCCTGTTCTACGTCGGGTTGGAAGCCAGCCCGACGACCTGGGCCTATTCGATTTTCACCGAGGCGCGCGGGATGAGCACCAATCTCGCCGGCCTCGCGGTGACGCTGTCGCTGGCGACCTTCACGCTCGGACGGGTGTTCTTCGGTTTCGTCGGCGACCGCATCCCGCGGCATAATCTGGTGCGCCTGTGCATCATCGGCTCGTTGATTGGCGCGCTGCTGCTGTGGTGGAATCCAACCGTCATCGTCGGGCTGGCGGGCCTGCTGCTGCTGACCTTCGCGCAGGCCCCGCTGTTCGCCCTGTTCATCCTCGGAACCAGTGAGCGGGTCGGCGCGCGGCATACTGCCAATGCCATCGGCGTGCAGCTCAGCGCGGCGGGCGCTGGCTTCGCCGTTGTGCCGGGGCTGAGCGGCGTCATCGCTCAGCAGCGCGGGCTGGAAGCGCTGCTGCCGTTCTTCGTCCTGCTGGCGGTCGTGATCTTCGTGCTCAATGAGGCCGCGATTTTTGGCGCAGCGCGGATCAACGCGGTCGAGCGCGTCGCGGTCGTCGGCGATTAGGTTCGATACTCAGGCGAGATGATGCCCACGCCTTTTACCCATCTGGAAATCGCGCAGCGCCTGCTGGCAGACGACGCTATCCCGCCGGAAACACGGGCCGACCTGAACGACGAGCGGAGCGCCTTTCTGCTCGGCAGTATTGCCGCCGACGCGCGCGTGTCGTCCGGCCTGAAGCGCGAGGACACACATTTCTACCTCTACGACCAGACGATCAGCGCGCCGCCGTGGCGGACGATGCTGGCGCGCTTTCCCTCACTGGCGCAGGTGAAATCCTCCGCGCAGCGGGCGTTTCTGGCGGCCTACGTCGCGCATCTGAGCGTTGACGCCGTCTGGACGCTTGAGATGGCCGATCCCTATTTCGCGCACAGCGATTGGGCGGATCAGCACGAGCGCTTCATCGTGCTGCACATGCTGCTGGTGACGATGGACGAGCGGGATTATCCGCGTCTGTGCGGCTGGCAGCGCGCGACGCTGCTGGCGGCTGCGCCGGATAACTGGCTGCCGTTCATGAGCAATGCCGACCTGACTGCGTGGCGCGATCTGGTCGGGACACAGCTTCCGCCGGGCGCGCCGACGACGCTGGAAATTCTCGGCGAGCGGTTGAGCCTGTCGCCAGCCGCGTTACAGGGATTAGTGGATTCAAGAGAGGCGATGGAACGGCGGCTGTGGGCGCACATTCCGCGCGCGCTGTGGGCCGAGGTCGAGGCGCAGATGTACGCCGATGCCCGCGCGCAGATGCTGACCTATCTGGACGAGTACGGCAGGTAAATTTTACGGCTTGAAGTCGGTGATCGGGATGACCGGCACGCCTTCCGCTTCGGCAACTCGTGATTGCCTGACATCGAGGGTGAGCAGCGGATAGCCCGTTTGCAACGCTATGCAATATAAAGCGCATCGTAGATGGCAAGGTTGTTGCGAACACCAAGCGCGAGCGCCGGATTCAGTAGTCGTTTTACGGCTAACCGTCTAAGCGGCAACGCGCGAAGGTTTTTCAGCGCAATAATGCCGCTCGGTATCGGCATCCCTCGAAGCCGTACTTCTTTCCAGATCACATTGGTACACTCTACAAGGCAAATCTCCGGCACCTGAAACTGATCGCCCCGCAGTGCCTGGTCGAACAGCGCTCTCGCATTAACTGTATAGGCGCTGCGGATGAGACGTTCAGCCACCACACTCGCATCGACAATATAATTGGTCACTGATTGTCTCGATCCTCACGAATCATCTCGGCTGGCGAAGGTGATCCGAGCGGTGGTGTCCACATGTTCTCGTCCATCGACCGAAAGACCTCTTCGAGCGAACGAGTATCTGGCTCTTCTTCAGGGCCGAAATCCTCATCCTTGATGTCAAAGTCATCTTCAAGGAACTCAACCTGTTCCCTGAGAAGCTCATTGACGAAGGCTTTCAGCTCATCTCTCGTCATATCATCAATCGGTTTACGGATCGTTGCCATGAGCGCGGCTCCTGCTCTGTCGCCGTCGATTCCCCTCTATTATAGCGGATAGCAATGGATGCCCTCACGATCAATTCGACGGGACAGGATGCCGCGAAGTCAGTCGGTCTCGGCGGGCGGATAGCCTTCAAAGACGGTCAGGTAGGCCAGCCCGCGCACATAGCGGCGAGCGGGGCCATCACCGGGGACGACCAGCCGAAACAGGCCATCATGAGGCGGCAGCGGCCCGTCGTCGCGCTCGTAGGCGATGAGGACGACACGGTCGGTATCGTCAGGGTTGAACTCGTCGGAGCGCAGAAGGCAGTCCCAGCCATCTTCGGCGCTGGCTTCGACGTAGAATGGGCCGGACGGACGGCCCGCTGAAGCAATCACGTCCCAGAGGCGCGCGCCAGCAAAGGTGCTGGTTATCAGGCCTTTGTCCGTCTCGAACTGCGTCGTGACGACCGCGCGGGGATAGTCAGCGCGCACGTTCTCGAGCGTCAGCGTCATCGGGTTGGCGAGATCGCCGGTCAGGGTCAGACGATCAGCGGGCATGGCAGCACTCCTTAAAATGAGCAGTGCCGGATTTGCCCCGGCACTGTCAATCTGAGCAGGAAAGCGAGGGCTACGCGCCGGCAGCGGCTTCAGTAGTCGCTTCCATTGTAGCCGCCAGCGCCCCGGCTGCCAGCGGCGCGGCGACAGTCGGCGCGTCAGGCAGGCTGGCACAGCGCCCAATGTGTCCGTCCGCCGGGATGAAGCCCCACTTCACGAGCGTGTCCTGACCGGCGTCGGAAAGGACGGCAGCGACGAACTTCTGCGCCAGCGCCGGGTCGGCGGCGTTGTCGGTGATGCCAATCGGATAACTCGCCAGCGTGTTGACCGCGTCAGGGATCGTCAGGCGAATGACCTTATCGGCGATGTCGGGCGTGACGTCCGAACTGTAGACGATGCCCGCGTCAGCCTCGCCGAGCGAGACCTTAGCCGAAACCTGACGGACGTTATCTTCTTCGGAGACGAGGTTGGCCCTGAAAGCGGTCAGGTAAGGATCACCGTAGGCCGGATCGGCGGCCAGCCGCTTGAGCATAGCCTCGGTGTAGTCGCGCACCGGGACGGCGGGGGCGGCCAGCACGAGCTTAACGCCGGAGTTCGCCAGATCGTGGAGCGTGGTGATGCTGGCGGGATTGTCCGACGGGACGATCAGCACCAGACGGTTTCTGGCGAACGTGTGCGTCGGCGTGACAATCCGCCCGGCATCGACCGCGACCTGCATCTGTCTGGCGTTGGCGCTGGCGAAGACATCGGCAGGCGCGCCGTCGGCGAGCTGAGTCGCCAGCGTGGCCGACGAGCCGTAGCTGAAAGCGACCTTGACGCCGGGATTGGCGGCTTCAAAGGCCGTGCCGATCTCGTTGAAAGCGTCAGTCAGCGATGAAGCGGCAAAGACGGTCAGTGTTGATGGCTGCGCCTGAGCGCCAAAGGCCCCGCCGAGCAACGCAGCGAAGGCAAAAACGGGCAGCACCTTGCGGAGATTCATCCGACTTTCTCCAATGATTGAGGCCGCGCATGAAGCCAGCCTGTTCCAGCTTGAAAGGCTATTCTATCATGGAATAGTTGATAAAACGATCACGGAGTCGGGATTTCAGGGGAAATGTGCCTACAGGGTGTCTCTGGACTGACGTTCGCTGCCGTGCTTGAAGTGACCGGTGGCTTTCGCCATCAGCAACTGCGCGCCTGGCTCGTCGAGCGACTCGACGCGGGCGAGGAACTTTTGCGCATCAGCCCCGGCCAGCGTTTTGACCTGTTTTCCGCGCCAGTAGAGCAAAACGCGCCCGTCTTTGATCACGCGATAGGAAAAGGGAGCGTCGTCGAGCTTAGCGCGCCGGTCGATTTCACTCACGCTGGGGGGCGCGCTTGAGAGCTTCACGGATATGTTCGAGCAGGCTGCCGATGTCGAAGGGCTTCTCGATGACCTGAAAATAGGGGATGCTGGCGTGAGGCTCGGAGAGTTCGGCGCGCAGCGGGCCGGTCGTCAGGACGATGATGGGGACCAGCGCTGTGTCGGGGTCGGCACGCAGAGCGTCGATGACTTCCAGCTCATTTTCGATGTAGCCCTGAAAGTAACCGAGGATAATCAGGTCAGGCCGCATCTGTTTGATATCTTCAAGGGTGGTCAGGTCTTGCAGGTGGGTGCTGACGTCATAGCCAAGCCGAGACAGCACCGCCTTGAACAGGATCAGCAAACTCTCGGAA
>CAZZAO010000141.1:0-12595 GCA_964652205.1 uncultured Anaerolineaceae bacterium | reverse complement strand
GTGCCAATGTCATACTCGGTGTAGTATTGCAGGATCGGATTCTTGACGGACTTCAGGTTGAGCGCGCCGTCGAGCAGCAGCGAGGTATCGCTGTTACTCGGCGATTTGACCACGTCGTAGCCGCCGCTGCCGTCGGGCGTGTTCGGGCTGTCGGTGAAGGCGTAGTTACTGTCGGTGACGCTGAAGCTCAGGAAGGCGTCGCCGCTGTTCTGGAGCCAGCCGACCGTGATTGTATACGTTCCGGCGTCCAGGAACATTGTCCGGTCGGCCTGCGCCAGGGTGTCATTCTTGTTCCAGTCATTGGCGAGGTTCCAGCTATCGCTCGGGTTGATCTGCTGATCGGTCGGCGCGCCGCTTGGCCCGTCGATCCGCGCGTGGATGCCGTCGTTAGCGAGCATGGTGAAGTCGAAAGTGGCGGGCGCTTCGACGGTGACGACGCGCGTCATTCGCGCCACCCACTGCGTTGACCATTTGGCGTCGGTCGCGCTGAAGGGCCGAATCGTACTGTTATACGACAGCACCATCGGCTCGCTGATCGTTCCGGTCAGCACGCTGGTGGGATAGGTGGCAGCAGTTCCGGTCGGGTCGGCGGCTGCCGTTTCCACCGTATTGAAGTTGGTCAGGTTGTCGTTACACAGCAGCGTCGGATCGACGATGTCGCAGCTAACGAACGTGGCCGTCCACGGGTTGCTGCCGAGCGGGGCTGTGCCGCCGCCTGTCCCCTTATAGCGATCTGGCGCGAGGCCCCATTGACCTTCAGTGACCCAGTTATAGGTACTCTGGGCGGCGTCGAAGAAGGGCAGCGGGAACAGCCGTTGATTCTGGATGAAGGTGAATCGAAGGTCGTCGAGATAAACGCCGTCAGCGACGCTTGACGCCACCTGCGTGGTGTTGAAGACCAGCCGCAGCTTGATCTCCTGACCGATATACGGTAGCAGATTGATCTGGACTCGATGCCATAGCTCGTTGTCGTTGGCGATGTCGCCGGTCGAAAGCACGGGCGTCCACGCCGACCAGCCCATGACCTTGTCATAGCCCTGAGTCGTCGAGCCGTCGCGCTGCGAGATCTGCCATGAGAAGCTGTCGCTGTCGTCGATCTTGCGCAGCATCCAGGCGTAGGCAACCGGCTGGTTGGCCGCAACGACGCCGCGCAGGTCGATGATCTTCTTCAGCTCCATGATCGAGAGTTCGTTGGAACGATAGCTGCCCGATGGGCTGTCAGTCAGCGAGTTCAGCCCGCTGCGAACCTTGCTCGTGGTGGTTGACCATTCGCCGCCATAGTACCAGCGGTTATACCACGCGCCTTCGGTGTCCTCGGTGTAAGTCGTGCCGTCACCGCTGATCCCGCTGACCGACGTCGCTTCATCCCACAGATGGAATTCGTCCTCGCTGTAGTCGCTGATGCTGATGTCGTCGAGGAACACGCCGTCGGCGACCTGACTGCCGGTACTCTGGACGCGGAAAGCCAGCCGAATATCGTCGTCGTTGTCCTGCGCGTTGCCGGTGACGGTCGTCCAGGCGACGCTGGACGCAGTTTCATACGCTTGAATCAGGTCGATCTGTTCTCGCTCCCAGGCTTGCTGGTTATCTGCGCTGATCGGCGTATAGGTCTGGCCGGCCACGTAGCTCCAGATCGGATACCAGATGCCGCCGGTTTCGCCCGGTCTGGTGAGATACATATCGACGTACAGCGTGGTTCCCGAAGCCAGATTGCGCCAGTGCCAGAACGACAGCGTTGGCTTGACCGGCGTCGTGCCGTACTTCGGCGAATGACCGGCAGTGTCGTTGTTCAGGTCGAGGTATTTCGACATCTGAATCGGGTTATTGACGTTCGGCTGATAGTTGCCGCTGGGGCTGTCGGCGTAGGCAAAGGTGCTGTTCCGGCCCTGTCCCCCGGCGCGGCCCCAGCTTCCCGGCGTCAGCCAGTACGACGCCAGATAGGTTGAATCCTCGGCATTGTCATTGAACGGGTAAGGCGCGTAAGCGGGCGGGCTGGCGCGTTCGAGATAGATATTGTCGATCCACCAGCCGCCGGTTGTACTCGCCATGCTGCTCGTCGTGTCGAGATACATGGCGAAGCGCAGGCGGAAGGGTTGATCCTGCGGGACGCCAGTTTCTACGCCGAGCGGGAACTGGTAGAACGTCATCGTGCTTCCAGACGTCAGCGGGCCGCCGCTGGAATCGGCAATCGGTGATCCCCCCAGCACCGTCCAGGTGTCTTCGTTGCCGTTGACATGGTCGCGCGGGGCCGTCGTCCATTCGACCTGGATTCGCGTGTCGGTATTGATATTGTACATTGACCAGAACGACAGTTCGGCTTCGCCTGTATCGTTTTCGTTGTCGTTAGCGGGCGCGCCGACCAGCGTCACCGGCGACTTCAGTTCGATGTAATGGACGCGCGGCTCGCCTTCGCTGAAGACCTCAGGTGAATAACCGGGGCTGTCATCCCACGCTGTGCCAGCGCCGTAGGTATGGTTCGAGGTCAGGTCCCAGCGCGCGTCGTAGATGAAGTCATCTTTCTGGCTGGCGCTGTTTAAGTCCCAGAACTGGCCGACCGTGACTGTG
This sequence comes from uncultured Anaerolineaceae bacterium, assembly GCA_964652205.1. Classification (GTDB taxonomy): domain Bacteria; phylum Chloroflexota; class Anaerolineae; order Aggregatilineales; family Phototrophicaceae; genus ZC4RG36. The sequence goes on along the minus strand of CAZZAO010000141.1, from coordinate 10,030 downwards.
CCGGGGTCAGTCTGCTGCGCGACGCGAATATCGTCGATGTACCAGCGGCGCGTTCCAGTCGTCCCGCTCGGATTGGTGATGACGAAGCGCAGCGTAATCTGTTTGCCTGCGAACGCGCCGCTGTTGAGCGTTTTCAGGTTGACGACCTGCCGCGTCCAGTTGTAATTCGCCTCGCCGGGGTCGTGCAGCGGCACGTCAACCCAGCTCAGGCCGGGCCGGTCGAGCGCCAGCGTTGGGCCACCGACTGGCTCATATTCGGCGACCTGAAGCTTGGCCTCGGCGCTGCTGCCGGTGAAATCCCAGACGTCCCAGAAGGTCAGCACCGGGTTGGACGCGGTGGCAAGGTTGATCCGCCCGCGCAGTTCGAGGTTGCAGGTCAGGTTCGCTCCGACGCCGTCGGTCGAGGTCGTATCGTCGTCGAACATCCACTCCAGCGAGGCCGAGTTGGTGCTGTTGAGCGGCCCCCACTGGCATTTTGAATCGCCTGCGCCGCTGACAGTGTCATCCGGGTTGACAGCTCCCGCGCTGCCCCCTTGCGGGGAGATATCGAGCTTAACTCCCGCTTCGGAAGCATCGCCGCCGAACTGAATATAGTCGATTTCAAGGGTGTGCGGCCCGGCATCGACCGTCTGTTCGTAGGGGGTGATCGGCGTATCGAGCGACGCGGGGGCGCTCCGGTCGATGATGGTCGTGCCGTCCAGCTTGACGACGACACTGCCCGCCGCTGCTGCCGTGAAGCGCAGGTCAGCCGCCTGTGCCAGATAAATGTCACGAGTGTAGATGATCGAGAAGCCGCCCGCGCGGTTCGCCGGCCAGTTCAGGCTGGCGGTCTGAATCGGGTACTTATCCGTCCCCCAGTCGAAGTCGATATTGAAGGTATAGGCCGGGTCAATCTGATAATTCCAGAGCGTGTAGTCCGGCAGACCGGTGCCGGAGTTGTTGGTGAACGTCTGGTTGGCGTAATACTTGCCGAGCCACGCGCCGCCGCCGAGGTAGACGCTGTTATCGAGCCGCCATTTCTTGAGCGAGTCGGTATTGTTGACAATATCGGTGAAGGGCAGGCTGTAGCTGGCATCAACCATCGTCGGTGAGGGCGTGAAAGTGGCCGTCGGCGAGGGCGAGCCGATCACCGGGGTATCGGATGGTGTCGGTGACGGGCCATCAGTCGCTGTTGCGCTTGGGTTCTTGACCAGTGTTGCCGCCAGCGTGACCTGATAGGGGTGTTCGGCGACCCAGGTGACGGTTTGCCAGAAGGCGTTCGGCCCACCGTATTTTGTCAGCTGAACGACCGCGTTCGGGTCCTGCCCGACGAGGTTGTAGACCGTGTTGCTGAACACGTTGCCGACGGCGGAGCCGGTGACGACGAAAATCGCTGCCAGCGCCAGCGCCACAAGCGCCAGAATCAGCGCATATTCCACCATCGACTGACCGCGTGCTTTCGCAGATTGCAAGGCGCGGACTTGTTTCAGCATGACTCGCCCCTCTTTCCGATCACCCCTGACGTGCGCGCAGAACAGCTCGGATCGGAGCCTTTGAACCCTACTCATAATGGTACAGGAGTCTGGGCAAATGTCAGTCCGCTTTTTGTTGCTAGTTGTGCAAATGCGTAGACAAATGCCGCGCCTCGTCAGGCTGTCCGCTGCATGGTATTCTTGACCCTGACTCACGGCCTATCGACGAGGGAACAGCCGCATGACGGCACAGATTATAGACGGAAATGCCATCGCTGCGCGCCTGCGCGGCGAGATTGCCGAAGACGCGGCGCGCTTCTGCGAGACTTACGGTTATCAGCCGGGGCTGGGCGTCGTGCTGGTCGGTGATGATCCGGCTTCAGCGCAGTACGTCCGCATGAAGCGCAAAGCCTGTGAAGACGTCGGCATCCACTCGATTGCCCACCTTCTCCCGGCAGCGGCGACGCAGCAGGAAGTCGAGGCAGCGGTGGCCTCGCTCAACGATGACCTGCGCGTCCATGGCATTCTGGTGCAGCTTCCCCTGCCGCCGCAGATCAACGAAGAAAAAGTGCTGCAAGGGGTCAGCCTTGAGAAGGACGTGGACGGCTTTCACCCGCTCAACATCGGCCTGCTGGCGATGAAGGGCCGCGAGCCGACCTTCACGCCTGCCACGCCGACCGGCGTGATGGTGCTGCTGCGTGAAACGGGCGTGACGCTGGACGGCGCGAACGCGGTCGTCGTCGGGCGCAGCAACATCGTCGGGATGCCGGTGGCGCTGATGCTGATGAAGGCCAACGCGACCGTGACCCTCTGCCACAGCCGCACCCGCGACATCGCCGCCCTCGTCCGTCGGGCCGATGTGCTGGTTGCGGCGATTGGCAAGCCGGAGTACGTCCGCGGCGATTGGATCAAGCCGGGCGCGGTGGTCATCGATGTTGGCAACAATAAAGTTGACGATTCGACCGCCAAACGCGGCTATCGTTTCGTCGGCGACGTTGATTTCGCCGCAGCTAGTGAGGTCGCGTCGGCTATTTCGCCTGTCCCCGGCGGCGTCGGCCCGCTGACGATCACCATGCTGATGCGTAACACTCTGAAGGCCGCCTGGAAGATCGCCGAGCGGATCACGCTCTAGCGCTTGAACGACAGCCCCTTTTCGGCCAGAGCCAGCTTCAGCGCCTTAACCCCGGCTGGCCCCATGCCGTGCAGCCGGGCGATGTCTTTTTCGCTGGCCTGCGTGAGTTGCTCCAGCCGCGTATAGCCCGCTTCGGCCAGCGTCCGCTGCGCCGGAGCCGACAGTTTCGGGAAGTCGTTTTTCGGTGCGGCGGGCTGCTCTTCGTTTTTCATAGGATCATTCCTGAGTCCGGCTTGTTCGGCAGGCGCATATCGTCGGTATCGTTGGAACCAGTGATATAATGACAGAGCGTCCGCAGTGTACTCCGAGGGATTATGGCTGTGCAAAACGTCAAGGCTAATTCGACGGTCATTTCAGCGACTTTCACCGCCGAGGAACGTGACCTGCTCGAAGCATTTGCTGCCGAGCAGGGGATTGACGACCTGAGCGTTGCGATTCCCGCCTTGCTGCATGAGCTTCTGCGTATTCACGACGAAATCTGGGACGCGCAGTTCGCTCAATCGATGGACGTCGTGAACGAAATGGCACGGCGTGCGCTTGAGGAAGATCGCGCCGGATTGACGGAAAATCTTGACGTCTGACTAACTCGTGAAATCAAGGCGCAACCGCGAATTTCACGAACTATACAGACGCCTGCCTGATTCTATCAAGCGGCAGGCTGTCAAAGCCTATGCGCAGTTTGCTGTCGATCCCGATTATCCCGGCTTGAACTTTAAGTCGTTAGGGGGTGATCCGGTGTGGTATTCCGCGCGGATTGGCCTTACTTATCGGGCTTTGTGTTCAATCGGAGCTGATGGGTCATACGTCTGGTTCTGGATTGGATCACATGCCGAATACGACCAGAAGGTAAAGCATCGATAGCCTGACAGCGATTTACCTGCGTATCTTCTTCTCTGAGTTCATGTGTTTTATCCTGCTTGTTCCCTCAGAATCCTCATGATAAACTGAGTCCACATCTCAAGGGAGACGTGAATTGTCGACTCTGCTGCTCAAAAATATTCATACCCTCGCCACCATGGATTCGACGCGCCGCGAGCTTCATGACGGCGCGCTGCTGATCCGTGACGGCGTCATTGAGGCGGTCGGCGCGCTGGCCGAAATGCCTGCGCAGACCGCTGACGAAGTGTTCGACCTGCGCCATCATGTCGTCCTGCCGGGGCTGGTGAACACCCACCATCATATGGTGCAGAGCCTGACGCGCGTCATTGCGCAGGATAACGAGCTGTTCGACTGGTTGACGGCGCTCTATCCGATCTGGAGCAACCTGACGGGCGAGGCGATCTATACCTCGGCGAAGCTGGCAATGGCCGAGCTGATCCTCTCTGGCTGCACAACTGCCAGCGATCACCTCTACATTTACCCGAACGGCGCGCGCGTTGATGACGAGATTCGCGCGGCGCAGGAAATCGGCCTTCGCTTCCATGCCTCGCGCGGCGCGATGAGCGTCGGCCAGAGCAAGGGCGGTCTGCCGCCGGACAAGGTGGTTGAGGATGAGGATTTCATTCTCCGCGACACGCGCCGCGCCATTGAGACTTATCACGACGCCAGTCGTTACGCCATGCTGCGCGTCGTTGTTGCGCCCTGTTCCCCGTTCACCGTCAGCAATGACCTGATGCGTGAATCGGCGGCGCTGGCCCGCAGTTATCACGTTCGACTGCACACACACCTCGCTGAGAACGATAAGGATGTCAGCTATAGCCTCGAAGTTTATGGCAAGCTTCCCGGCGATTACGCGCAGGATGTCGGCTGGGTCGGCGACGATGTCTGGCACGCTCACTGCGTCAAGCTCAATCATGATGAGATCGACCTGTTCGCGCACACCGGAACCGGCGTCTGCCACTGCCCCAGTTCGAATATGCGGCTGGCATCCGGCATTGCGTCCGTGCGCCGGATGCTTGACAAAGGTGTACGCTTAGGTTTAGGTGTCGATGGCTCGGCGTCGAACGACAGCGGCAATCTGCTGGCCGAGGCGCGTCAGGCGATGCTGCTCCAGCGGGTCGCCAATGGCCCCGGCGCGCTCTCGGCGCGCGAGGCGCTCGGCATGGCGACGCTCGGCGGCGCATCCGTCCTCGGACGTGACGATCTTGGCGCGCTCGCTCCCGGCATGGCGGCGGACGTCATCGCTTATCGCATCGACACCGTTGCCTTTGCCGGGGCGCAGCATGACCCGCTCGCGGCGCTGGTTTTCTGCCAGCCACCGGCAGTCGATCTGTCGATTATCAATGGCCGCGTGGTCGTCAGAGACGGTCAGTTATTGACGGTCGATGTTCCGGCGCTGGTCGAGCAGCACAACGCCATCTCGCGCCGTTTAATTCGCGGCGACTGATGGACGCGCTGCGGCTCGACGTTGCCTGCGCCGTCATCGACGATGGCGGATCGGTGCTGCTGACGCCGCATACTGCGCTGACAGGCTGGGCGCTGCCCGAAACGCCGCTGGATCGCGCCGAAGACCTGCGCGACGCGGCCTCGCGCGCGGTCAGCGAGCAGACCGGGTTGATCGTCCACGTCGATAGGGCGGTCGGGCTGTATTACTGGCCCGGCCTGCGGCGGATGACGGCGCTGTTTGCCGGTTGGCCGCTCGGCGGCGAACTCTCCGTACCATCGACTCTGCCGCGCGCCGTCCGTTATTTCGCGCCGGATGCGCTGCCGCCGCTGACGCGGGCGATCATGACGCTTGACGCGCTGGCCGGGACGCGCCATAAGCCGCGCGCGGTCACGCTGTCGAAACAGGAGCAGGCGCTGGCCGATGCGCCGTCGCCGTGGCGGCTGAGGCCGTCGTTCCTGCACCTGAAACGCGCGGCTCATACGCCGGACTTCGAGATTCGCGCCGTCGGCGTCATCTGGGACGAAGGCTACCGGCGTGTGCTGACCATCCCCGGCGCGCAGTCGCTCGCGCTGCCGCGCATTCGCACTCACGGCGAAACGCCGCCGTGGCAGCAGTTGGTTGATGCTGTCGCCGCTTCTGCCGGGTTTTACCCTTCATTCCGCTGGGTTGGGGCGCGTCAGGATGTCTCCCGCGCGCTGGTTGAGTTCGTTTTTGCCGCTGCCATGCGTGAAGCGCCGCTGCGCGGTCAGGCACAATGGGCGACCGTCCGCAATAGCTGGCTCGGCGACCCGGACGCGGGCTACGTCGCTCGCGTCAAACCCGGCTATATTCATGATCCCGTCTGGATCATCGACCGCGAGCGAACCGTCGAGGCCGGCGATACGCTCACGGCTCACAAGGAGATAGAACGCCATGAATCTGGCAAATCGGATCGCAGTCGCGCGCGGTGATATTCCGGCGTCGCTGGCATTACGTAACGCGCAGTTGGTCAATGTCCTGTCGGGCGAAATCTATCGCGCCGATGTCATCGTCGATGGCGACACCGTTGTTGCGCTCGGCCCCGGTTACGACGCCACGCGCGAGATCGACCTGGACGGCAAGTACATCTGCCCCGGTTTCATCGACGCGCACGCGCACATCGAAAGCACGCTCTGTACGCCGCCGGAATTTTCGCGCGCTGTCCTGGCCCACGGCGTGACGAGCGTCATCACCGACCCGCATGAGATCGCCAACGTGCTTGGCCTCGAAGGCATCCGCTTCATGCTCGAACGCGCCAAGCACGGGCCGATCAATATTTATGTCATGGCGTCGAGCTGCGTCCCGGCGACGGCGATGGAAACCAGCGGCGCGCGGCTCGAATCGGAAGACCTCGCGCCGCTTCTGAGCAGCGAATGGGTGCTCGGGCTGGCCGAAATGATGAACTATCCCGGCGTCATCTATGGCGATGAGGGCATTCTCGATAAGCTGGAGCTGTTCAGCGAGCGCGTCCTCGACGGTCACGCGCCGAGCGTGACCGGCAAGCCGCTTCAGGCTTACGTGGCGGCGGGCATTCAGAGCGACCACGAGTGCGCGACTGTCGAGGAAGCGCGCGAGAAGCTGCGCCTCGGCCTGACGATCTTCATGCGCGAAGGCACGACCACCCGCAATCTGCGCCCCTTACTGCCGCTGGTCACAGCCGACAACCATACGCGCCTGTGCTTCTGCACCGATGATCGCCAGCCGGAAAGCCTGCTCGACGAAGGCTCGATTGACTTCATGGTGCGGACGGCGATTCAGCACGGCATCAGCCCGATCCACGCGATCCGCATGGGGACGATCAACACCGCCAACTATTTCCGACTGCATCGCCACGGCGCGATTGCGCCCGGTCGGATCGCCGATATGGTGGTTTTCTCCGACCTGAACGACATCCGCGCGGAGATGGTGTTCCGCGCCGGGCAGTTGGTCGTGTCGGGCGGGCAGGTGCTTGCGCCGCGTCCGGCGCTGAAGCCTATTGACGTCCGCGCGTCAATGAACGTGCGCCTCGATGCGCTCGATTTCAGTATTCCGGCGCGAAGCGATAAAATCCACGTCATCATGGCGATTGGCGATCAGGTCGTCACCGGCCATGCGGTTATCGACGCCAGAATCGTGGGCGGCGAAGCCGTCGTTGACACCGAGCGCGACATTCTTAAAATGGTGGTGCTCGAACGGCATCGTGCCTCAGGCGGCATCGGCAAGGGCTTCATTCACGGTTTCGGCCTCAAACGTGGCGCGCTGGCCGGGACGGTCGCCCACGACCATCATAACCTCGTCGTCGTTGGCGCGGACGACGAGAGTATGCGGACAGCGGTCCGCGCCGTGTCCGAAATGGGCGGCGGGCTGGTCGTCGTCGATGGCACACAGGTGCTGGCGCGGTTGCCGCTGCCGGTCGCGGGCCTGATGAGCGAGAATCCGATTGAATGGATTCGGCGCGAGTATGACGCGCTGGTGACAATGGCGCACAGTATGGGCAGTTCGCTGCCCGATCCCTTCATGACGATGAGCTTCATGGCGCTCGAAGTCATTCCCAGCCTCAAACTGACTGACGTTGGCCTGGTCGATGTCGAGCAGTTTAAGCTGATCGACCTGTTCGAGTGAGACCTCTGTGTTCTGCCCTGCCGCGATGAGTTATTAAAAGAGGTGCAATGATGACTTCGGCAGTTACACTCGAAGTTTCAGAGGCCATTATGCGGCGCGTGCAGGAGGTCGCTCAACAAACTGGACGTCCGATTGAGGTCATTCTTCAAGAATGGCTCGAATTGGGCGCAGTTTTTGTTACTGAGGGAGCGGAATACCATATTTACACACCGTTTTTTGATGAAAACGGTGATGCGGCGCGGAGCTTACAAGCCATGCTTGATGCGGCAAAAGGTCAGGCAAAGGAGAAGCCTTGACATTATTTTCATATAGTCATGCTGGCGGCGCAATCAGTGACCCCATGCCGAGGTTTGCCGTAACACTTCGTCGCGCCCATCTTTCTCTTGACGTTTATGCGCTTGTTGATAGCGGCGCTACACTCAATATAATTCCTTATTCGGTGGGTCTGGCTTTAGGCGGTCAATGGGAACACGAATGGCCCATCTCGCAGTTGAGTGGGGCATTCGGAAAACTGAATGCGCGGGGTATGGTCGTCGAATTCCTCCATCCTGAGCTTACCGGTAATTCAGCGCTGAACCTGGCCTTTGCCTGGGTGCAGAGAGATGATGTTCCAATCATTCTGGGACAGAAAAATTTCTTTGAGGAGTTTAATATCTGCTTTTTTCGAGCAGACAGCACTTTCGAGATTGAACGGAGACATAGTGGCTGAAAACGAACATTCACACTTTATTCGTGAGGCTATTCGACTGTCGGCCTCGGCGGTCGCCAGAGGCAACGAGCCATTCGGCGCGATTCTGGTCAAAAATGGGGCGGTGCTGCTGCGAATTGAGAACAGCGTCTACACCGGCCATGATATGACTAATCACGCTGAAATGAACCTCGTCAAAGAGGCAATGAAGCAGTACGATTCGGCCTTCCTTGCCGACTGCACGCTCTATACCAGCACCGAGCCATGCGCGATGTGCGCGGGCGCGATCTACTGGTCGGGCATTGGCCGCCTGATCTATGGCTGCTCGGAGAAGCGGCTTGGCGAGATTGCGGGCATCGGCCTCGACGTTCCCTGTCGCACGATCTTCGAGTCGGGCGCGCGCCAGGTCGAAGTCATCGGCCCGATTGACGAGGATGTTGCCGTTCCCATTCATCTGGATTACTGGCAGAAACACGCCTAGAAAGAGACATCATGACAGACGCAGTCACGATTGAGACGCTGAAACAGCGCGTCGCCGAACAACGCGAGCAGATCATTCAGTTCCTGAAAGACCTGTGCGCTATTCCCAGCTATGATAGCCAGATTCGCAAGGTCGGCGAGCGCGCTGAGGCCGAGATGCGTAAGCTCGGCTTTGACGACGTCTGGTTCGATCAGATGGGCAACGTCGTCGGCAGGATCGGCAGCGGGCCGATCAAGCTGCTTTACGACAGCCATATCGACACCGTCGGCATTGGCGACCCGGCGGAATGGAAGTGGGACCCATTTCAGGGTAAGGTCGAAAACGGCGTTTTCTTCGCCCGCGGCGCGTGTGACGAGAAGGGCAGCACGCCGGGCATGATCTACGGGCTGGCGCTGGCGAAAGAACTCGGCCTGCTCGAAGGCGTCACCGGCTACTATTTCGGCAACATGGAAGAATGGTGCGACGGCATCGCTCCCAACGCGCTGGTCGAGGCCGAGGGGCTGCGCCCCGATTTCGTCGTCATTGGCGAGCCGACGAAAATGCAGGTCTATCGGGGTCACAAGGGCCGCGTCGAAATGCAGGTCGTGGCGAAAGGCAAGAGCGCCCATGCCGCCAGCAACTTCCTCGGCGACAACGCCATCTACAAGCTGCTGCCGATCATCGACGCCATCAGCAAGCTCGAGCCGGAACTCGGCGACCATGAGTTCCTCGGTCACGGGCGCATCACCGTCACCGATATGCACGTCAAGACGCCGAGCATCAATGCCGTGCCGGACGAGGCGCTGATTTACATCGACCGGCGCGTGACTTTTGGCGAGGAGCCGCAGGCCGAGCTTCAGCGCATCAAGGACATTGTCGGCCAGCGCGACGATATCGAAGCGTCGATTCTCTGGTATGACGATCCGAGCTATACCGGCTTCGTTTTCCCGGTCGATAAATATTTTCCGGCCTGGGCGCTGCCGGAAGACGCGCCGATTGTCAGGGCGGGTGTCGAGGCAGGCAGGCTGCTCTGGAACGAGACGACCCCGACCGGCAAATGGGACTTTTCGACCAACGGGACATACTGGGCAGGCAAGGCGGGGATTCCGAGCATCGGCTATGGCCCCGGCGACGAAATTCACGCTCACTCGGTCATCGATCAGGTCAGACTCGACGACGTCGTTAAGGCCACCGAGTGGTACGCGCTCCTGCCGAGCTTGATAGCAAAAAAGGACTGAGGACTGAGCTGATGAGGGCTGAGTAGAAGGCTGCTTGCAGTTTTTCACTCAGTCCTCAGTCCTCGGCCCTCAGTCCTGATTTTTCGTTTCTACTGGCGCGAATACCCTTTATACAG
>CAZZAO010000140.1:0-13014 GCA_964652205.1 uncultured Anaerolineaceae bacterium | reverse complement strand
GACTGCGACATCGCGGTGAATCTGGGCGATCAGCGCGTCGAGGCTGTCGAATTTGGCTTCCGGGCGCAGATATTTCTCGAACGTGACGGTTAACGTCTGGCCGTAAATGTCGCGGTCGAAGTCGAGCAGGTACGGCTCGACTGTGACAACCTTGTTGTCGAAAGTTGGCACGAGGCCGACGTTGGTCGCTGCCATGAAACGCTCGCTGCCGAGCGTCGCCCGACTGGCGTAGATGCCGTTGGCCGGAAGGACCTGTTCGCTCCACACTGCCGTATTGGCGGTCGGGAAGCCGAGCAACCGCCCGCGCTTTGTCCCGTGGACGACTTCGCCGGTCACGCTGTACGAGCGTCCGAGCCACGATGCAGCCTGTTCAACTTCGCCGTTCATGATCGCCTGCCGGATCGCCGTGCTGCTGATGACGGTGTCCTGCGTAATCAGATCGACAACCTCGACGGTGAAGCCCTTTTCGGCTCCAGCAGCTTGCAGATAGGCGACGTTGCCTTCGCGCTGGTAGCCCATAGCGAAATCGGAGCCGATCCAGAGTGACGACAGGCGCAGGTGACGGCGCATCGCCTCGACGTACTCGGCGGCGCGGATGTGACGAAAGGTGTCGTCGAAGGTCTGGGTTACGACCACGTCGACACCGAGCTTGCCGAGCAGCTCGGCTTTTTCGTCGGGCGTGGTCAGATAGTAGCGGCCTTGAAGCCCGCGCAGCAGGATGTCGGGATGCGGGTAGAATGTCAGCGCGACGGCCAGCCTGCCGGTACTGTGCGCCGCCTCAACCAGCCGCGTAATCAGGTGCTGATGGCCCTTATGGACTCCGTCGAACACGCCAATCGTCACGACTGAAGGCTGCGCGAGGTTAATGTCTGACAGTTGGTTGACGTGCTGCATGAACAGTTCGCTTCCTGAGGTGAATCACCTGAGCGCCGGGGAAAGTCAGAAAACCTTCTCTCCGCTCCCGCCGAGAGAGCCGGGGGCGAGGGAGCGTCCGAATTATCGCTGGCGTGACGACTCAGGTCAAGAAGACCTTCTCAGGAACCCAGAGTCCGCCGAAAGACTTAAGCACAGCCACCAGCGACTCGTCCGGGCGGATGGCGAGCGCGAGCGTGCCGTCCACAGCCTCGGCAGCAGGAATGGCGCGTCCGTGTTCGATGGCGGCCACGCGCTCGGCATCGGGGCGGATTCGCGGCCAGTCGGTCAGCGCAGTTTGCGGCGTGACCAGATGACGCGGCCAATCGGTGTCTGCCAGCAGCCTATCGAGCGGGACGGCGTCGCTCAGGGTGAATCGCCCGCTCGCCGTGCGGATCAGGCCATTGAGCGAGCCGCCAACGTCGAGCGCCGCGCCGAGGTCGTGGGCGAGGCTGCGGATGTAGGTTCCGGCGCTGCATGTCACTGCGATGCTGACGAACGGCGGCTGCCACTCGATCACGTCAAGCGCGTGAATAGTGACGCGGCGCGGCTGAAGCTCGGCGGTTTTGCCTGCCCGCGCGATCTGATAGAGCTTGCGTCCGCCCTGTTTGATGGCGCTGTAGATTGGCGGAAGCTGGTCAATCGGGCCGAGGAAGGCCGCCAGCGCGCGTTCGACATCGGCCTGCGTGAGATGGCTGGCGTCTTTGTCCGCGACGACCGCGCCTTCAGCGTCGTAAGTTTCGGTTTCGAGGCCGAGATGGACGCGCGCCTGATAGCGCTTGGTCGAGTTCATGACATACTCGCTCAGGCGGGTTGCCGCGCCGACGCAGACGATCAACACGCCGGTCGCCAGCGGGTCGAGCGTCCCGGCATGGCCGACTTTCCTGATCTGCAAAGCGCGCCGCACCCGTGCGACGACGTCATGGCTGGTCATGCCGAGCGGCTTGTCGATGTTGAGGAAGCCAGAAGGATCAGACATGGGCTAGATAGGACGCCTTCCGAACGTGGCTGCAAGCGAAATTCCTGGACGAAGGCGGTTGTGACGTGATGAGCTAACTCCCTGAGCAGCGGTCTTCCGGGATGGAAGGACGGTTGATTTTACTGCGGTGATCGATAGTCGTGATTCACGTCGCCGCCTGCGGGCGCGGCTGCGGCTCTGCCGATGGCGTATGCTCGTCCATGCCGACCTGCGCGAACTGCCGATGATACAGCCGCGCGTATAATCCGTCGAGCGCCAGTAGTTGATCGTGCGTGCCATCCTCGACGATCTGGCCGCGATTCATGACCAGAATCCGGTCGGCGTCGCGGACGGTGCTGAGGCGGTGAGCGATAATCAGGCTGGTACGGTTCTGCATGACGCGGTCGAGGCCGGTTTGAATCAGTTCTTCAGTTTCGGTGTCGATATTGCTGGTCGCTTCGTCCAGCAGCAGGATGCTGTCGGGGTTGTGGATCAGCGCGCGCGCCAGCGCCAGAAGCTGGCGCTGGCCCTGCGACAGGTTCGCGCCGCCGGGCAGCAAGACGTAATCGTATCTATCAGGCAGCTTCTCGATGAACGGCGCAGCGGCGGCGACCCTGGCCGCTTTGACCATCTGCTCGCGCGTTACGCTGTCATCGAACAGGCGCAGGTTGTCGGCAATCGTGCCGTTGAAGCAGTAAGGGTTCTGCGGCACGACGGTGACGAAACGGCGCAGGTCGGCGAAGCTCAGGTCGCGGACGTCGATGCCGTCGATCCTGACGTGACCGCTATCGACGTCGTAGAAGCGCGCCAGCAGGCCAGCCAGCGAGGTCTTGCCCGCGCCGGTCGCGCCGACGATGGCGACGCGCTGCCGCGCCGGGATGGTTAAATTGACGCCGCGCAGCACCGGCGTCCCTGGCCTGTAACTGAACTCGACCTGCTCAAAGCTAATTTCGCCCTGAAAGCCGTTGACCGGCTCGGCGTTCTGCGGCTCGGCGATCTTCGACTGCGCGCGCATCATCCGCGCGATTCGCTCTCCGGCGGCCAGCGCCGTCTGAATCTGCGAGAATTGATCGGAAAGCTGCTGAATTGGTATGAAGATGCGCCGCGTATATTCGATGAACGAGACGAGCATCCCCAGCGTCGCCCACTGCGCCAGAATCCCCTGACCGCCGCCGTAGAGGACGAAGGCGAAGCCAAGCGTGGTCAGGATTTGCAGGAATGAGGCGTAGACCGTATAGGCGTCACGCATCTCGGTGTTGATGTCTTTATATTCGGTGTTGAGGATGTCGAATTCAGCCTTGCTGACCCTTTGCCGCCCGAAAAGCTGAACAACGGTCATGCCGCCGAACTGCTCGTTGAGGAAGGCGAGATAGTCGGCGATCACCTGATGAAACAATTCCGATGATCGGCGGATGCGGCCTTTGAAGAAAACAGTGGCGACGACCATCACCGGCATCACGCTCAGGCCGATGATCGCCAAGCGCCAGTTGAGCGCGACCATGACGATGACGATGCCGATCAGCGTAATCATGTTGCTGGCGACCATGACGATGCTGGTCGAGAGCAGCTCAGTCAGCGCGTCGATGTCGTTGGACAGGCGCGACACTAACTGGCCGACCGGCGTGTTGTTGAAGAAGGTCATATCCTGTTCGAGGATGTGCTCGAACAGCGACTGGCGCAAATTGACGAGCGCATTCTGACCGACGGTTTGCAGCAGATAGGTATGGCTGAAGCGCAGCCCAAACAGCACCAGAACAATGATGAAGTAGGCGATGCCGTAAGGCACCATGCCGTTGACGTCGTGGCTGGTGATCGGGCCGTCGATGGCGCGCTGAATCAGATAAGGCAGCAGCAGGGAGAGGCCCGTCACGCCGAAGAGCATGACAAAGACGAGCAGCAGCTTGTGCCAGAAGGGGCGCAGGAACTGCCACAGCATCTCGACCAGAAAACGGTCACTGACTCTTTCGCCGCCGTAGTCGATCTCTTCAGTAACAAGGTTTCCGGGCTTTTCAGCTTTCGCCGTCATGGTCGCCTCGTAATTCGCGGTCGACCATGCGGGCATACAGCCCGTTGGCCGCAATCAATGAGCCGTGCGTTCCCTGTTCGACGATGCGCCCCTCATTCATGACGATGATGCGGTCGGCGTCTTTGACGGTGGCGATGCGGTGCGCGATAATCAGGCTGGTACGGGTTTCGAGCACGTCGCGCAGATCAGCCAGAATCTCGGCGGCGGTCTGCGTGTCCACGCTCGACAACGCGTCGTCCAGCACCAGAATGGCCGGGTCGCGCACCAGCGCGCGAGCAATGGCGACGCGCTGTTTCTGGCCGCCGGAGAGCATCACGCCGCGCTCGCCAACCCGCGTTTCCAACCCTTCAGGGAGCTGCTGCAAGTCGTTGCTGACACGGGCAATGTGAATGGCGCGGTCGAGGTCTTTGTCGCTGACGTGTTCCTGACCCATGCGGACGTTCTCGTGCAATGCCTGACTGAACAGGAAGGTCGATTGCGGGACGTAGGCAATGGCCGAGCGCAGGTCTTCGAGGCGCAGTTCGCGCACATCAACGCCGTCGATCAGGACGCTGCCTCTGGTAGCGTCGATGACGCGCGCCAGCAGACTGACGAGCAGCGTTTTACCGCAGCCGGTCGGGCCGACGAAGGCCACGACCGATCCGGCCTTGATCTCCAGCGAGATATCGCGCAGCAGCCATTCGTCGTCCATCATCAGGCTGACATTCTGGTAGCAGATGTCGCCGTGCGCCCTGGGCAGCGGAACTGCGTGGTCGGTGCTGCGGATTTCGGCAGGCTGGAGCAGGGGCGTCAGGCGCAGGAGCGCGCCGCGTGTCTGCTGGAGCCGCTGGTAGGTCGTGCCGAGCTGAAGCAGCACCGTGCCGATCAGGCCGAGGAACATCAGGAACTGGGCGAAGTTACCGAGTGTCAGCGTGCCGTTGACGGCCAGCACGCCGCCGAACAGGACGACGATGCCGGTGGTGGCTTCACTAATCATGTTCGGCAGCATCCCGACCGGCTCATTGCGGCGCTTGAAGAACAGCCAGCGGCGGCGGTATTCGATGACTTCGTCGTGGAAGGCGTCGGCGACGCCGCGCTCTTTGCCGAAGGTCTTGACGGTCTGGACGCCGCTGGTCGAGTCCTGCACGAAGGCCGAGACGACGCCTGCCTGATCCTGCACCTGCTCGAACATCGGCACCAGCGCCAGCCCGGCGCGAATCTGGAACGAGGTCGAGACGGTCAGCACGGCGAAGACGATGAGCGTCAGCGGCAGGTTGATGAGGGCAAGCAGCACGAAAGCGACGATCACGGTCAGCATGGCGCTGCCGAACTGGTTGAAGGCGAGTGCCAGCAGCCGCCAGACCATGTCGATGTCGGTGTACATCCGCGAGATCAGGTCGCCGACCGGGTAGTGGTGGTAGAAGCCCTGATCGAGCGTCAGCAGATTCTTGAACAGCGTTTCGCGGATGTCATAACTGACCATATAGGCGATTTCGCCGCTGTAGTTACGCTGACCATAGAAGGAAATAACGCCAATGATAGCCAGCCCGATCATCAGCAGAAGATCGTCGAGGATGACGACCATGTTCGGCCCGTGACTGATGTGGTCAATGATGATGCCGATCAGAAACGGTTGCAAGGCAGTCGTGACGCCGGAGAGCATCCCGCAGGCCGCGCGGCGATGACCCGCAACAAATCCCCACAGCCAGCGTAAATTCGCTTCGGGGCGTTCAGAAGCTAGGGCAGCCAATGTATTGTTCAGCCTCTTAACACGAGTAACAGACGTTAATCGTAACAGACAGACCCATATCCAATAGTGCCAATATTTCAGGTTGTCTTGTGACCAACTCGCCGAAAGCTCGCTGGCTCGCTGACGTCACAGGAGTATCATTGACCGGAGCTGATTGTCTCCGCGCGACGGCGATCAGTGAATCGATAACTGCCGGGGCATCGGCTGCTGCGCCCCGGCAAAACGGCGGATCGAGTGGATACGCCTTGTCCGAAAGGTCGAGCTTGATGAGAACGAGCGTTTGTCCGTTCGCCCGGTGATGAAGCCAAACGTATCAGGCACCCGTTAAGGGCGCTCCTGCCTTGAAGATGCGGCTCAGATAGGTGGTCAGGGCGGCCCCGTCGGCGGGGCGGCTGCGGAACCCGATGTAGCCGTCGGGGCGAATCAGATAAAGGTGGGGCAGGTCGGCCTGATAACGATGATGCGCCGTGCCTTCTGTGTCGAGCAGCACATCGCGCTCTCCGGCCAATTCAGCGGGGACGCTTGCGCCATCGACGACAAGATAGACCCGCATCCTGTCTCCATGTTGTTCACGCATGGCTCGCGCTATGGCCGAGAGGTTCGGCCAGCTTGCCGTTTCCGCAGGCCCACCAAACAGCATCAGCGTGTGGTGGGTCCCGCGCATTAAATCATTGAGCCGAACTGCGGGGCCGTCGGCGGGTTGCAGCGGGCTGACATCGGGGGCCTGATGCCCCGCGCGCGGCCCGCCCGCGAACCGCACATGCCCAAACCGCTCATGATGATGTTCACTGACAATCGGGCTGGCGCTATAGGTGATACTCAACTGCGCGTCCTGAACAGCGATCTGATGCTGTACCGCTCCCAACCCGCTCAGAATCGGCATCAGGTGGTCACGAAGCTGTCGGCTCATGGGATTGGTCAGGGTCAACATGGTCGTCAACTGGCCTGCCAGACGAAGGACGGCATCTGCCACCGGCGTGCGTTCGGCCTCATAACTGTCGAGCAAGGCTTGGTCGGCCAGCCCACGGATGACGAGCGCCAGCTTCCATGCCAGATTATAAGCATCCTGCATCCCGGTGTTCAGCCCCAGACCGCCGGTTGGGCTGTGGATATGGGCGGCATCTCCAGCAATGAAGGCCCGCCCGACGCGATACTTCTCCGCCCGGCGCGCATTGACCTTGAAGGGGGTGATCCATCCGGGGTCGCTGACGGTGGCGTTACCGGGGCCGCGCTCGTCGAGGGCTAACTGGAAGTCCGCCAGAGTTAGCTCGGTTCCGGCGGGCGGCTCCTCTGATTCCATCACCACACGGAAGCGCTCCGCGCCGGGCATTGGGATGGCGAAGAACAGCCCCTCCGGGTGGACGAAGCCATGTAACTCGTCATGCCCCAGGCTCCAGTGAAGCCGAACATCGGCCAGCCCAAACCACTGAGGGTAGCTGCGACCGGCGAAAGGGATGTCCAGCGTATGGCGGACGACGCTGTGCGCGCCGTCACAGCCGACCAGCCAGGCGGCCTGTAGCGTTTCTTCCTGTCCGTCGGCATGGCGCAGAGTCGCGGTGACTTGCTCATGATCCTGGGTGAAGCCGGTCAGCTCAGTCTGCCATCCGATCTCCACGCCCAGACGCGCCACCAACCCTCCAAGCACCTGTTCCAGTGTGCTTTGAGGGATGTTGAGCAAATAGGGGTAAGTGGAGTCTAAATCTTCATAAGAAACGTGCAGCAGGCGATTGGTACCGTGATAAATGTTGACGCCGTGACTTTTCGTCCCGGCATTGACGGCCTCATCGACAATGCCGATGTCTTCCAGCATCTCCAGCGACCGCGCCTGTACGGTGGTTGCTTTCGAGAGCGGCGTCGGGCCGCCAGCCTTATCGACAATCCGGCAGGTGACGCCGTGCCGGATCAGTTCAGCGGCCAGAATCAGCCCAGTTGGGCCAGCGCCAACCACCAGAACCGGGAGATCGGGATGCCTGTAGTCAACCATCGTAACCTCCAGAGCCATTTCTGAAGCGTGGATAACTGATGACTGAAGATCACAGTCTGACCTACTATAATCCAAACCTGATGAATTGGGGGCTTCGCCGACAAAGTTGCAACAAACTTTTCGCGCGGCGCAACCGACGAGCGCCTGTAAGCGCGTAAGGTTGTTCCATACGGGGCGGTCGCGCGATTATGCCGGTGGGACGGCGAAGGTTAACCGGCGGCAGCCGGGGTCTGCGCCTGCTGAATAACCGCGTGCAGCAGCGGCAGGACTCGCGCCCGCGCTGCGTCGAGCGGGCCGGGGATCGTCGCGCCCGACGCCTGTTTGTGTCCGCCACCGCCGAGGCTGAAGGCGACTTTCGAGACATCGTAACCGGGCTTGCTGCGGAAGCTCAACTCGATCTGACCTTCCGGCGTTTCGGTGAAGATGACCGAGATCATCGCTTCCCTGACCGAGAGCATGATGCTGACGAGGTCGCCCTTATCGCCCGCTTCCGTCCCGGCGCTTTTCGCGTCGGCCTGAGTGATGTTGGCCGCGATGACCGCGTCGCGCATTTCCAGCGAGGGCAGCACGAATTTCCACAATTCGAGCGTGCTGTAACTGAGGGTTTCCAGCGCCTTTGCCATAATCTCGCTCAGGGACGCGCCCGCTTCGGTCAGCCGCTGCGCTGCGGCCAGCGTCGTATTGGTGACGTTGCTGGTACGCAGGCCGCGTGTGTCGGTGACGAGGCCGGTGAGCAGCGGCACGGCCACATCGAGCGCGAGCGGCCAGCCCGCGTCAAGGAACCATGCCAGCAGAATCTCGGTCGTCGAAACAGCGGTCGGGAGCAGAACATGGATGCTGCCGAACAGCGTGTTCGTCGGGTGGTGATCGACGTTCATGACAACGCGGCTGTGAGCGCGGGCATAGACGCCGCTCTTGCCGGTGCGGGCTTCGTCGCTCGAGTCGAGCGAGATGAACAGCTCCCACTCGCCCCCGGTCAGCGCCGGGATGACAGCCGCCGTTCCCGGCAGGAATTGCAGGAAATCCGGCACGCCGCCATCGACGGCGGCTGTCACGGTTTTGCCGAGCGCGCGCAGAGCGCTGGCGGTCGCTGTCAGCGAGCCGATGGCGTCGCCATCGGGGTTGACGTGCGTCACCAGCACAATCGTCTGCGCGGCAGCAACCGCCTGGGTCGCTGCGCTGAAGCTAAAAGGAGCGTTAGTCGTCATCGTCGTCATCGAGGTCGTCCATCACTTCCGGTTCAGGTTCCGGCGGGGCCGGGGGGATATCAATCGTCGAGAGTAAATGGTTGATGCGCTCGCTGCGTTCGAGCGTGGTGTCCCAGTCGAAATGCAGCTCTGGCGCTTTCCGCAGTTGGAGCCGCTTACCTAACTCGCGGCGCAGGAAACCCTGCGCGCGATGCAGCCCGGCCAGCACCTCATCGCGGCGCGACTCATCGCCGAGCGCGTTGACGTAGATACGCGCATACATGAACTCGGAGTCGATCTCGACGTCGGTGATGGTGATGTTCTTCAGCGCCGGGTCGGAGACTTCGCGGCGGAGCAGCTCGCTCAACAGCGTGAGGATGCGCCCCTGCATACGATCCTGTTTGATACTCATGGTCAATCTCCTCCCTCACTCCCGGCCCGTGGTCAGACCCGCTCGCCCTGCGGGGCGAGATGCCGGGCAGCAGCATGAGCGAGGCCATAACCCCTTTGCCTCTCGGCAGGAGAGGCGTGAAGCGATTGCGGAAGGTGGTTTCCGACGCTTTGTGACCGGGGTAGAGGCATGACTGCCGGGCGAGAAAAGCGGACAGTCGTTTTAGCTGACGCGCTCGGTGACGAAGAACTCGATCAGGTCGCCCACCTGGAAGTCGCTGAAGTTGGACAGGCCGACGCCGCACTCAAAGCCGGAACGGACTTCGCGGACATCGTCCTTCTCACGCTTGAGCGAGTCGACGGTCGTGCTGGCGATCAGCACCTGATTGCCGCGCCGGACGCGGGCTTTGGCGTTACGGCGGGCTTCGCCTTCACGAATGTATGAACCGGCAATCGCGCCGACGCGAGAAATCTTGAAGACGCGGCGCACTTCGGCCACGCCGATGGTCTTTTCGGCATAAACCGGGTCGAGCATCCCCTTGAGCGCCAGCTCGATGTCTTCGAGCATTTTGTAGATGATGTCATACTGGCGAATTTCGACGTGCTGGGCTTCGGCGGCACGGCGGGCGGCGTTATCGACCGCGACGGTGAAGGCAATCAGAGTTGCGCCGGACGCGCTGGCGAGCATGACGTCACTTTCGCTGACGTTGCCGACTTCAGCCGCCAGAATGTTGATCTTGATCCCTTCAGCGTTTTTCGGCGACAGCGCATGAAGCGATTCGATGATCGGCTGGAGCGTCCCCTGAACGTCAACCTTGATAATCAGGCTCAGCTCTTTCGCCTGACCTTCCTTGTACTGCGAGAAGAAATCTTCCAGCGTGACGGCAGGCCGGCCACTGGTGGTCGTATCCTGTTCGCTGGCCTGATGGCGCTGTTCGACCAGCGCGCGGGCATCCTTCTCTGAGGCGACAATCTCGAATGTTTCACCGGGCTGCGGCAGCGCGTCGAGGCCGAGGACTGAGGCAGGCGTTGAGGGCGTCGCCTTCTTGATCGCTTTGCCAAACTCGTCGAACATGGCTTTGACGCGACCGTGCGCCTCACCGATGACGACATTATCGCCGAGCTTGAGCGAGCCGTTGAGCACCAGCAGCGAAACCATGATGCCGCGCGCCTTCTCGACGCGGGCTTCGATGACGATGCCCTGAGCGCTGGCGTCGGGATTGGCGACGATGTCGCTTTCGTCTGCCGTGAGCAGGATGGCTTCGAGCAGGTCTTCGATGCCGGTCTTTTGCGTCGATGAGACGGGAACCATCATCGTATCGCCGTCCCAGTCGTCGGGGACGAGGCCAAGCTCGGACAGTTCCTGTTTGACTTTCTCGATGTTGGCGTTGCGCTTATCGACTTTGGTGATGGCGACGACAATCGGCACGTTGGCCGCGCGGGCGTGGTTGAGCGCCTCGCGGGTCGTCGGCATCACGCCGTCGTCGGCGGCGACGACCAGCACGGCGATGTCCGCGCCCTGAGCGCCACGGGCGCGCATGGCGGTGAACGCCTCGTGGCCGGGCGTGTCGAGGAAGGTGATCTGGCGGCCTTCGTGGGTGGCACGGTACGCGCCGATGTGCTGAGTGATGCCACCGGCTTCGCCTTCAGCAATTTTAGCCTTGCGGATGGTGTCGAGCAGGGTGGTCTTGCCGTGGTCAACGTGGCCGAGGATCGTCACGACCGGCGGACGAACCTTGAGATTCTCCGATTTTTCGGCGGTGTACATCCTGCGCCACGTCTGGGCGGTCGAGGCGCGCTTTTCTTTTTCTTCCTGAGCGGCGACGGCGCTGGCGGAGCGGGCTTCAAAGCCCATTTCTTCGAGGACAATCGACGCGGTATCGAAGTCGATCTGCTGGTTGATCGCCGCCATGATGCCGTTAGCGATCAGCCGCTTCATGACTTCAATCGGGCTGGCTTCAACCGACTCAGCCAGTTGCCTGACTGTGAGGAAGTCAGGGACGAGAATAATCTGCTTTTCCTGTGCCATCTGGTTCTCCTTCATGCACGGAGCGATGGGCCAGGAAAGCGAACCGCTTATCCTATCCCATCGCCGTGAGCTTGTGAATTGGTCGAACGCCGTAGGTTGCCCATGATCGGGTTACGGTTTAGCCGCCAGCAGGCGGTGTCGGTCTTCCTCGGTCAAGGTTGCACGCAAAGCCTTTTCAAGCACGCCGGTCGAAACCGCGCGCTGCCAGCAGCTATCGTTGGCGCAGAGATACGCCCCTCGGCCATTGAGCTTGCCGGTCGGGTCGACGACGACGCCGGTTTCGGCGCGAACAAGGCGCGTGAGCGACCGCTTGTCTGCCGACGTCCGGCAGACCACGCAGGTGCGCACGGGGATATGCCGCGCGCGCTGCTGCGGGCGTTGTTCCGCCGCCATCATTATTCTTCCCACTCGCCCCAGGTGTCGCTACCACGCGCGCCTTTACGGCGGCGCTTGACGACCATTTCGCCCAGGTCTTCGTCGTAGACGATCTGGCGGCGCTGATCGCGCTCCTTCTTCTTGTTCTTCTTGCCACCGAGGGCGTCGAGATCCTCGTCCTCAAAGACGGCTTCGATCAGCGGCGCGGCAGGATCAATGACCTGTCCGGCGGGGGCAGCAGCCATTGGCTCAACCACGTCGGTGAACCCAAGCGGCACGCTCTCCTCGTCGGGGACGACTTCGGCGACTGGCTCCGGCTCGGCGACCAGCTCCGCCTCAGTTTCCGACCCCGGCTCGACGTAAGCAGGCAGGACGACGGCGTCGAGGGCTTCCTGCACCTGACGGAGCGAGTCCGCCGGGAAGTCGCTCAACAGGTGGCGTAGACGGCGCTCATCGATCAGGAAGCGCAGCATGATCTCGCCGATATTCTGCATCGGCTTGAGCGCCTCGACCATTGCTTCGGGCAGATCGAGACTTTCGACCGGCATCTGGAACGCCGCCGGGGGCAGCGTCTGGCGCACGAGGTTGATCTCGGCCAACCGCTGCTGACGGGTCGCGGCGCGCGCGGCCATTGCGCGGCGCTGGACGATGTCGGCAAAGCGACCGAGAACGGTGAATTCTTCAGGCATCACAGCGCGGTTGTTGGCGCGCTTTTCCATAATCCGCTCGACGTCCTCGATCAGGCTGGCCTGCTCTGTGACCAGAGTGGCAAGCGCGGGGGAGTTGAGGTTATCGAGTGCTTCCTGAACGGCTTCGGCCACGCTCTTGATGTCGATGCGCCAGCCAGTCAGCTTGGCCGCCAGACGGGCGTTCTGGCCTTCACGGCCAATGGCGAGCGAAAGCTGATCGTCAGGGACGATGACTATCGCGGTGCGTCCGGTGTCGGGATCGTCTTCAAGATAGACGCCGCTGACACGGGCCGGGCTGAGAGCCTTCTTGATGAAGTCTTCCTGATTGGCGCTCCACTCGATGACGTCGATCTTCTCGTCGTGGAGTTCCTTGACGATATTCTGAATACGGATGCCGCGCATCCCGACGCACGCGCCAACCGGATCAACGCCTTCCTGCAAGGCAGCGACGGCCACTTTGGAGCGATAACCGGCTTCGCGGGCGATGCTCTTGATCTCGACCTGACCGTTATAGATTTCAGGGACTTCGTATTCGAGCAGGCGACGGAGCATGTCACGGTGGCTGCGGCTGATGATGATCTGCGGGCCGCGGTTGCTCTTCTTGACTTCGAGCAGGTAGACGCGGACTTTGTCATGGGGCTTGTAGCGCTCGCCGGGGATTTGCTGCGCGCGCGGCAGGATGGCTTCGGCCTTGTTATTGAGCGTGACCGTGACCATGCTGGGATTGACGCTCTG
>CAZZAO010000139.1:0-13100 GCA_964652205.1 uncultured Anaerolineaceae bacterium | reverse complement strand
GGGCCGTTCGACGACGCCGCGCGGTTCGAGCAGCTCCTGGCGTAGACCGTGCCCGCAGCCGCCCGCGTTGCGGATCCGGGCCTGCGCGCTGGTGCCGTTCGACGTCGTCTACCGGAAGCTCCTGCGCGATCTGGCGAGCATTGACGGCCTCAAAATCCTTCTTGAGATACAGCACCTCGCCGCGCACGACCAGCCGCGTCGGCGCTTGCAGGCCGTCGGGTTTGACCGGGATGCGGAGCGGGACGCTGCGAATGGTGCGGATATTGGGCGTGACGTCGTCGCCGATGATGCCGTTACCGCGCGTGGCGGCGCGAGTGAGGATGCCGTTCTCGTAGGTCAGGACGCACGTCAGGCCGTCGAGCTTCGGTTCCATCGTGTAGCTGAGTTCGGTGCCAGACGGCAGCAGCTTCAGGTTACGCTCTTCCCACGCGGCGATGTCCTCGACCGAAAAGGCGTTGCTCAGGCTGAGGATCGGCGCGGGATGCGCGACCTTCGGGAACTCCTCAGACAGGTCGCTGCCCGCGCGCTGCGTGGGCGAGTCGGGGGTAATCAGCTCCGGGTGTTCGGTTTCGAGCGCCTTCAGCTCGTTGTAGAGGGCATCGTACTCAGCATCCGTAATCAACGGCTGGGCCAGCACGTTATAAGCGTAGATGTGCTTGTGCAGCTCGTTACGCAGCTCGGCTGCGCGTTCCGCAAGGTCAGACGTCATCGCGTTCCCTCGTGCCTGTCGATAACCCACATTCAGCAGCAGGAATCCCGCGTATTTCGATGGTTATCCCACTTACTGTACTGCGACCTCTAACGTGTCCTGCTCACCATCGTTGGATACCGCCCAACCGGCCTTCGACGGATCGACGTTGCTCTGAAGCTGCCACCAGGTGAAATTCTCCGACGCCTGCGGGCCAGCGACGATCACGAACGTGTCGCCTTCATGGGCGATGAAGTTCGACGTGTTGGCGGTTCCCGGCCCCTGCCGGACGTTCAAACCGTGATCGGCGACGTTGATGACGCGCACGACCTTGCCGACCGCGATTTCGACCGGCGTCGGCGAGATGGCGACCGTCGGCAGCAGCGGCCCTTCAAGCTGGAGCGCGCCCGCATCCGCGCTCTGTCCGGCGGCGAGCGTGACATCCGTGGCGACGCTCGGCCCGGTCGGGGATGGAATGGCGGTGACGATGATGACGCGCGGCTTCCCCGGCGCTGCGGGATTCCCGCCCAGTGTGACGACCAGCAAAATAATCCCACCAGCGACGCTCAGGACGATGACCAGCATCAAAATGACTGACCAGGCGGGCAGATACAGCCCGCTCTCGCTGCGGTCACGCCGATGGCCGCGCGGCGGCTTCGGCTTGTCCTGATTGCCGGGATAGAAGGTCGTCGCGCGCTCGTCGTTCTTGCGTCGGGCGTCCTTGCCCCGGTGTCTGGGCGGCAGCGCCATGCCAGGATCGCCCCGCAGCGGCGGCATCGGCGTGGTCGGCGGCTGTGTCGGCTGCGTGTTGTCGAGGTCGGCGGGATCGTGGCCCGGCGGATAATGTGGCTCAGGCATCGGTTACTGTCCTCGGCTGTGAATCCACGCGATGAAGCGCTCGACCGGCCAGGTGTTGATGACGTCCTTCGCCTGCACCCAGCCGCGCCGCGCGGTGGTGATGCCGTAGGACATCAGATCCATTTCGGGGCCGCGATGCGCGTCGGTGTCGATGCACAGTGGGATTCCCATTTCGACGGCGCGGCGGGCGTACTGCGCTTCCAGGTCGAGCCGATGGGGGTTGGCGTTAATTTCCAGCGCTATCCCACTTTCGACGGCGGCGGCAAAGACCTGATCCATGTCGAGGTCGGCAGGCTCGCGGTCGGGAATCAGTTGGCCGCGCGGATGGCCGATCAGATCGACGTGTGGGTTACGGATCGCCTTGAGCAGCCGCGCCGTGATCTGTTCGCGCGGCTGGCGCAGGCTCATATGCAGCGAAGCGATGACGAAATCCAACTGTGCCAGCACGTCGTTGGGGAAGTCAAGCGTGCCGTCAGCGTTGATTTCCATCTCTGTGCCGTGAAAGATGCGGATTTTTCCGCCCATTTCGGCATCGACCGCGCGGATTTCCTCGTGCTGCGCCAGCAGTCGCTCGACCGTCAGGCCGTTGGCGATGCCGAGGCTGTGCGAGTGGTCGGTGATGCAGATGTACTCGCGTCCGCGCTTGATCGCCTCTTCGGCCATCTGGCGGATCGAGAGCGTGCCGTCACTGGCGGTCGTATGCATGTGCAGATCGGCGCGCATATCCTCAAGCGTGATGAACGGCGGAATTTTGTGCTGCTTCGCCAGTTCCAGTTCGCCCCAATCCTCGCGGATTTCCGGCGGAATCCACTGCATCTCGAGGAAGGCATAGACTTCTTCCTCAGTGGCGCACAGGACTTTCGGCGCGTCCTCGATGATGCTGCCCTCGGCGTCGACCGGGCTGTAGGCGTGCTCGTTCATGGTGTAGCCCTTCTTCAGGGCCAGCTCGCGCAGCCGGATATCATGTTCTTTCGAGCCGGTGAAGTAAACCAGCGCTGTCCCCCAGCGCGCGTCTTCGAGCACCCGCAGGTCAACTTGCAGGCCGTTGAGCAGTTCGACCGAGCTTTTGGTCGCGCCGTGGCCGAGGATGTTGGCGACGTTGCCCATCGTCACGAAGGCATCCATGATCGGCTGCGGGTCATCGCTGGCGATCAGCAGATCAATGTCGCCAATCGTCGGCTTGCCCCGGCGGATGCTTCCGGCAATCGCGCCGTGTCTGGCTTGCGGCAGTGCGAGCAGAAAGTCGAGGATCGTCTGCGCGGCGGGCAGGGCGTCGCCGAGCGGGGCGCGGTCGGACTTGCGGGCCAGCGCCTCAATTGAGGCGATCAGCTTCTGGACGGTCTTTTCGCCCATGCCGCCTTTGCCGGTCAATTCGCCGGAACGCGCCGCTTTTTCAAGCTCGGGCAGGGTAGTGATGCCGAGTTCCTGCCAGAACAGCAGCGCCTTTTTCGGCCCGACGCCGCTGATATGCAGGATATCCAGCACGCCGGGGGGAATTTCGGCGGCCAGTTTGTCGTAAAACTCCAGATGGCCGGTCGAGAGCAATTCCTGAATCTTGGCTTCGAGGACTGCGCCAATGCCGGGGATGTCCTTGAGCGCGCCCTCGGCGTTCATGGCGTTCAGGTCGCGCGGGACGCCGCGAATCGCTTCGGCGGCGCGGCGATAGGAATTGATGCGGTGAATGATTTCGCCCTTGAGCGTGAGCATGTCGGCGATCTTATCGAAGGTTTCCGCGACTTCCCGATTGGTGACAGCCATTCTGTCCATCCTTGATTGGCGGCAGATGCCGACGCGGGCGCTCCGCCGTCGAGCGCTGTGCCGATGGCGAACCGCTCTGGCGCGAATAGACTTCACGCGCCTCAGAATTAGAACGTGTGTACTACCCTATTATACCGTAAGTCAAGCTTTTTTGGCTCGATGGATGCGCGTCGTTTGCCCGCCGCAAGCGGGCTGCCTGCCGGGGAATGAGCTTCGGTCGCCGGGGCTTGAGGGGACGCTATTCGCTGGCGAGGGCGCAGCCGGACGCCCCCGCCATGTGAAGCCTATCGAGGTTCGATTCGTGCCTGGAGTGCGTTGTTAGCCCAGGGATGATGAATCGTCGAGCACGAAGGTGACGACCAAGTTGACCTGATATTCTGAAATCCGACTGCCTTCGATGCTGACGCGCTGATCTTTGATCCACGCGCCGGTCACGTTGCGGAGCGTCTTGGTGGCGCGGGCAACGCCCTGCTGAACGGCATCCTCGAAACTTTTGTTGGACGTTGAGCTGATTTCGATGACACGGGCGACTGACATGATGGCCTCCGATGCTAAATTACGATTGAAATAACTGACGATCCCATTATACGCCATAATTTGAAAGTCCAGCTTTCGCAGCCTCCCCGTCATCGAGAAGGAAGAAAAACAGGGATAAAATAGAGGCTAAACGGGTTGAGGGGAGATCGGTTATGAGCGCGCTTGAGCAGGAAATTGTTGATCGTTTTGATCAGTTAGACGACAAAGGTAAAGAACGGGTCATAAAGTTGTTGACCGAGCGAACTGCCAAGTTCGATTGGGATGCATCGTTTGCCAGGGTTGACGCGCTTCGTCAGACCATGCATCAGGAGCATACTGATGTCCCATTTGTAGATGCGACGACACTTTTACGACAAATGCGTAATGGTGAAGACGAAAGATGATTGTTGTCAACGCTAACGTTTTTCTCGCCGGTTACTTGCCGGACGAGCCTCTTGAGCAGCAAGCAAGGCAAGCATTGCGGACCTGGACGCTGACCGGCGCTGGGCTTGTTGCGCCGCGTTTCTTTCGAGATGAAGTAGTGGCCGTGGTACGCAAGTCTGTTTTTCAAAAGCGGATCAATGTTGATTTTGGAAGAGGGATTCTCAGTGAGCTATTTCTTGCGAACATCAATTTCTTTGATGATGATGAATTACTTGTCGAAGCTTATGAAATCGCTGCTCGATTCAACTTGCCGTGCACTTATGACGCTGAGTATCTGGCGCTGGCGGAGCGGCTTGACTGCGATTTCTGGACAGCCGACGGAGTGCTGGTGAACACCGTTCAGGCGACGTTTAACCACATTCGTTGGTTAGGGAATCATCCCTCGTAGATCGACGAAAGTGAGCGGGCTATTTCACGAATCGCTTGACAACCGCGCGAAACCTCATTACCCTATCGGCTATAACTGAATAACCACGACAGACGTTGATCTGAAAAAGTACACACCGAAGCGATGTCCAGAGAGCCGCTCGCTGCTGGAAATGCGGTACAGGCGCAGGTGTCGAATGGTTCAGGGAGTCGCGTGGGCAAACGGGCGGAAACGCCCCAGTAGTCCAGGCCGGAGAGCGCCACCGTTATCAGGGCGCAGGGTATCGCGGACTCGTCCGCCGTACTCGCCAGAGTGTTTCCGCTCGACTTCGGTCGCTGTGGGAACAAACAAGGTGGCACCACGGGAACCCCTCTCGTCCTTGATGACAAGATGGGGTTTTTTATTTCCGACACGCCAGTGTTTGGAGGTCCGTCATGGTGCTTTCCCCCGTTATGATCCAGAGTCAGATCGGCGCATCGCCCTCGCGCGCCGAAGCCCGCCGCCTGTTCGAGCAGGGCGACCTCGTCCCCGTCCACCGCAAGCTGATCGCCGACCTCGAAACGCCGGTGTCCGTCTACCTCAAGCTGGCGCAGACGGGCGGCACTTCCTTCCTGCTCGAAAGCGTTGCTGGCGGCGAGCAGGTCTCGCGCTACTCGTTCCTCGGCGTCAATCCCAAAGGCATCATCTCGGTCAAAAACGGCGTCGTCACGCGCACGCTCCACGGCGTCACGACGGCGCGCCCGCTGGCTGACGGCGAAGACCCGCTCGACGCGGTCAAGCAGGAGTTCGAGCGCGTTCAGCCGGTCAAGGTCGAAGGGCTGCCGCGCTTCATCGGCGGGGCGGTCGGCTTTATGAGCTACGACGTCGTCCGCTACTTCGAGCGGATGCCCGAAACCGCCGAACGCGAACTCGATGTGCCGGACGTCGCCTTCATGCTGGTCGATACGCTGGTGGTTTTCGACCATGTCAAGCATCAGTTGATTGTGCTGGCGAACGCGCATAATGAAGGCGACAGCGACCTCGCCTACGATGATGCCCTGAGCCGGATTGATCAGATCGTTGACGCGCTGCGCCGTCCGCTGCCCGCCGCTCCCTACGCCGACAAGGCCACGTCGGGCGACCTGACCGCGAATCATACGCGCGAACAATACATGGATATAGTCAGTCGGGCGAAGGACTACATCGCTGCCGGTGACATTTTTCAGGTCGTGCCGTCGCTGCGCTTCAGCCGCGAAACCAGCGCGCCGCCGCTGGCGATCTATCGCGCGCTGCGGGCGCTCAATCCGTCGCCCTATATGTTCTTCCTGCGCTTTTCTGACGACCTGACCGTGATGGGCGCGTCGCCGGAAATGATGGTGCGCTACGAAGACGGCGTCGCCAGCGTTCGCCCGATTGCCGGGACGCGACCACGCGGCGCGAACGAGGCCGAAGACCGCGCGCTGGAAGATGAACTCATCAACGACCCGAAGGAGCGCGCCGAGCATGTCATGCTCGTCGATCTGGGGCGCAACGATCTGGGCCGCGTCTGCGAGTACGGCAGCGTCAGGGTCAGCAACATGATGTACATCGAGCGTTACTCGCATGTGCTGCACATCGTCAGTTCGGTCGAGGGCAGGCTGCGCCCGAACACGGACGCCTTCGACCTGATCCGCGCGACGTTTCCGGCGGGGACGCTGACCGGCGCGCCGAAAGTTCGCGCGATGGAGATCATCGAAGAACTGGAAGGGACGCGCCGGGGCATCTATGGCGGCGCAGTCGGCTACTTCAGCTTCGATGGTTCGATGGACACCTGCATCACCATCCGCTCGCTGCTGATGCAGGGGAAGCGCTTCTATCTTCAGGCGGGCGCGGGGATTGTGGCCGACAGCGATCCCGCGACCGAGTATCAGGAAGCCTGCAACAAGGCGCGCGCGCTTTCGACCGCCATCAGCCGCGCCGAACAGGGATTAATTTGAGTGCTGAGCAATGAGTGCTGAGTGAAAGACAGAAATCGCTGTTGTTTTCACTCAGCACTCGGCACTATTGACTGCTGACATCGACTCACACACGACAGGCTACGACTTCATGGTGAAACGTCTTGTCCTCATTCGTCCCGGCGAAACCGACTGGAACCGCGAGCATCGCTGGCAGGGCTGGGTGGCCGCGCCGCTCGACCCGCAGGGCCGCCGACAGGTGCATAAGCTGGCCCTGTTCGTCCGTAACCTCGGCCTGAGCGCGCTCTATTCGAGCGACCTCAGGCGCGCTGAGGAAACCGCCAGCATTCTGGCGGCATCGCTTGGCTACGCGCCGATCTTCGAGCCGCGCCTGCGCGAGCGCAAGATCGGTGAATGGCAGGGGCTGACCATCGACGAAATGCGCGCGTGGTATCCCGACGAATACGCGCACTTTATCGACGATCCGGCCAACTACCCGCCGCCGATGGGCGAGAGTCGCAACGAGGTCAAGGCGCGCGTGCTGGCCGCCGTCGCCGAGATTCTGGCGCAAAACAGGGGCGAGACGGTCGGCGTCCTCTCGCACACCACGGCGATCAAGGCGCTCCTGAGCGGGCTTGTGCCGAGCTACAGCCAGCGCGACCTCGACATCGACAATACGTCGGTGACGAGCCTGCTGCGCGCCGATGACGGCGGCTGGCAGATCGTGGCCGCCGACGATGTCAGCCACCTTGAAGGACTGAATACCCGTTCCGTCAGTGAACTTGAGGACTGAACATGATCCTGATAATCGACAACTACGACAGCTTCACGTATAACCTCGTGCAGGAAATGGGCGAGATGGGGGCGGACTTACAGGTTGTCCGCAACGACCGGATCACGCTCGACGGCATCCGCGCGCTCGCGCCGTCGCACATCGTCATCTCGCCCGGCCCCGGCACGCCCGACGACGGCGGCATTTCGCTCGACGTGCTGCGCGCCTTCGGCGAAACCACGCCGATCCTCGGCGTCTGCCTCGGCCACCAGTGCATCGGGCAGGTCTACGGCGGCGTGGTCAGGCGCGCGCCCCGGCTGATGCACGGCAAAACCAGCCTGATCCACCATCGCGGCGACACGCTGTTTGCCGGTCTGCCGTCGCCGTTTCAGGCCACGCGCTACCACAGCCTGATTGTCGAGCAGGACTCGCTGCCCGAATGTCTCGCTGTGACCGCCTTCACCGATGAGGGCGAAATCATGGGGATGCGCCACCGCGTTTTCCCGGTCTTTGGTGTCCAGTTTCATCCTGAGAGCATCCTGACGCCGCAGGGGCCGCAGATTCTGCGTAACTTCCTCGACGTCCGTGTGCTGGAAAAAGTGGGTTAAATCATGATGACCAATCAAGCAGCCGATTTGAAGCCAATGGATATTCAGAAGGCGATTGACGTACTCAGCCGCTTCGGCCACCTGCAAACCGGGGAAGCCGAGGCCGTCATGAACCAGATTATGAGCGGCGGCGCGACTGACGCCCAGATCGCCGCTTACCTGATGGGCCTGCGGATGAAAGGCGAGACGCAGGACGAAATCACCGGTAGCGCGCGGGCAATGCGCGCCAACGCGCATCATGTGCCGACCAACGGCCACGCCGACCTGCTCGATACCTGCGGAACCGGCGGCGACAAGTCCGGCACATTCAACATCAGCACGACCGTTGCCTTCGTCGCCGCTGGCGCAGGGCTGAACGTCGCCAAGCATGGCAATCGCGCTGCCAGCAGCAAGTGCGGCAGCGCCGATGTCCTCGGCGCGCTCGGCGTCAACCTCGACCTGACGCCGGAGCAGGTCGGCCAGTGCGTCGATACCATAGGCATCGGCTTCCTGTTCGCGGCCCGGCTGCATCCGGCGATGAAGTATGCGATTGGCGTCCGCCGCGAAATGGCGACGCGGACGATCATGAACATCCTCGGCCCGCTGACCAATCCTGCCGGGGCGAATCGTCAGTTGGTGGGCGTCTTTACCGGCGACCTGACCGACATGCTGGCGCACGTCCTGCGCGAGCTGGGTTCGACCTCGGCGGTCGTCGTCAGCGGCTACGGCGGCCTCGACGAACTGACGACGACCGGGCCGAATCACGTCAGCCATCTGCGCAGCGGCAAGGTGCTGACCTACGACTTTAATCCTGAAGACTATGGTTTCAGGGGCGCGCATATCTCCGAACTACTCGGCGGCGACCCGCCTGCGAACGCCGCGATCCTGCGCGGCATCCTCGACGGCTCGGCCCGCGATGCCAAACGCGATGTGGTGCTGCTCAACGCGGCGGGCGCGCTGCTGGCGGCGGGCGTCGTCCCTGACCTGACGGCGGGCATCCTTCGCGCGACCGAGGTGATCGACAGCGGCGCGGCGCTGGCAAAGCTCGACGCGCTGATTGACTACAGCCAGTCGCTGGCGCGGGAAACAGCGCAGTGAGCGGGCAGTTCGTCACCACCGAGACGATCCTCGACCGGATTCTGGCGCGCAAAACCGAGGAAGTTGCTGCCCACAAGGCGGTAATTCCGCTCGCGCAGATCGAGGCGCAGGCAGCGCAGGCAGCCCCGCCGCGCGGTTTCGAGGCGGCGCTCAACCGGGAGACGGTCGCGCTGATCGCCGAGGTCAAACATGCCTCGCCGAGCAAGGGCGTGCTGATCGACCCGTTTGACCCGGTCGCCATCGCCAGCGCCTACGAATCCAACGGCGCGGCCTGCATCTCGGTGCTGACGGATGAGCCGTTCTTCGGCGGGCAGCTCGATCATCTGACGGCAGTGCGCGAAAACGTCGCCGTGCCGGTGCTGCGTAAGGACTTCATCTTCGATCCGTATCAAATCTACGAAGGCCGCGCCGCCGGAGCCGACGCGATGCTGCTGATCGTCGCCGCGCTGGCCGACGCGCAGTTGGCCGAGCTGCACGCGCTGATTCTCGACCTGGGCATGTCGGCGCTGGTCGAAGTCCATAACGAGGCCGAACTGGAGCGGGCGAAGCGGGTTTGCGCCACGCTGATCGGCGTCAACAACCGCGACCTGAAAACCTTCCACGAAGACCTCGGCACGACTGAGCGGCTGGCGGCGCTGCTGCCGGATCATGCCACGCTGGTCGCTGAAAGCGCGATCCGCTCGCCGGAAGACGTTGACCGGATGGGCGCGTGTGGAGCAAGGGCTGTGCTGGTCGGCGAAGGGCTGGTACGCTCAAAGGATATTGGGGCGCAGGTGCGGGCATTTTGCGGGCATCCGCGCACGAATCGGGAGAGCCGCTATGTCGATTGATCCGAAGTTTATCGCCAGCCTGTACGGCTGGAGCTATGACACCCTGACCAGGCAGATCGCCGGTCTGAGCCACGAGGACAGCCTGCTTCAGCCGCCGTTTCGCGGCAACTGCCTGAACTGGGTCGTCGGCCACATCATCGCCAGTCGGGATAACCTGCTGCCGCTGCTCGGCGAGCAGCGTGTCTGGTCGCCGGAGAAAGCAAAGCGTTACGTTCGCGGCTCTGAGCCGGTCACGCAGGAAAACGCGGACAGCGCTTTTAGCTTCGACGGTATGAAGCTCGATTTACAGAATCTTCAGCAGCGGACGCTGTCCGGCATCAGCCGCCTGACGGTCGCTGACTTCGATCAACCGAGCGACCGCGAGAACATCACGCTCGGTCAGCGCCTGATTCTGGCGAACCGCCACGAGTGCTATCACGCTGGCTCGACCGAACTGCTGCGCCAGTTGGCCGGGAAGAATGACCAGGTTCTATGATCCGCGTCAAGATTTGCGGCCTTACCCGCTACGACGACGCGCTGACGGCGGCGCAGGCCGGGGCTGAGATGCTCGGCCTCAACTTCTACCGCAAGAGCGCCCGCTTTATCGAGCCGGACGCTGCCCGTGAGCTTGCCGCGCGGCTGCGGGCTGCGCTCGGCGCGGACTGCCCGCTGCTGATCGGGCTGTTCGTCAACGACGTGGTCGGTCGCATTTCCGAGACGATGGAGTACGTCGGCCTGAGCTATGCCCAGTTGAGCGGCGACGAATCGGGCGAGATGCTGCGCGAACTGCGCGGGACGGCCTTCAAGGCCATTCGGCCCCGCAGCGTCGCTGAGGCTGAGACGGATGTTGATTACTATCTCGGCTTCGCGGCGGACAGCGAGCGGATTCCTTCGCTGCTGGTTGACGCGCATCGGAGCGGGATGTATGGCGGGACTGGCGTCCGTGCCGAGTTGGAAATCGCGCAGGCGGTGCGCGAGCGCGTTCCCCGGCTGATGCTGGCGGGCGGCCTGACTCCCGATAATGTCGCCGAGTCGGTACGGGCCGTGCATCCGTGGGCGGTCGATGTCGCCAGCGGCGTTGAGGTCGAGGGGCAGCCGGGCATCAAGGACGCGGGCAAAGTCCGCGCTTTCATCGAGGCAGTGAGGGCGGCGGAGCAGTCGTAACAGGTCTTTCGGAGGGGCGCGATTGTTCATGCCCGCAAGAACCGCGACCTCACCCCAAACCCCTCTCTGCTTGCGGAGAGGGGTTTAGAACCGGGGTTTCTCCCCCTCTCCGTTGACGGAGAGCGATCAGGGGTGAGGTCGGTACTTAACGAAGAAGGGGAGCATATGGCGACACCGATTGCGACCGTGCCGGATGAGCGCGGCTACTATGGCGAATTTGGCGGGCGCTTCGTCCCGGAGACGCTGATCCCGGCGCTCGACGAGCTAACGGCAGCCTATAAGGAAGCGATGGCCGATCCGGCCTTCCGTTCCCGGCTGGCTGATCTGAACCGTACCTACGTTGGACGCCCGACGCCGGTCACTTACGCCGCGCGCCTGAGCGAAAAGCTCGGCGGGGCGCGGATTTACTTCAAACGCGAAGACCTGGCGCATACCGGCGCGCATAAGATCAACAACGCGCTCGGTCAGGCGCTGCTGGCGGAGCGCATGGGCAAAAAGCGAATCGTCGCCGAAACCGGCGCGGGGCAGCACGGCGTCGCCAGCGCGACCTGCTGCGCGCTGCTCGGCCTCGATTGCATCGTCTACATGGGCAGCGTCGATATCGCCCGGCAGCAGATGAACGTTTTCCGCATGAAGCTGCTCGGCGCGCAGGTCGTCCCGGTTGAGAGCGGCAGTCGGACGCTCAAGGACGCGATTAATGAGGCGATCCGCGACTGGGTGACGAACGTCCGCACGACCTTCTACCTGCTCGGCTCGGCGCTTGGCCCGCATCCCTACCCGATGATGGTGCGCGACTTCCAGAGCGTGATCGGCGTCGAGGCGCGGCAGCAGTTGCTCGACGAGATCGGGCGCCTGCCCGACGTGGCGATTGCCTGCGTTGGCGGCGGCAGCAACTCGATTGGCCTGTTCCACGGCTTCCGCGATGATCCGAACGTCGATCTGATCGGCGTTGAGGCGGGCGGTCACGGCATCGAGTCCGGCGAACACGCCGCGCGTTTTGGCGATCCGGCGCTCGGACGTCCCGGCGTGCTGCACGGGACGCGCTCCTATGTGCTGCAAACGCCCGATGGGCAGATCATGAACACACACAGCATCTCGGCGGGCCTCGACTACGCCTCGATTGGGCCGGAACACGCCTATCTCCGCGCGACCGAACGCGCCTATTACACGATGGCGACTGACGAGGAAGCGCTGGCGGCGCTGCAAACCCTGAGCCAGACTGAGGGCATCATCCCGGCGCTGGAAAGCGCCCACGCCGTCGCCGAGGCGATCAAGCGCGCGCCGACCATGCCGAAGGACTCGATTATGCTCGTCAACCTGTCCGGTCGCGGCGACAAAGACCTCGACACCGTTATGCAGGAACTTAACCTCGATTGAGGCTGGCTGTTTCGCAGAGTGGGCAAAAAGACGATGACGCAAAAGCTCCTGCTGGCGGCCCTCGGCATCCCCAATGACGCCGTTCGCACCGCGCTGGTCGATCTGCTCGGCAAACCGATTGAAGAGTCGAACGCGCTGTTTGTGCCGACGGCCATGATGGGCTTTCCCGGCGCTGATAAGTTCGTAGGGGACATGGTTGACCGTTACATCCATCTCGGCTGGAACCGGTTCCATACGCTCGACCTGCATTCGCTGGCCCACTGGCCGAAAGCGCTGCTGCGGCGCGATCTGGACGAGACGGATGCCCTGATCGTGGGCGGCGGCAACGAGTTCTATCTGAGCTACTGGATGCAGCAGTCCGGTCTGTTTGACCTGCTGCCGAAGTGGCTGGAGCAGGGCAAAGTCTACGTCGGCGAGAGTGCCGGAAGCATGGTCGTGACGGCGGCGCTCAACTACGACCGTGAGCGACTGGAACGGGAGAGTTACTATCACGACGACCAGTATGACGAAGGCCAGTTGAAAGAGTCCGGCAGCGCCAGAACGCTCGGTCTGGTCGACTTCATCATTCGTCCTCACATCCAGACCGACGTTTTCCCGCAGGCGACGCTGGAAAACGTGGCGCAGTGGGCGGCCAAAGCTGGACGACCGTGCTATGCGCTGGACGACCAGAGCGCCCTGAAAATTGTCGATGGCAAGGTCGAGGTTGTTTCGCAGGGTGAGTGGAAATTCTTCGACGCAGCCTAACTTAA
>CAZZAO010000138.1:5156-13101 GCA_964652205.1 uncultured Anaerolineaceae bacterium | reverse complement strand
GGGCTGGGCGGTCTGGCCTTTTCGCTGGCGGCGCAGGATACCATTGCCAACCTGTTCGGCTTCAGCATGATCGTCGGCGACCGTCCGTTCGTCGTCGGCGAGTACATCGTCACGCCGGATGTCGAAGGGACAGTCGAGCATGTCGGCCTGCGCTCGACTCGCATCCGCCAGAATAATCAGGCGCTGGTGACAGTGCCGAATAGCAAAATCGCTAACTCGAATGTGCTCAACTGGTCGCGGCTGTCGAAGCGCTGGATCGACTTTAAGCTGCCGGTCTACTATCGCGCGACGGCGGAACAGATCGAAGACCTGATGCACCGTATCC
Source organism: uncultured Anaerolineaceae bacterium (assembly GCA_964652205.1). GTDB lineage: Bacteria > Chloroflexota > Anaerolineae > Aggregatilineales > Phototrophicaceae > ZC4RG36. Next base: position 12,776 of record CAZZAO010000138.1, on the reverse strand, counting down.
GCGCGATGCTGGCGACGCGCGAGAAGCTCGACCCGGACTCCATTCAGGTGCAGTTGGTCGAGTTCAGCGCCAACGGGCTGGTGGTGATGGTGCGCGCCTACGTCTTTCTGACGGATTGGCTCCAGTTTACGCAGGAACAGGAACAGGTTTATCTCAACATCCTGCGCATCATGCAGAAGCTGGAGCTTGACGTTGCCTTTCCCGGCCAGTCTGTCTACATTAGGCAGGTTCCCGATTTATCGCGTGACATTCAGGCGGGGCTGCAAGCTGTCCGGGCGGACGGTCAGGCGTCCGACGCCCCGGCAGCCCGCCATCATCAGGGAGAGCAACCACTATGAAGGTACTGGTTTCCGGCGGGGCGGGTTACATTGGCAGTCACGTCGTCGAAACGCTGGTCACACAGGGGCATCAGGTCGTCGTCTACGACAACCTGAAGGCCGGTCATCGGCAGGCGGTCAACCCGAAGGCGCTGCTGATCGAGGGCGACCTGCTCAACCCTGACCAGCTTGCGCCGGTTTTCGAGGCGCATCAGTTCGACGGTGTGATGCATTTTGCCTCGTACATTCAGGTCGGCGAGAGTATGCAGCGTCCGTGGAAGTACCTGCGCGATAATGTCGTCGCGGCCAGCAATCTGCTCGAACAGGTGACGCGCGTCGGCATCAGGCGCTTCATCCTGTCGTCAACCGCCAACCTCTACGATCAGCCGCTCAAGCTGCCGATTTCCGAGGATGAGCCGGTCATTCCCGGCAGCCCTTACGGCGAGAGTAAGGCGATGATCGAGCGCCAGTTGTACTGGATGGAGCGGATCTACGGCCTGCATTACTGCACGCTGCGCTATTTCAACGCCTGCGGCGCGGCTCCTGACGGCCATATCGGCGAAGATCACGACCCGGAAACGCACCTCATCCCGGTCGTTTTGCAGGTCGCGCTCGGCCAGCGCGAGCAGGTGACGATCTTCGGCGACGACTACCCGACCGAAGATGGAACCTGCGTCCGCGATTACATCCACGTCCTCGATCTGGCCGACGCGCACATTCGCGCCCTCGAAGCGCTGGCCGACGGTCGCAGTCGACTCTATAACCTCGGCAGCGGGTCAGGCTACTCGAACTTGCAGGTGGTCGAAACGGCGCGCGCCGTGACCGGCCATCCGATTCCGACGACCTTCGGGCCGCGCCGCGCGGGCGATTTGCCGGTGCTGGTGGCGGACAGCACGAAGGCGCGCGCGGAACTCGGTTGGGTCCCAAAGTACGATAACCTGCGCCGGATCGTCGAGACGGCGTGGGCGTGGCACTCGACGCATCCGCAGGGCTACGCGACTCTCCCGCACCGCTAGCCTGATCGCCACAGCGGAAGCCCCGGTTTAATCAGGAATCGTTGACTGCATGGCGTAATCTTTCTCCCCTCGCCCTGAGGCGAAGCGTCCCGAACCGCTTGATCGTTCGGGAGCAGCCGCAGGCCGCGAAGGGAGTAGCCGGTGAGGGCATTCAGGGAGTGAGGTTGATGAAGCTCTATTTTCTCCGACATGGTATCGCGCAGGACATCAGCGAGACGAATGGCAGGGACGCCGCTCGCGCCCTGACGACCGGCGGCATCGAGCGGCTGGAGGCCAGCGCGAAGATCATGGCAAAGCTCGGCGTCAAACCGGCGCGGCTTTACAGCAGCCCGCTCGTCCGCGCCCGGCAGACCGCCGAGATCGTCGCCAGAGCCATCGACATGAAAGTGACGCTGGATCCAACAGTCGGCCCCGGCTTCGACTCGCAGACGGTCAGCGAGCTGATCGCCGATCTGACAGCAGAAGCTGACGTGATGTTTGTCGGCCACGAGCCGGACATGAGCAAGGTCGTTTCGGCGCTGACTGGCGGCAGCAGCATCGTCATGAAGAAGGGCAGTCTGGCGCGGCTCGACGTCCGCTCTGCGCGCCCGCTGCGCTGCTCGCTTGTCTGGCTGATCGCTCCGGCGGTGTTCGTCGGCTCCGACGACGACGAATGAGGTTGCCCGACCCGGCTTTCGGTCAAAAATCGCGGAGATCGCTGCTGATAGGGACTGGCAAGAGTCTTGACTCTGCGCCACAATAGAAATGGACTTAGCCTGTCTCAGTGGAGCTTTTATTCATGAGCGAACCTCAAACGATGACTGCGCGCCCGGATGAGGATATTCTCGACGACATCGAGAATCTCATCGTCCACTATCCACCGCTCGTGAATGACCGGCATCAAATTCAAGTCAGCGTGACTGACGGCATCGCCACACTGGCTGGCTACACCAAGACTCCGGTGACGCACCGCTATCTGTTCGACAGCGTCAGCGTGACGCCGGGTGTCAAAACGGTCGAGGCCGACCGCCTGTATGATGACGAGACGTTTCGCCTTCAGGCCGCGAAGATCATTCCGCCGGGCGTGAGCGTCAATGTCGAGTACGGGACGCTGATCCTCAGCGGCAGGCTGCCCGAAGGCAAAACCGAAGAAGACGTGGTCAACTCCCTGCGTGTTATTCCCGGCGTTCGCCGCGTTGTGACGTCGTTCCGCTAGTCTCAACCTCACTCCCAATCGAAAACGGGCAGCCTGTTCGGGCTGCCCTTCGTCAGCGCCACGAGCTTCTTCGCTGGCATCTATTTGCCTGCGCTAAACCTGACTGGAGAAGAAGTCGTGACGGATGCGCTCGTCGGCAGGGTTCGGGTAGCCGTGGTTAGCGATCAGTTCCTGAAGCGGACACTCGGTCGTCGGCTCCATGCCGAGCAGCAGGTTGCCGAGGACGATGTCAACCACCAGCAGCAGCCGCCCGAAATTCATGAACTGCCCCTCGACCGCCGTGAACAGCACCGCGAACACGCGCTCGCGCAGTTCCGGGGTGACGATGCCGGAACCGGGCCAGCGCCCGTCCCAGGCTTCCTGCCGCGTGCCGATCCTCAGCGTTTCGTCGCGCAGCTTGACCAGCTCGGCGATGGCGGCCTTGCGATCCTGCGCGTCAACCAGCCGCGTCGTGCCGCGATAAGGCGCGTTGGGCAACTGCGCGTAATAGTCTCCCGGCTGAGTCAGGTCAATCAGCCGCATAATGCTGCGCCCCTTGAGGCCAATGCCTGAACTGAGCGCTTGCAGACACTGGCGATAATAACGGCGTTTGCCCGCGTGGTCAGCGTGAACGTCGAGCCGCCAGAGCAGCGACAGAAAATCCCCAAAGTCGAGTGGAATTCGCAGGGATTCGTCAGGCCCATAGGTGCTGATGAGTTGCTCGATGCGGGCTTGCTCGAAGGCGTTATTCATGGGTTGGCTCAGGTGTTGTACACCTGTGAGCGGCGCATCTGCGGGTTCAGGGCATGGTGGCGATACATCACCTGAAAGACGCGCAGCGCAGCCTCGACCTGGATACGGATGTCCATTTTGCTCGTCCCGCGTTCGCGGTCCGGGAAGTAGATCGGCATCTCGGCCACGCGGAAGCCGAGCCGGGTGGCGACGTAGGCCATCTCGACCTGAAAGACGTAGCCGTTGGAGCGAATCCGGTCGAGGTCGAGGCCGATCAGCGTTTGCCGACGCCAGAGTCGATAGCCCGCCGTCGCGTCATAGACCGAAATGCCGAGCAGCAGGCGAATGTAGACGCGGTTGGCGAACCAACTGAGCGCCTTACGGTAGATGCTCCACGAGTCGTCGACGCTGCCGCCGGGGGCAAAGCGCGAGGAAATCACCAGATCATTGCCTTTTTCCAGCAGCGCGATCATCTCAGGGATGTATTTCGGCTGATGCGAAAAGTCGGCGTCCATCTGAATAATGTAATCGGCGTCGAGCGCCAGCGCCTGTTTGAACCCGGCGATGTAAGCCGGGCCGAGGCCATTTTTCTCGGTGCGATGGAGCACGCTCATCTGGCCTAAATGCTGCGCGGCGAGTTCGTCAGCCAGCGTGCCGGTTCCGTCGGGCGAATTGTCGTCCACGACCAGCAGGTTGAGATCGGCAGTCGGCAGGGCGAACAGCGCATTCACCATCAGGGGCAGGTTTTCACGTTCATTGTACGTGGGCAAGACGATCATCAACTTGGGCATAACGGGACTTTCCGACGCTCAAAATCCTGAGCCGAGTCTGCTGCGGACGTATTTAAGTCTAAGGTAACGCTGACCGGCTTGCAATACCAAAAAGGCTTGCTCGCGGCCCGGCGAATGGGCTGCTAAAATCGACGCTGACAGCCTCGTAAACCGGATGAATGGCAGGCATCGTGGGCGACATTCTGACTCTACCGCAGGCGATCCGTTACCGCGACACGCTGCGCGTGATGGGCGGGCGGCTGGTTTTTACCAACGGTCACTTCGACCTGCTGCACGTCGGCCATCTCGACTATCTGGAAAAGGCTCGCGCGCTGGGCGACGCGCTGATTATCGGCCTGAACGACGACGCCAGCACGACACGCCTGAAAGGGCCGGGGCGTCCGCTGGTCGCGGCGGCGGATCGCGCCCGACTGCTGGCGGCGCTGGCCCCGGTCAGCGCTGTGGTCGTGTTCGAGGCGGACACGGCGGACGCGCTGATCGACGCGCTCAGGCCGGATATTTATGTCAAAGGCGGCGACTACCGCGACAAGCTGCTGCCAGAGCGTCCGGTCGTCGAAGGTTACGGCGGCGAAGTCGTGCTGATCGATACTCTGCCCGGTTACAGTACCAGCGCCCTGATCGCGCGGGTGAAGAATTTGCCCTCACCCTCGGCCCCTTCTTAGGCAGAGCGGGATGAAGCGCTGGTGATCGCTGAACATCCTCCATGGACAGGGTAGCTACGAAGGCCCTTCATGAATTGAAGTCCCTCTCGCCGGGAGAGCGATTCAGGGTGAGGCGCGCGCTCAGTGCCGACCGAAGACGACTACCGAAATCAGTAGCCCGATCAGGATAGCGATCACCAGCGCGCCGATGACCAGCCCCAGCAGGCTTCCAATCGAGCGTCGAGGTCTCGTCTGCCGCCCTTGCTGTTTTCGAGTTTGCTTCTGCTTTGAGTTGACCGCCGAGCGCGACTGCGTGGCGGTTTTCTGAGTTTTCGGCTTCGGGCGCGCGCCATCGGGGCGTTGAGGCCGAGTCGCCGCCTCGCTGGCCTGCGCCGGGGTCACAACCGGAATGGCCGGGTTGCTGGTGTCCGGTGACTGGCGGTGTAACAGTCGCCGCGCCTGTACGTTCAGCGGGTTGATGGCGATGATGTTTTCGAGGCAGACGTGCCGATCTTCTTCGTCGTCGAGCACGCGCAGCAGCGACAGCCAGACCTGCTCGCTGTACGGGTCAATCGTCGCGGCCTCGCGCCAGTGGTCGTGCGCGGCGCGGCGATCTCCCGCTTCCAGCGCCTGCGCGCCCGCCTGCATCAACTCGTCGAAGCGCTGATGGCGACTCTGCGTGCCGCTGTTGGCTGCCATTCCCCTCGTCTCCGTGAAACGCCTAACTCGGCGGCTGCCACCACGCGCCAGCGTAATCTTCTTCCGGCGTGTTGGTCAACTGTGACAGGGCGTTGGTCGCCATGTCGAAAATAAAGATATCATACGCGCCATTGCGGTTGCTTGAAAACGCGAATTTGCGGCCATCCGGGCTGTAGACCGGGTAGATGTCATTATTCGGGCTGCGTACCGGCAGAATCGGCGCGCCGCTGCCATCGGCGTTGCGAATAGCAATGTCGTAGTTGTTCGGTTCGTTGGCGGGCGCGGCGGCATAGATGACCTGCGAGCCATCCGGCGAGAAATGCGGCGTCGTCTCGATGAAGGCGCTGTAGTCGGTGGTGATCGCCTTCTGTTCCAGATTGCCGACGTCGATGACGACCAGATCAGCCCCCGGCGTTGGCCCGTCCTTGTCGTCCCTGACGACGACCACATGCTGCCCGTCCGGCGAAACCGCCGGATAGCTGTAGGTGGCCTTGTCGCTGGTCAACTGGCGCACCGGGTTCGGTGACGACTTCGGATCGCCGCCCGGCGGCAGCGTCAGGTTGAGCAGGTAGACCTGCGGTGTCAGCGTGTCCTGATCCTGAGCGATGAAGACCAGCCAGTTGCCGCCCTGACCGTAGCGCGGCATCTGCGGCTGGAGAACCGCCAGAAAGCCTTTCCAGCGGTCGCTGAGGGATTCGGCCTGTGTGCCGTTCAGGTTCATCTCGCCGATAAAAGTCGAGAAAAAGGTCGGGTCGTACTGCGTGAAAGCCAGACGCTGGCCGTCCGGGCGGATGTCAACATCACGACCGAGCTTGTCGGTCGAAGGCTTGAACGTCCCGTTGACCACGTCGAACGTCCCAATCGGCAGGTAGCCAATATTCTGAACGTCGCGGCCCGACCAGCCCGCCAGCATCCCGGTCAGGCCGGTCGGCGGCGGCAGGGTGGACGCTGCGACGCCAAAGGGCGTTTCGCTCGGCGTTGGCGTCCAGGTGGCGATCTGTGTCCGCGTGGGCGGGGCGGTTGTGGCCGAGGGCGTGATCTGCGCGGCGGCAGTTTGCGCGACGGCAGCGGCCTGCGTCCCGATCTGCTCGATAGTGGCCGTGATGCCGGCAATCGCCACCTGCGTTTGCTGCTGTTCGGCCTGCTGACGTCCGCGCGTGGCCGAGCTGACCGCGAGAAAGGCGATCAGAATGACCAGAATTGCCAGCACGCCGCCGCCAATTGCCAGCGAGAACTGCCGATGGCTGATCCCCGGAATGATGTCCGATTCGGCGGCGATGGCCTTCTCTCTGGCGTCGATCTTGTCGAGCATCTTCTGCGCGCGCTCGTTGTTCGGGTTGATGTGCAGCACGTTGCGCAGGCAGATACGGCGCTCTTCGTCCGTCTCGACGACCGAAGCCAGCCAGAACCAGCCCTTTTCATTGTTCTCGTCCAGCTCGACGACCCGCTCGAACAGGCCGCGCGCGGCTTCCTTATTATTCTCGCGGGCTTCTTCGATGCCTTTTTTCAGCAGTTCCTGAACGTCTTTCCCTTGACTCACACTTCACTCGCTTTCAATCGTCAGCTTGCCGCCGGGAGAAACGACAGTACATCGACGTCACGGCTGTTCTGAGTCAGCCGTTTGACGGTCTTTCCTGCCGGGTCGATCAGATACGCCTGGAAATTGGTTGTCTCGCGGTTGGACGCGAAGGCGATCCAGCGGCCATCCGGCCCGTAGGCTGGCGCGCGATCTTCTGCGCCCTGATCGTCGAAGGTCATCAAGTCCTGACCTTCGCCGAGCGCCGTCATGATGTATAGATCGCTGTCGCCGCTGCGGTCGCTGACGAAGACGATCTGCTTGCCGTCCGGCGACCAGCTCGGCCAGAAGCTGCTGCCGCCCGCGTCAGTGAGCTGAGTCGGCGCTCCGGTTCCATCGACGTTGGCGAGGAAGATCTCGGTCGTGCCGGGGAACTTGCCGACGGCGGGCGAGTTCTGATCCGATGCGTAGGCGATTTGCGTGCCATTCGGCGACCAGGCCGGGTCTTTGTCGATGCCCTCGTTTCGGGTCAGGCGCTGCGGCCCGCCCCCCTCGACTGGGACTGTATAGATGTCGAGATCGCCGTCGGCGTCGCTGCCAAAGGCCAGCGCGCTGCCATCCGGCGACCACGAGGGACGCTCAAGCTGCGTTCCCTGAAGGCGCGTCATCTGCACTGCCGCGTCGAGGTTATTGAGCGGCGCAATGAACAACTGCGGGCGGACCATTGGCCCGAC
>CAZZAO010000138.1:0-5146 GCA_964652205.1 uncultured Anaerolineaceae bacterium | reverse complement strand
GGGTCTTCCGGCGTCGCGGTCGCCTGCTCGGTGGCGCTGGCTTCTGCTGCCGAGCCGCTGTTGTCGAGTACGTCGCGGACGAAGGCGATCCGCTGACCGCTCGGATCGACGACCAGATCGCGGAAGGCGCCGCTGCTCGATGGCAGCGCTGCTTCGCCGGAACCGTCGCCTCTCAGCCGGTAGACCTGCCCGCTGGCGTCGGCGTAGAGCAGCGTGTACGTATCGAGCGGGGGCGGCGTGGCGCTCGGAATCGTCGTGCTGCTCGGCAGCGGCGTAAAGGTCGGCGTGAACGTGGCGGGCAGGTTCGACTGTGTCCGGTCGAGGGTGACGACGACAGCAAAAACCGGCGTCGCGGTAAAGGTCGTCGGGTCAATGGTTGGACTCTGAGTCGGTGCGAGGCCGATAGTCTCAACCGACGCCCCGTTCTGCGTACCGGTCTGCCCGGTCGATTGAGGGCTGCTGCTGAGGGCATAAACGACAGCGGCCACAACCACGACCAGCACGACGACCGCCAGCGCCAGATAAATATTGCCGGAGCGCTGACGACCGCCCGCCGGTAAGCTGGCAGGAAGCCGACTGCGTGAATCGCGCGGGCTGTTCAATTCCAGCCGCCGCAGGGCTTCGCGGGCGCGAGTATTGTTCGGGTTGATCCGCAGCGCGCGTTCCAGACAGGCGCGGCGCTCGTCCGGGTCGCTGACCGCCGACGCCATCCACATCCAGGCTACCTCATTGCGCGGATCGGCGCGGATGACCTGCTGCAACAGTTTGCGCGCGGTCGCCATATCGCCCGCGTGGACGGCTTCGATCCCGGCATTCAATTGTGCCTGTAAATTGCCTCGTTCAGACACGGTAATCTCCTCGGTGCTGTCGGAAGGTGACGCGGAAGCCGGTTAGCGCGGGCTGATAGCAGGCAGCAGAACCAGGACGATCAGAACTGCAAGGACGATCAAGACGCCAGCGACGACGCCAAAAACGATCAGCACGCGGTTATCTTTCGCCTTGCTGGAATAGGCCATTTTGCGCAGCGAGTCCCTGGCCGACTGGTTATCCGGGTTGACGGTGACGGCGCGCTGGAGCCACTGCCGCCGCTCGGCTTTGGTCGCGGCCAGTTTCGCCATCCACATCATGGCGCGCTCGTTGCGGCGGTCTTCGCCCAGAATCTTGCGGAACATGACGCGCGCGCCTTCACGGTTCCCGGCCTTCGCTGCCCGAATCGCCATTTGCAGCAGCTCTTCACGATTCGGCACATTCGACGTGATTTCCGGGGACTCAGTCGACTTCATGGGCAAATCCTCAAACCATTGAGAAGCGTCTTAACTGTTTCCATTTTATTCCAAGACTCGCAGAACCGCGAAGCGGCGGTCTTTATGCTTTTTTCCGGGGGATCAACGGCAGGTCAAAAACGGGGGTTAGTGCGCCAGCCCGGTCAGGAGCAGATAGAGTGTGCTGACCGTCGCCACGAGGATCAGGCCATCGACGCGGTCGAGGACGCCGCCGTGACCGGGGAAAACGTCGAACCCGGCCAGGTGCGAGTCCTTGACGTTCAGCGCGCGCTTGAGGCCGGATTCGACCAGATCGCCGAGGATGGCGACCAGCGGCCCCGCGCCGAGCAGAATCAGGATAGTCGGCGTCAGCCGTCCGGTCAGACCGAGCAGCAGCGCTGCCGGTAGAATGCCGCCGACCACGCCAGCAATCGCGCCTTCGACTGTCTTTTTCGGCGAAATGGTCGGCGCGAGCTTGGTCTTGCCCCACAGCCTGCCGCCTACATAAGCCAGCGAGTCAGTTCCCCAGGTGAGCAGCAGTACCATCAGCGTCCAGAGCAGGCCGTCGCTCATCGTCCGCAGCATGACCAGGCAGCCCGTCGGGATGCCAATGTAGATCGCGGCGGCGGTCGTCAACCCGGCGCGCAGCGCGCTGCGCCGTACCTGGCCGGGATGCCGCAGTCGGTCAATGAGGAAGGCGCTGGCAAATCCTGCGAGCAGGATCAGGGGAACCCACGGCGTCAGCCGCAGGGCAAAGGCCGCGACGACGCCGACCGCCATGATGCCGGCCACCGGGCCGACGCCCTCGATATCGCGCTGATGGCCGAGCGCGGAAAACTCCAGCGCGCCGACCAGCGCCAGAAAACCCGCCAGCAGGATGAACGGCCATCCGCCGATCATGACCAGCGCCAGCACCAGCGGCGCGATCACCACTCCCGTGATGACGCGCTGCGCGAAATTAGACAGCGTGCGCGGCTTGCTGGACGGTTGGAGCGGGGCCGGGTCGCCTGGGACAGTCGTCATGGCACTCTGTTCGGGTCGAGCCTGGACAAACGAGATGGTTGGGACTCACGGCAAAGGCCGCGTAACGCGGTTGGCCGACGGGTCAAGGCGGTCGCTGCCGAGGGTGAGGTGTGTTTACCGTACTTCATGTTGCTGGAAAAGGCAAGCCGCCGACGGCGAATCAAAAACCCGACGCCGGGTACGTCCACTGGCGTCGGGTTCTTTGCTGTCGGCGGAGCTTGGGATTAAAACAGGGCGACCTGAGCGGTTTTTAACATGGCCTTGCGGTAGAAGCTGTGGTAGTCGTTGTTGCTCGTCCACAGGATGAAGTTATAGACGTTATAGAGGGCGGTGACGCGCTTCATCACTTCACCGACGATCAGCGCCGGGTCGAGGCGGGCATCGCCAGCGTCGTACCACGCGCCGATGCGGAGTGAGTCCTGACCGTCACAGAATGTTCCCATCCAGTCGGTCAGGTTGCTGCCGCGTAGAAGCTGGCGAGTGGTGACGTGCATATCGCCGAGCGCCGGGCCGTCCCAGAAGCCGACGACGAAATCGCCGCCGATGCGCTGCATGGCGCTGCGGAAGGTATCCCGGTGACGCTGAATTGCCAGCTTACCGATGAAGTTCTGTTGATCCCACCAGGCATAGCGGGAAAGCACCAGCTCGACGGCGAAATGGTCGGGCGTGACGCGCAGCTCAATCGTCGGGTGGCGCTGCGTCTCGATGTCGGTCGGGACGTTCAGACCGTCACGGCCCATCAGCCGCTCGACCAGTTGCGCCTGCTCGAACGAGCGGAAGTAGGTCAGGGTCAGAGCGCGCTGGGGGCTGGCGGCGAAGGCGGCGCTTTCATTGATGAGCGTTGCGCTGTCGGCGCTGGGATGCAGATCATAGTTGTGATCGCGGACGCGGCGATAGAGCGCGCAGTGAAGCTCATAAAGGCGATCATAGACCTGCTGAAACTCGCTATCCGCAGCTTTGATGCTGGAGAGAGCCGCGTGATCCTGCTGCGAGAAATAAGTCATGATGGCGCTCCAAAAATGATGCTTAATGAAAAATTGACGATGTGTTCTCAGATTAAGCCACTTCGCCCCTAAATGAAATAGCATTGAGGAAAAATTCACGCAAATTCACGCAAATTTCACGTTCACGAGGGATATTTGCGCTTAAAATCCATCATCCAGCGCTGTCCCGGCTTTCATGACGCTTAACAATTAATTTACTTGAGCGACTTGAGCCTCTCAAACCGGGGACAAACGAAGCACGGTTCCCCTCTGAGATCAGTGGCGTAATAGAATCTCCAACAGGAAACGGGATGCTGCTCGGACGCGGTCGCGCAGCGCCGATTCTGACCGACGCAGTGTGATCTTTGCCCTGTCTATCGCTCTCAGGAACTCTCGTTTTCTATCGACTTGGCTCATGAGTGATCCCTAATGGGTCGAGAACGCCTACAATCCAGTGCAATTCAGGCGACTCGCCGCGCAGGGAATGAGCCAGAGGCGCGAGCGTCATTGAGGAGCCAAAATGTCGATTACGAAACAGGACGTGTTCGATTACCACCGCAGCGGACGCGCGGGAAAAATTGAAGTGACGCCGACCAAGCCGCTGCTCACCCAGCGCGATCTGTCGCTGGCTTATACGCCCGGCGTGGCCGACGTCGTGCTTGAAATTGATCAGAGGCCGGTCAGCGCCTACGAGTTCACGGCCAAGTCGAATCTGGTCGCGGTCATCAGCAACGGCACGGCCATTCTCGGTCTGGGCAACCGTGGCCCGCTGGCGAGTAAGCCGGTGATGGAGGGCAAAGGCGTGCTGTTCAAGCGTTTCGCCGACATCGACGTGTTCGATATCGAGATCGACGCGCTGACGCCGGACGAGATCGTGACGGTTATCAAGGCGATGGCCCCGACCTTCGGCGGCATCAACCTCGAAGACTTCAAATCGCCGGAGTGTTTCGAGGTTGAGCGGCGGTTGCGCGCGCTGCTCGATATCCCGGTGTTCCACGATGACCAGCACGGCACAGCCATCATCTCTGGCGCGGCGCTGATGAACGCCGCGCCGCTGGTCGGCAAGAAAATTGAAGCGCTTCAGGTTGTCATCTGCGGCGCGGGCGCGGCAGGCATCGCTACGGCAGAATTCTGGGTTAAGCTCGGCGTCCGGCGTGAGCATCTCGTCATGGCCGATATTCACGGCGTGGTTTATGCCGGGCGCGAAGTCGAGATGGACGAATATAAGGCCAGGCTCGCCACCACTCGCCCGATTCGCACGCTGGCCGAAGCGGTCGAGAACGCCGACGTTTTCCTCGGCCTGTCCGCCGCCAACGTCTTGACGCCGGAGATGGTCAGGTCGATGGCCCCCGATCCGCTGATCTTCGCGCTCGCCAACCCGACGCCGGAGATCATGCCCGACGAGGCGAAGGCGGTGCGCCCCGACGCCATCCTCGCCACCGGACGCAGCGACTTCCCGAACCAGGTCAACAACGTCCTGTGCTTCCCCTACATCTTCCGCGGCGCGCTGGACTGCGGGGCGACGACGATCAACGAGGCGATGAAGATCGCCGCCGTGCACGCCATCGCCGAGCTGGCGCAGGCGGAGATCCATTCCGTCGTCGCCGCCGCCTATGCCGGCGAGAGCCTGTCCTTCGGCCCGGAGTACCTGATCCCCAAGCCCTTCGATCCGCGCCTGATGATGCGCATCGCGCCGGCCGTGGCGCAGGCGGCGGCGGACTCGGGGGTGGCGCTGCGCCCGATCGTCGAGCTCGACGAGTACCGCAACAGGCTGCAGAGCTTCGTCTACGCCTCGGGGGCGACGATGAAGCCGATCTTCCAGCTCGCGCGCAAGGGCACGCGCAAGCGCGTGGCCTACGCCGAGGGCGAGGAGGAACG
>CAZZAO010000137.1:0-13407 GCA_964652205.1 uncultured Anaerolineaceae bacterium | reverse complement strand
GAAAGTCTATTTGCTGGAAGACGATCCGAGCACGCCGTCGCTCCATTCGGTCTGGGCGTGCGCGGCCTGGCTGGAACGTGAGCAGCTTGACCTGATGGGCATTACGTTCACCGGACACCCTGATCCGCGTCGTGTCCTGATGCCGGATGACTGGGACGGATACCCGCTGCGGCGTGACTATCCGCTTGGCTACGAGATAGTCATGTTCTCGTTTAACACCGACGAGATCAGTAAGCACAAACCCTACGCCAAAGAGTGAGCCTCAGCGGCGATGGAAAGGTTATAGTGATGGCAATTGCTGAACAGACATTCAAATGGGAAGGTAATCTGGAAGAGTTGCGTGGCCTCGTCTCTGACCGGGCGATGACTGGCGAAACCATGCTGCTCAACCTCGGCCCCCACCATCCCAGCACCCACGGCGTGCTTCGCCTGCTGCTGGAACTGGATGGTGAGGAAATCGTCACCTGCCTGCCCGACATTGGTTTTCTGCACACCGGCATCGAGAAGAACATCGAGGCCAAGACTTACGAGAAGGGTGTGACGCTCACCGACCGGATGGACTACCTCGGTCCGATGGCGAATAACATGGCCTTCTGTCTGGCGATTGAGAAGCTGACCGGTCTCGACGTGCCAGAGCGCGCTCAGGTCATGCGCGTCATTGGCCTTGAATTGACGCGCATCAACAGTCATCTCGTCTGGCTTGGCACGCACGCCATCGACCTGGGCGCGATGAGCGTTTTCCTTTACTGCTTCCGCGAGCGTGAGCGCGTCCTCGACATGTTCGAGATGATCTCCGGCCAGCGGATGATGACCAGCTACATCCGTCCCGGCGGCGTCTGGCGCGATTTTACGGCTGACTTCCTGCCGACGCTCACGGCCTTTCTCGACTACTTCCCCTCTAAGATCGACGACTACGAAGCGCTCTTGACCCTCAACCCGATCTGGGTTGACCGGACGCAGGGCGTCGGCGTGATCGAGCCTGAGGATGCGCTGGCCTGGGGCGTCACCGGGCCGAGTCTGCGCGGCAGCGGCGTCAACTGGGATTTACGCAAGGCGCAGCCCTACTCGGGCTACGAAGACTATGAGTTCAACGTGCCGCTCGGCGAACATGGCGATGTTTACGACCGCTACTATGTTCGCGTGCTGGAGCTGCGTGAGAGCGTCAAGATTATTCAGCAGGCTGTCAAGCGTCTGCCGAGCGCGTCCGGCGGTTTCCGCAGCGACAACCGCAAGTTCGCCCCGCCGCCGCGCGCCGAACTGGGCCGCAGCATGGAAGCTGTCATCCACCATTTCAAGCTGTGGACAGAAGGCTTCCCTGCGCCGGACGAAGAAATCTACTCGGCCATCGAAAGCCCGCGCGGTGAATTGGGCTGCTACCTGCATGGAACCGGCGGCGCCATGCCGCGTCGTGTCCACTTCAGGACGCCGTCCTACGTCAATATCGGCGCGCTGCCGATTATGTCGCAGGGGTACATGATTGCCGACCTGGTCGGCATTATCGGCAGTATCGATATCACGCTCGGCGATGCTGATCGCTAGGCTTCGCCGCCGCGAACGGGCCGTCCATCGCCCTTTCTGACCCTATAGGATTGAACTATGCTGGCAGAGAAATATAAAGACCGCATCGAGCAGGCTTTCGGCAAATACCCGACTAAACGCTCTACTGTCATGGCGCTGCTCTATCTGGCTCAGGAAGAGTACGGCTGGGTATCGCCGGAAGGCATCCTCGAAGTCGCCGAACTGACCGGCCTCGACCCGACGCAGGTCAACTCGATTGCTGGCTTCTATACCATGTATTCCGAGAAGCCGAAGGGCAAATACTGGCTTCAGGTCTGCACCGACCTGCCCTGCGCCCTGCGGGGAGCCGACCAGTTCCACCAGGAACTGACCGACTATCTGGGCATTAGCGACGGCGAAACCACTGACGATGGCCTGTTCACTGTCGAGCATGTCATGTGTCTCGCCGCCTGCGACAAAGCGCCGATGCTTCAGTGCAATTTCCACTATGTCGAAAAGGTCGATATGGATAAGATGAAGGCGCTGATCGACCAGTGGCGCGCCGAAGCGAACGGCAAGAGCTAAACGGTTTCCGAATATTTCGGCCCGGATGGCGCGATAACAGCAATCTGCCATCCCTGTTTTCTCCCCTCGCCCTGAGGGAGAGGGGGCCGGGGGTGAGGGTAAAGGACAAAGCATGGCGTTAAACATTCTCTACCGCGAGAAAGACATCCCGGACATCCGTAAGTTCGACGTCTACAGCGCCAATGGGGGCTATGACGCGCTGAAGAAGGCCGTCGGCATGAAACCGACCGAGATCATCGATGTCGTCAAGGCGTCGAACCTGCGCGGTCGCGGCGGCGCGGGCTTCCCGACCGGCCTGAAATGGAGCTTCATTCCCCAGAGCGAGCCGGTCAAATACGTCGCCGTCAACGCCGACGAGTCCGAGGCGGGGACGTTTAAAGACCGGCAGATTCTCGAAAACAACCCGCACCAGTTGATCGAGGGCGCGCTGATCTGCGCTTACGCCATTCAGGCGACCGCCGTCTACATCTACCTGCGCGGCGAGTTCTGGGACATCGCTCACGAGCTGGACAAAGGCATCGAGGACGCGCGTAAGGCGGGCCTCATCGGCCAGAACATCCTCGGCAGCGGCTATAACTGCGAAGTCTATACCCACCTCGGCGCGGGCGCTTACATCTGCGGTGAGGAAAGCGCGCTGCTCGAAAGCCTCGAAGGCAAGCTGGGTCAGCCGCGCGTTCGTCCGCCGTTCCCGGCGCAGAAGGGTGGCGGTCTGTACGGTGAACCGACGGTTGTCAACAACGTCGAGACGCTGGCGAACGTGCCGTGGATCATTCTCAACGGCGCGGACGAGTACAAGAAGATCGGAACTGAGCAAAGCCCCGGCACGAAGGTTTTCTGCGTCAGCGGCCACGTCAACAAGCCCGGCAACTATGAGCTGCCGCTCGGCGTGACCTTCCGTGAGCTGCTGTTCGATCACGCCGGTGGTATCCCGAATGGCAAGAAGATCAAGGCGATTCTGCCGTCCGGCGGCTCTGGCCCGATTGTCGCGGCGACCGATGAAATCCTCGATACCCGGCTGACCTACGAAGATATGGCGAAGGTCGGTACGATCCTCGGCTCGGCTTCGGTTATCGTCATGGACGAGACGGTGGACATCACCTGGGTTGCGGCGAAGGCGACCCGCTTCTTCAGGCACGAAAGCTGCGGTAAATGCACGCCCTGCCGCGAAGGAACCTACTGGCTCGACAAGGTGCTTGACCGGATCATGGCGGGTGAAGCTCAGGAGAGCGATATCAACCTGATCGACAATATCGCTAAGAACATGCAGGGCGTCACGCTGTGCGCGTTCGGTGACTTCGCCGCCAACCCGATCATTCACACCATTAAGAATTTCCCGGACGACTTCAAGGCCCACATTGGCCCGAAGAAGGCGCAGCCTGCGGCCCCGGCCCGCCCTGCCGCGCGGCGTGAAGCAGCGCCCGCCGGAGATTAATCCGTGCCGGATGAGTTTACCGCCGCGCCGCCTGACGGCGAGATCGACATCGACAGCCTCGCCGCGGTCGATCAGGACGCGGACATGCTGCTTATCACGCAGTCGGTCGCCGTCGAAGTTGAGCCTGCGCCAATCGAGGAGCCGCCATCGCTGATTTCCCGGCTGTTCGGGCGGCACTCCCGGCAGCGTTTGCAGGCGCTCAGCGGCGCGATTGACCTGTATCCCGACTCGTCGATGAACTACGTCCTGCGCGGCGAGTTGTACCTCAGTTTCGACGAGCCAGCGCTGGCTGAAGCGGATTTCCGGCAGGCGCTTTCGCTGGCGCAGGCGGATTATGAAACCAGCCGCTGGGGGCTGGTGGCGCAGGCCGTTCAGGATCGCGCTCGCGTCGGGCTGGCGAAAGCCGCTGGACGACCATGACCAACCGGCGAACAGGCTGATGCCTTTGTGAGCGCGTGATGAACGGGGTATGATTAGCGCGTAGCCTTCGTATACCGAATACTTTGATACCCGGAGCCTGCTTGTTCTCCCCGCATCTTGAGAGAGAAGCAGCAGCGGCGAGGGTATCCCAGAGCTTCACTGCAACCGAATTGTATGGCAGAGGATTGAGCCAAAATGGCCGATACCGTCAGGATTACGATAGACGATCAAGAATATGAGGTGCCTGCGGGTTCCAACCTCGTCGACGCGGCCAAGTCGCTTGGCACGGATATTCCTGTCTTCTGTTATCACCCGAAGATGGCTCCGGTCGGCATGTGCCGCATGTGCCTGATCGAGCAGGGCGCGCTTCAGCGTGACCGCGCGACTGGCGAGCTTCAGCTTGACGCCAGTGGCAACACGCAGGTGCGCTGGATGCCCAAGCTCCAGACAGCCTGCACCACCACCGTCGGCAAGGATATGGTCATCCGCACTAAGTCAGCTCCGGTTGCTGCCGCGCGTAAGAACGTGATCGAGTACCTGCTCACCAGCCACCCGCTCGACTGCCCGATTTGCGACAAGGGCGGCGAATGCCCGCTTCAGGAACTGACGATGGGTTACGGCCCCGGAACCAGTCGGATGAACTTTGACGATAAGAAACATCTCGGCAAGCGCATCCCGCTTGGCGATCTGATCGTCCTCGACGAAGAGCGCTGCATCCAGTGCGCGCGCTGCATCCGTTTTCAGGACGAAATCGCGGGTGATCCGGTGCTCGCTTTCCACGAGCGCGGTCGCTCGCTTCAGATCATCACGACCAGCGACCCGCCCTTCGATACCTATTTCTCCGGGAATACCACCGACGTTTGTCCGGTCGGCGCGCTGACCACGGTGGATTTCCGCTTCGGCGCGCGGCCCTGGGAACTGACCAACGTGCCGAGTATCTGCCCGCACTGTCCGGTTGGCTGCAACACGTCGATCAATACCCGCCTCGACCGCGACTTCAACGGTCGCGCCATGATTAAGCGCATGATGCCGCGCCAGAACGAACAGGTCAACGAACTCTGGATGTGCGACAAGGGGCGTTTCGGCCACCACTTCACCCGCAGCGCTGAACGCCTGCTGGAACCGACCATCAACGGCGCGGCTGCTAACTGGGATGTGGCCTCGAAAGCCGTCGCTGAGAAGCTTCAGGCCGCTGGCGGCGACATCGCCGTCATCGCCGGCAGCAGCATGACCAACGAAGACGTCTGGGCGCTGCGCCAACTGGTCAGCGGCCTCGGCGGAGATCGCTTCGGCGTCTGGCCGCCGACTTATACCGGCGCAGACATCGTCGCGCAGGTCGGTGTCGGCAGCGGCACTAACCTCAAGGACTTACGCAAGGGCGATGCGGTGTTGATTATCGCCAGCGACCTCGAAGAGGAAGCGCCGATCTGGCGACTGCGCATCAAGCAGGCGCGTGATCGCGGCGCTTACGTCGTTGTCGCCAATGCTCGCTCGACCCGCATGGACGCCTTCTCCAGCCTGCCTCTGCGCTACGACGCGGGCGCGGCGGCTGAGACCATGGCGAACATTCGCGCGCTGCACCCTGAGCTGGCCGACAGGCTGGCGCAGGCGACCAACCTGATAATCGTCGCGGGCGCTGAAGGGCTGACCCTCGACGGCAGTCGCGCGCTGATGCAGGCGGCGGCTAACTTCCTGATCGAAACCGGCCACGTCGGCAAGGCCAACAACGGCCTGATGGCGACCTTCCCCGGCGCGAACTTCATGGGGCTGCACTACCTCGGCTTCACCCCGGAAACGACCCGGTCGATTGCGGCTAAACCGCCGAAAGTCCTGATCGTCGCCCAGGCTGAACTGCTGGCCGACGACCCGACCGCTGCTCTGTGGCTTGACAGGGTCGAGACAATCATCGCCCTCAGCCTGTTCCCTGACGCCGTGGCGACCAGCGCCTTTGCCGCTCTGCCGATCCAGAGCTTCGCCGAGCGCGATGGCTCATTCGTCAGCGGTGAGCGCCGCGTCCAGCGTTTCTACACCGCGCAAGGCCCAATGGGCGAAGCGCAGCCCGCCTGGCAGATCGCCAGTCGCCTCGGCGAACGAGTCGGGCAGGCGCGCGCTAAACTCTCCGCTGCCGCCGTCATGCTCGAAATCAGCCAGCAGGTTCCCGCCTTCTCCGGCGCGCGCTATCAGGAGCTGGCGAAGGTGACGCAGCAGTTGCCGCTCGTGGGCCGTGGCGATCTCTACTACGGCGGCACGGTTTACGATAGCAAGGGTGGCCTCGGCGTTCAGATTGCGACGGCGGCGGACAGTGGCGCAGCGCCAGCCGCAGGCGCGGTCGATCTGCCGTCGCGCGTGACTGCCAGCAGTGGACAGGTCGTGGTCGTGCCGACGACGCGCCTCTACGACCGCCAGAGTACCTTCCGCCCCAGCGAAGCCGAAGTGATGTCGCAGCGTGTTTCCGCGCCTTACGTCGAGATCAACGCCGCCGACGCCAGGAAGTGGGGAATTGCGAATGGGGACACCGTGACGGTGACGGTTGCCGACGCTAAACTGCGGGTGCGCGCCCACGTCAACGGCAGCACCAGCGAAGGTGTGGTCGTGCTGCCGCGCCACCTCACGGACAGCGCCGTGCCGCTCAGTATCACGGTCGGCGAAGTGAGCAAGGTTTAAGGAACTTAAATGGCCGAAATGACACAACGTCAACCGGAACGTGGCGGGATACCGCCCAGGTACATTGCTCTCGGCATCGTCATTGTGGTCGCGCTGGTCGTCATTGCGTTGATCGCGCTCAACGCCGACGCCATCGGGAATTTCCTCAACAATGCCTTTAACTTCGTCTTCAACTACGAGTCGCGCGTCGCGCCGAACGAGATCGTTCAATGCCGCGCCGAGTCGGGCTGCTCGACCATTCAGGCGATTGTCTTCGCGCTCATCCTGTTTTTCGTGGTCATCACCGGCTTCGCCTACACCACGCTGCTGGAGCGCATCGTTCTGGCGCGCTTGCAGCACCGCGTCGGCCCCAATCGCGTCGGCCCCCACGGCCTGCTGCAACCGGCGGCTGACGGCGTCAAGCTGATCTTCAAGGAAGATATTGTCCCGTCTGGCGCCTACAAGATGGTCTATCTGATCGCGCCGATCCTCAAGGCAGTCCCGACTTTCATCGTGCTGGCTGTCATCCCGCTCGGCCCCGATCTGGTCATTCCGTGGTTCGACGGACGCTGGTATCAGGTTCCGCTCAGTCTGGCCGATCCGAGCGTCGGCGTCCTCTGGCTGCTGGCGATCACCAGTCTCGGCACTTACGGCGTCGTGCTGGCGGGCTGGTCGAGCAATAACAAGTATTCGATGCTCGGCGGCTTGCGCGCTACCGCGCAGATGTTGAGCTATGAGTTGAGCCTTGGCCTGACGATGGCCGTGCCGATCCTGCTGGCGGGCAGTATGAGCGTCGGCGACATCATGCAGCCTCAGCGCATGATCTGGCAGTGGTACATCTTCCAGAATCCACTGGCGGCGGCGGTATTGTTCATTGCTCTGCTGGCCGAAGTCAACCGCGCGCCCTTCGACCTGCCCGAAGCCGAGCAGGAACTGACCGCCGGTTACATGACCGAATACAGCGGTATGAAGTTCGCCGCCTTCATGATGGCTGAGTACCTCGGCATGATCGCCATCAGCATGATTATTGCCGCGCTCTACCTCGGCGGCTATCAGGATGGCTTCGGCCTGGTGCAGGCGCTGCCGTTCCTCGGCCCGCTGGTCTTTATCGGCAAGGTCGTCCTGCTGCTGCTGTTCATGATCTGGATTCGCGGTACGCTGCCGCGCATCCGTTACGACCGGCTGATGGCGTTCGGCTGGAAAGTTATGATCCCGCTGGCGCTGGCCGCTGTCGCCTGGTCGGCCATTGCGGTCGTCATTGGTGACGCGACCGGCAGCCCGATGGTTTACGGCATCATTGCGGGTATCCTGTTCGTGGTCATCATCGCGGGCGCTGCCTGGGCGCTGACGCGGGCGGGCGAAGCCGTCACCCAGGAATCAGAAGACGACGATCTGGCCCTTGACCCGCTGATTACCGGTGAGCGGACGGGCTTTGGCTACCTTGTGCTTCAGGCGGTCGGTGGCCTGCTCGCGGTGCCGTTCGTGTTGTACCATTTCACGCTCAAGCAGCTTGATCGGCTGGCCGCGCTCAACCCGCCGCCGGGCAAAGTCGTCGGTGATTCGACCGCGATTGAGCCGGTGAGCACCGACAACGCGCCACGGGCGTGAGTCGTTTCGTAGTACAGGTGGATGAGGGGAAGACCCGATGAACGTGATCAGAGGCTTTACGACGACTTTCAAGCATGTGCTTGAGGAGCCGGTCACCATTCAATACCCGGAGCAGGTGAAGGATTTTTCGGAACGCTACAAGGGGCGTCATCACCTGCGCCGTTATGATAATGGGCTGGAGAAGTGCATTGGCTGCGCGTTGTGCGCGGCGGCCTGCCCTGCCGATGCCATCTGGGTCGAAGCGGCAGAGAACACCGATGACGTGCGCTACAGCCCCGGCGAGCGCTACGCCAAAACCTACGAAATCAACATGCTCCGCTGTATTTTCTGTGGCTATTGCGAAGACGCCTGCCCGACGCAGGCCATCGAGCTGGGCCAGGAACATCAGTTGAGCTTTACCGACCGCGCCGACTCGATCTTTGATAAGGATATGCTGATCGATCCCCCGGTAGATGGGCAGCCAGCGACACCGCAGCAGGTCGCGCCGGGAGCGTTCAATCGGTCGATTCCTGACCAGCCGAACCCCGACTAAGCCGGGTGGGTCACGTCAGGTTGTTAGGGGCGGCGCATTCCTGATGCGCCGCCCCTGTGGTTGTCTATCGCCCGTCACAGCGACAGAGTTTGCAATTTCGGGCTTGTTTGCGCTAAACTGCACAAACATCCACGAGCGCGCGAATAGGAAATTGTGTTATGACTGAGTTCAGTCTATTTATCATCGTTGGGGCGCTGGCCGTGGCCGCCGCCGTGATGATGCTCCTGAGCGAGAACGCTGTCTACAGCGCCTTGTTCCTCATCGTCACGATGGGCTGCATCGCGTTTCTGTTCCTGCTTTTGGATGCAGCCTTCCTGGCGATGATCCAGATCGTCGTCTACGCAGGCGCGATCATGGTGTTGTTCGTCTTTGTGATTATGCTGCTCGGCGCAGAACGCCTGGGCGCTGCGCCGGGGAAATTTCGCTGGCTGACCGGCGTAGCGGCGCTTCTGTCTGCTGCATTCCTGCTCATTATTGGCCTCGCAGTCACCAATAGCAGTATTGATCGTCAGCAGCCCGTCCCGGCGAACCCGCAGGTGCAAATTATCAACGCAGTCACCACCGGCGGCTCTCTGAGCGTCAGTGCTGGTGATACGGTCATTGCCAGTGACCTCGGCTTCCGCGACGCCGCCACGCCGGTGACGCTGCCTGCGGGCGTGACCGACCTGCAACTGACCCTGTCCGAAGGCGGCAGCTTCAATCGGCACATAACGCTCGACGCCGACGAGAACGATACCATTGTCGTTTATGGACGTCAGGACGGCGTGACGCTGCTCAAAGTGCCGGTCGATATCGCTACGCCGCCGCGCGACAGCACCCGCGTCACCGTCGTCAATACGCTTGGGTCGCTGGCGTCGGTTAGCCTGGTCGATCTCGGCGTCAATGGCAGGCTCGACATCGCCAGCAAGCAGATCACCGATCCGATCCTGATCCAGAATTTGAAGCCCGGCGAGTATGCCGAGCCGTTCACTGTCCCCGCTGATACGGTCAACTGGGCTTTCATCGACCCCGAAACCAATCTGGTCGTTTACCGGATGCGCGACCTCGACCTGACGAAAGATACCTCACAGGTCGTCGTGCTGTCCGCGCAGCAGGTCGCCGTTGGTGATACCATCCGTCCGGTCGCCGAACCGGCTTACGTCCTCGACGCCAACCCCATTTTCGGCGGGCCAAAGGCCATCGGGATCAGCCTGTTCACCAAATACCTGCTGCCGTTCGAGCTGGTTTCCCTGCTGCTGCTGACCTCGATGGTCGGCGCGATTGTCCTGACTCACCGCGAGACGGTGCGCGTCAAGCAGTCCGTCCGCCGCCGTGTCAGCCGCCCGTTGACCAGCGTGATCGCCGGGCAGGTCGGCCACGATGTGACCGTCCCCGAGGATACGACACCCAGACTGCCGGCTGAAGGCTCTTCACCGGCAGGCGACTAGAAGGAGCTGCGGCGATGGTTCAGACCGAAGGGTATATCATGCTGGCGGTGGTGCTGTTCGTCCTCGGCGCGCTTGGCGTGCTGGTGCGGCGCAACGCCATCCTCATCTTCATGTCAATCGAATTGATGCTCAATGCCGCGAATCTCGCGCTGGCGGCGTTTGCCCGCCAGTGGAACAACGCTGATGGTCATCTGTTCGTCTTTTTTGTCATTACCGTCGCGGCGGCTGAAGTGGCTGTCGGGCTTGCGCTGATCGTGGCGATCTTCCGCTCGAAGCAAAGCATTAATATCGACGATCTGCACCAGATGGAAGGCTGATACAGGCTGCGCTTTACGGTGGATGCCTGTACTCAAGAAGAGGCTGGTTTATGGAGAATTTGCCACAACTCGTCCCGTTGATCATTCTGATCCCGGCAATCGGCGCGTTTATCAATCTTTTCTGGGGCGCGCGCCTGTCGGAGCGTATCTCGGCGATCATCGGTACTGCGGCTGCTGCGCTGGCCTTTTGCGTCGCGCTGCTCCTGTTGATCTACATGGTCGGCAGCGGTTACACGGCGGTGATCGTCAACCCGGCGCTGCTCGATGGCTGGATCCGCATTCCGTCGGTCGGGCTGGATTTCCCGTGGCAGCTGCGCGTCGATACGCTCAGTGTGACGATGATGGTGGTCGTCACGGGCGTCGGCACGCTGATCCACCTTTACTCGGCGGGTTACATGCACGGCGACGAAAAGTTCTCGCGTTTCTTCGCCTACCTGAATACCTTCCTCGCCCTCATGCTGGTGCTCGTTACCGCCAACAATTTTGCGATGATGTACGTCGGCTGGGAAGGCGTGAGCCTGTGTTCATTCCTGCTCGTCGGCTTCTGGTTCGAGCGCACCAGAGGGGTTGGCTGGAAGAACAGTATTGCCGGACGTAAGGCGTTCATCGTCAACCGCATCGGCGACTTCGGCCTGCTCCTCGGCGTCTTTCTGACCTTCTGGACATTCGGCACGCTCGACTTTTTCCGCCCCGGCGAACTCGCCAACCCGGTGATGGTTGCCGAGCAGGTTCATGAGGCGCAGGCGGAAGGTGTCCCTATTGAGGGCGCGGCGATTGCCCATCCCGACACCGAAGCTGCGGCGACAACGGAGGGCGCGGCGACTGAAGGCCACGCTTCGGACGCGGCGCTGGCCGAGCCTGTCTACACCGATAACGCGCATATTGACTATCAGGACCTGGGCGTGTTTGGTCGCGCCCAACGCCTGCTGGAGCTTCCGGCGGGTGATCCCGCCCGTATCATTCACGCTGGCCCCTTCCAGGGCGATATTCTGGTCATCATCAGCATCATCAGCTTCCTGCTCCTGGTCGGCGCGACCGCTAAATCGGCCCAGATTCCGCTCTTTATCTGGCTGCCGGACGCGATGGCTGGCCCGACGCCGGTCAGCGCGCTGATGCACGCCGCGACGATGGTCACGGCGGGCGTCTATATGATGGTGCGCAGTAACGTCTTTTTCCACGCGGCAGACTTCACCTCGTTCATCGTCACGGTCATCGGCGTGGCGACAGCGCTGTGTGCCGGTTACATTGCCATGGGGCAGTGGGATATCAAGAAAGTGCTGGCCTACAGTACGGTCAGCCAGCTTGGTTTCATGGTGGCAGCCGTTGGGGTTGGCGCCTATGGCGCAGCGATGTTCCATCTCGTCACCCACGCCTGCTTCAAAGCGCTGCTGTTCCTCAGCGCGGGTTCGGTGATTCATGGTGTTGAGCATGGGCATCACTTAGCGCATCAGGCGCATGGCGATCACGGACACGACGCGCACAGCGACGAATCAGACGCGCCGTTCGACGCGCAGGATATGCGCAATATGGGCGGCCTGCGTAAGCGAATGCCCATTACCTACTGGACGTATATGATCGGCACGCTGGCTTTGTCCGGCATCTGGCCGTTTGCGGGCTTCTGGTCGAAGGACGAAATCCTCGGCAACTCGTGGCTGGCGGGCCTCAACGAAGCGAAGGTCGGCGGTTACATTGCCGTGGCCGTGCTGATCGTCGCCGCGACCTTCACCGCCTTCTACATGTGGCGTCAGATCGAGATGGTCTTCCACGGCGAGCCGCGCACGGAAGCTGCCGCCCACGCGCCTGAAAGCGTCTGGACGATGACCGTTCCGCTGGTCGTGCTGGCCTTCTTTAGCTGCATCGCCGGGTTGTTCAACCTGCCGGCGAACGCTGGTATCCCGACTCTCGGCCTCGACCATCTCTTCGGCGTCGAGAAACTCGGCCATTTCCTCGAATTCAGCGTCGTCAATCTGCACGGCGGCGACTTCCAGCCGGTCATCGGTATCCTCGCCCTCGTTCTGGCGCTGGCCGCCATCTGGCTGGCGCGCAGTATCTATGGCTTCGATCACGCGCTGGCTAAAGATGGCCGCGATCCGCTTCAGCTTAATCCGGGTGTTCGCCCCTTCTGGGCGTTTTCTAACGCCAAAATGTACTGGGATGAGACCTTCAGCCGCCTGTTCGAGCAGCCCTACAACCGCGCCGCTGTCTTTCTGGCCGATACACTCGACTGGGACTTCTGGCACGACTACGTCCATGACACGGTCATCGCCGGAGGCTTCAACGCCATTGCCAGACTGCTGTCCGGGCCGGTCGATCTCGGCGGAATCGACTGGATCGTCAATGGGGTTGGGCGGCTGTCGAACTGGATCAGCGCGGGGCTGCGTCAGGTACAGACCGGCTACGTCCGTACCTATGCCGTAACGCTGTTCCTCGGTGTCGTGATTGTCATCGTCATTCTGCTTCTGCCGTATATTCAGCAGGCGGCAGCCGTTGGGAAATAACAGCAGGGGTCGCGGTGGCGCGGCCCTGCTTTGTGTGTGTCGTAGAGCGCGGACACCGCGACCTACAGGATTAAGCCGAGGAGATTATTGATGCAAGCAACCGGTCTTTCGCTCGTCACAGTGGTGCTGTTTCTGCCGCTGGTCGGGCTATTCATGATCTTGTTCATGCGCGAAGACACACAGGCACAGAACATCAAGTGGACAGCGTTTGTCGTCAGCCTGCTGACATTTATCGCTTCGCTGCTGCTCTGGGCCGGTTTCAACAGCAGTCAGGCCGGGTTGCAGTTCGTGGAGCGCTCGGACTGGCTGCCGAGTTATGGCGTCAGCTACTACGTCGGCATCGACGGTCTCAGTCTGCTGCTGGTTCTGCTCACGACCTTTATCATGCCGCTGGCGATCCTCAGCTCCTTCAGCAGCCACATCTTCGAGGAGCGTGGGCGCATCAAGC
>CAZZAO010000136.1:0-13475 GCA_964652205.1 uncultured Anaerolineaceae bacterium | reverse complement strand
GGCTTCTTATGCTACTATGATCGTACCCGAAAAAGGGCGCTGCGTTCAGCGCGATGAAATCAGGAGTTGACTGTGGAAGGCAAGCTGCGCGAGTTGAAAACCCGCCTGATCGAAGTTAATGATCTTCAGGCGGCTGCGGCGCTGCTGAACTGGGATCAAACGACCTACATGCCCCCCGGCGGCGCAGTCGCTCGCGCGCGGCAGATCGCCACGCTTGAACGTCTGGCGCACGAGAAGTTCACTGACGCAAAAATCGGCCACCTGCTCGATGACCTGAAAAGCGCTGCCGACAGCCTGCCCTATGACTCCGACGACGCCAGCCTGATTCGCGTCACACGGCGCGTCTACGATCAGGCGGTCAAAGTGCCGGCGTCGTTCGTGGCCGAGATGGCGAATCACATCGGGCTGGCCTACGACGCCTGGACGCGGGCGCGACCCGCCAACGATTTTGCCGGGATGCGCGCGCTGCTCGAAAAGACGCTCGACCTGAGCCGCCAGTATTCCAGCTACTTCCCCGGCTACAGTCACATCGGCGACCCGCTGATCGACGCCAGCGACGAAGGCATGAAAACCGAAACCGTCCGCGCCATCTTTGCCGATTTACGCAGCCAGCTCGTGCCGCTGGCGCGGACAATCACCGAACAGCCGCCGACCGATGACAGCGTGCTCAAGCGCCACTATCCCGAAGCGGCCCAGCTTGCTTTCGGTCTGGAAATCATCCGCGACTATGGCTTCGACTTCCGTCGTGGCCGCCAGGACAAGACGCATCACCCGTTCATGACCAAATTCGCCATCGGCGATGTCCGCATCACCACGCGCGTCAACGAGCGCGACCTCGGCGACGCGCTGTTTAGCACGCTGCACGAGTCCGGTCACGCCATCTACGAGCAGGGTATCTGCCCTGATTATGAGGGGCTGCCGCTGGCCTCTGGTACGTCGAGCGGCGTCCACGAGAGCCAGTCACGGCTGTGGGAAAATATCGTCGGGCGCAGCCGCCCCTTCTGGGAGCATTATTATCCGCTGCTCCAGACGCGCTTTCCACAGCAGCTTGACGGCATCTCGATGGAAACGTTCTACCGCGCCATTAACAAGGTACAGCGTTCGCTCATCCGCACGGACGCCGACGAAGTCACCTACAACCTGCACGTCATGCTGCGCTTCGACCTTGAAATTGAGCTGCTTGAGGGCAGGCTGGCGGTGCGCGACCTGCCGGAAGCGTGGCAGGATCGCTATGAGCGCGACCTCGGCCTTGCCGCGCCGACCGACTCAGATGGCGTCTTGCAGGACGTTCACTGGTACAGCGGGACAATTGGCGGCGCGTTCCAGGGTTATACGCTTGGCAATATCATGAGCGCGCAGTTCTACGAGGCCGCGACCAGCGCCCACCCGGAGATCGAAGGTGAAATCCGCGCCGGGCAATTCGGCACGCTGTACGAGTGGCTGCGTGAGCATATTTACCAGCACGGGCGCAAATTTATGGCCGATGAACTGCTCGACCGCGCGACCGGCAGGCCGCTGACCATCGAGCCTTATATGCGCTATCTGCGCGCCAAGTACGGCGACCTGTATCAGCTCTAAGCTGACTCACAACCACCATAAAACAGCAGCGGGGCGACTCACCAGTCGCCCCGCTGCCTTTGAAGCTGGAAAGAACGCGCGACTTTAGCCGTGCGCGTTAGCGGCGCACAGGCTGAAACGCCCTGCCACCGATGTCAGCGGGTCGATGTAGATAAAGGACGACGTGGCAATCCAGCCGCCCTGATTGGATAGCTTGGCGAACCCATCAGTCACGCCGGAGACTTCGACTGCCGAGCAGAACAGAATCGCGCCGCCGTTGGGGACGAACTGGAGCGAGCCGGTATCATAGACGTAGATCGGCGACGGGCCAACGGTCAGCGCCAGACCAGCGCCACCGGCATCCTGCGCGGTGGTCTGGAACAGCGGAACCAGTAAGGCGATAAAGACAGCGAGAATCATCAGTTTACGCATGGACGTTTCCTTTTTCTCTGCGCGAAAGCGTGACTTACTACAGTAAAACCTGAAACCGCAAAAATAACAATTCCTCGCTCGCCTTTTTACGAATTTCACAGATGAAATGAGCTATCGTCCGCGGCCTTCGAGCGCTCGCAGCAGTTCGTTCGGCGTCGGCGCGTAGTTGCCGACACGGCGCACGACGATGCCGCTGGCATAGTTCGCCAGCGAAGTCGCGTCCTCATAGGATGCGCCCGCCAGCACGCCGAGCGTCAGCACGGCAATCGCAGTATCCCCCGCCCCGACGGTGTCGTAAACATCGGTCAGCACAGGCGCGGGACAATGGGCCGTGACGCCATCGCTCCGGGCCAGCGTTGCGCCATCGGCCCCACGCGTGATAACCATCGCGCCGGTCAGCCTGAGCCGTCGCGCCAGATCGAGCGCGGCCTGCGCGAAGGCTTCGTCGCCTTCGATGTCGCGGCGCAGCGCGTCACGGGCTTCGTCGGCGTTGCATTTGACCAGCCCGAAGCCTTCGTACTTCTCGAATGCGCCCTGCGCGTCGGCGGCCAGCAGCACGCCTGCCGCCCGCGCGAGCTTACGCGCCGATTCGACCAGTGACGGCGTCAGCAGGCCAATGCGATAATCCGATACCAGTACGGCATCAACCCTCGGCAGCCGCTCGGCAAAAACTGCCAGCAGCGCATCCTCGACTGCCTTCGACACTGGCGCGCGCGACAGCCGATCCATTCGCGCTACCTGCTGCGGAAAACGCAGCCCCATATGCGCCATCAAACGTGTTTTGAGGGTCGTCGGTCGGTCGGCATCTTGCACGAGCGCGGCAGCGTCAATGCCGCAGCGGGTCAGCGCCTCGCGGAGCGTATCGGCTTCGGCGTCCGCGCCGACCACGCCAAGCTGCACCGACTGGCTGCCGAGCGCAGCGATGTTGGCGGCAGGGTTGCCCGCGCCGCCGGGAATGACCCGACGCGATTCAAACTCCAGCACCGGCACGGGCGCTTCGCGGCTCATGCGCGTTGCCCTGCCGGTCAGGTACTCGTCGAGGATCAGGTCGCCAAGCACGAGCACGCGCTGGCCCGCCAGTTGGGGAACCCAGGCTTTCAGACGGTCGATGGTCTGCACGTTCAACCTCACACCGGAGCGGCAAAGGCTAACAGCATACCACGGCTAGCAGTTGAGACAAATCGCCGACTGCTCGCGGGTTTCCCGTTCGGATGAGGGGGCCGGAGCCACCGGCGTCCACGCGCGGCGGAAACGCTCAATCAGCGCGGCAACAGGGTTGACATGCTCGACCAGCGGATGATCGTAGGCGGCGGTCGCGCGGTCACGCTGCTCGATCTCGGCGCGACGGCGATGAATCTCGTAAGTCAGGTAGACTTCATCGAAACTGTACATGATTTCAATCCCTGCAAATTCAGATCGCCTAAAGATCAAGGCGGCCTATTTCGGCGGTAACAGTGATCCGGCGGCCCGGTCGCCGGGTCGCCGGGACGGTCCACGGTGAATGGCCGGGGCGGAACAGCCGCGCGAACAGGCTGGTACGGCGGCGCTCGGCAGCGGGTTGATAGCGCGCCGACTCGCGCTCAAGGCGCTCAATTTCGGCGGCGCGCTGGCGTCGTAGCGGAGTCAGCAGATCGTCGTCCTGAGTGTCCATTGTGGTTCCTCGGCTCGTATCGATAAGCTCATGATGCCACGAATCGAACACCGGCAGAACGCACGCAAGGCGGATTTTTGCCTCCGCCTTTCGACTCAGGTCAGGGATTTTGTGGGACGTTCAGGCATTTTAAGAGGTGAGGGCTTTCCCCTCGCGCAGGACGGCGAGGACGAAACGCGGCAGGCGCATCATCCGGCCCATCCGCCACGGCTGGAGATAGAGCCGGTAGAGCCACTCCAGGCCGAGCCGCTGCATCGTCTGCGGCGCGCGCGGCACGACTCCGGCGATGAAGTCGAATGAGCCGCCGACGCCCATCGCCATACGGACGCGCAGCCGGGGCAGATTACGGGCGATCCATGCGTCCTGCGCGGGCGCGCCATAAGCCACGAACAGGATGTCCGCGCCGCTGGCGTTGACGCGCTCGACAATCGCATCTTCGTCGCCGGGGGCCGGGCTGCCGCTGTAACAATCGACAATTTGCAGATCGGAATGGCGAGCGCGCAGCGCCTCGGCGGCGCGTTCGGCGACCGCCGGGCCAGCGCCGAGGAAGAACAGCTTCCAG
Source organism: uncultured Anaerolineaceae bacterium (assembly GCA_964652205.1). Classification (GTDB taxonomy): domain Bacteria; phylum Chloroflexota; class Anaerolineae; order Aggregatilineales; family Phototrophicaceae; genus ZC4RG36. Next base: position 9,273 of record CAZZAO010000136.1, on the reverse strand, counting down.
CCGCGTTCGGCGGCCCGCGCTGCGATGATCGGTACGCCGTCGGAGCCAGTCACGCGCTCCGGCAGCGGCGTTCCCTGTCGGCGCGCCGCCCAGAGCAGGCCGACGCCGTCCGGCACGCACAGATCAGCGCGGTCGAGGATGTGGCTGAAATTCGGGTCGCGCCGGGCGATCATGATAAATTCCGGGTTGATGGTGCAAACATGGCGCGGACGGTCGGCGTTCGGGTCATGAACCCAGGTATCGATCAGCGCCAGCCATTCGGCGTAAGTGATCGCATCGACCGCATAGCCGAGAATCTGAATCCGACGCTCAAACAGCGGATAGCGCCGGTGCTGCAAGCGGCGCGGCGGCTCGTCACCGCGCAGCAGCGCCCGCGCTGCCGACAACACCTGCCCGCTGGCGATCATCCGCATACACGTCCGCGCCTCGCAGCCGTGCAGCAGGCCAACACCGAGGCCGACGTAGCCACACGGCGAGCATTCGGCCCCACTCGAGACAATCGCTGCGCGTCCGGTCGGCATCCACGGCCCCCAGGCATCGACGTTAGTCGGGCCGAACAGCGCGACGACTGGCGTGCCGACCGCCGCCGCGACGTGCATTACCCCGCTGTCCGCGCCGATAAACAGATCGCACTGCGCCAGAACCGACGCAAGCTGCGGCAAAGTCGTCTGCCCGTGTAAATCGGTCACGTCGTCGGTGCGCAGCGCGGCCCTGAGCTGATCGACATCGTCGGTCGGGCTGCCGACAAGGACGATGTGCGCGCCCTGCTCATCGTGGAGCGCGTCGGCGACGGCGGCGAAGCGCTCCGGCTCCCAGCGTCGAGCGACGTTGAACTCTCCGCTGCCCGCATGGATGGCAATCCGCGGGCGCCTGTCGGGCAGCGGCAGCAGCGAATCGTCGCGCGCAATCACCGCCGGTCGCGGGGACGCATCGGCTCCGAGCAGCGCAACCAGCTTCAGCGCGTATTCGGCCTGATGATAAATGCCGTAGCCCGCGTCGGGGACAGATTCAGTCAGGAAGAAGGTGCGCGGCGTCCCCAGACCGAGCCGCCGCCGCGCGCCCGCTGCCAGCGCGATGCCGAGCCATTTGACCATCCCATAGGCCGTGAAGGCGTGGTGAAAAAACACCACCGTACCATAATGGCCGCGCCGCAGCCGCCACGCCAGCAGCAGCGCGAGCCGCGCATTTGCGGGCCACAGCAGCGCTCCCGGCGAATCGAACAGGTGCTTATCGAACGGAATAACCTCGTCGATGAGTCCAGTTCCATCGACGACGGCGGCGCTCGACAGGTTACAGAGCAGCGTCAGGTGCGCGTCCGGCCTGGCTTCGCGCAGCGCGCTGAACGCCGCTGTCGTCACAATCAGGTCGCCGATGTCGGAAAGCTGGACGAGAAGGATTCGCTCCAAACGCGCTACCCGAATCGTTTCTCGCCTACGGGAACCGGAAATTCCAGCCGGTTCTCTGGCGGCGCGAGCGGGCAGGCCCACTGCGGGTTATAAGCGCACGAGGGATTGTAGGCGTAATTAAAGTCGAGCATGATCGTATCCAGACCAGCGCCAGGATCGACGCCCTTGATGGTATCGTAGAGATAGCGCCCCGCGCCGTAGGTGTCGGCCCGATTGGTGCGGTCGCCAAAGGGGAGAAAGACGCCGCCGCCATACCCCATCATCCAGAACAGTGACAGCGCGCCAGAGCCAGTCGGCAGGTCGAAGCTGACCTTGCCGAAGCGCCGGTAATGAATCAGGCCGTCGGTCGCCGTCTCGACCTCGTAGACCTTCGGCTCGACGTCAAAATCGACGCTCGCAGTGACGCGATAGGCCGGGTTGTAGTCATAATAGGGCAGCGCGATAAAAGCCGCTTTCTGCGCCGCGTCGAGCGCCGACTGGGGATGCGCGCGGAAGATTTCATCGCGGCGCAGGCGGAACCAGCTATGAGTGGCCGGGTCATCGCCGCGCTCGCGGACGGTGCGCTACAAGTCCGTCACCTGACGGCGAACGTCCAGCAGATCGAGCATGAGTCCTCTACCTCAGCTTTGACATTCACCTGTTCATTTTAACACAGCGCGGCGGCTTCCAGCCCGTCCATCACAGCGCTTGCGGCAGCTTCCCAGGTGAAACGGCGCGCCTGAAGCTGCCCGCGCGCGATCAGGTCGCGGCGCAGCGCCTCGTCGTCGGAGAGCTGCCCCATCGCAGCAGCAATCGCCGCCGGGTCGAGCGGATCGACCAGCAGCGCGGCATCCCCGGCCAGTTCCGGCAGGCTCGATGTGGCGCTGGCGACGGCGGGCGTGCCAGCCAGCATCGCCTCAACCAGCGGAAAGCCGAAACCTTCATAGAGCGATGGAAAGACCAGCGCCAGCGCCCCGGCGTAAAGCGCGCCTTTGTCGGCCTCATCGACGTAGCCGGTCAGCGTCACGCCGTCGACGCCATCCGTCCAGTCGGGATCATAAAGCCATCCCCTGCCGCCCGCCAGCACCAGACCCGTCTCGTCCGGTCGGTGGGCTGCGCGCCAGAGCCGATAGCCCTGTACCAGTCGAGCGATATTCTTGCGCGGCTGAAGCGTGCCAATGAACAGGAAGTAGCGCTCTGGCAAATGATACTTGCGCCGGGTCGCCTCGACATCACCTGTCGGCGGCGGGGCGACGCCGGGATAGACGACGCGGATCTTATCCGGCGTGATCCGATACAGTCGGGCGAGATCATCAGCGGTCGCCTGGCTATCGGCGAACACGACCGCTGCCCGGCGGGCGCTGCTGCGCGTCGTCCAGTCGAGATACCAGCGCTGAAAAGGCGGATGCGCCGCCGGGAAAAAGCGAAAGCCGAGGTCGTGGACGGTGACTGCCGCGCAGCCGGGAAACAGGATCGGCAGCGCGTGAGCGGGAACGAAGCTCACGTCGGGGCGGTCGCGCCACAGCGCAGCCGCGAAACGAATATGCGTCCACAGGCGGCGCTGCGGGATGACGCGCAGGGTCACGCGCGGCGACGCCGGGAACAGATCGGGCGGCGGTGAATCGCGGAAATACAGAGTCAGGTCATGTCGGCTGTTGTGGCGGATCAGCGCGCGGATCAGTTCGATGGCATAATGCTCGGTTCCGGTCACGCGCGCGACGGTCGTGCGGCTGGCGTCGATGGCGATACGCACAGCACGCTAGCTCCGTCGGCCAAAAACCACCGGCAGCAACCAGATCACGATCAGCACGGCAGCGACGACCCACCCGTAGGGCGCGATCCCCACCAGCAGCGTCGAGGGCAGCAGTCCACGGGCGATAATCGCGGCGATCAGGCTGCCGACGGCCAGCAGCACGCCGGAAATCAGCAGCCGCCGATCCGGCGGGCGACCGATCAGGCCAGTCAGAATCAAAGCGCCGCCGAAAGCCGCCAGCGTCAGCGGCACAGCCAGCCCCAGTCCGGCGGTCAGGTCTTCGTAGAGCGCCGCGAACAGCAGCAGCGCGAACAGCGCCACAAACAGAATACCGCGCGTCCAGCGGCCCGAAGCCAGCCACTGCGCCAGCAAAATCACGACCAGCACCGCGCCGAGTACGCCTGAGACCAGCAGCGGGCTGGTCAGCGCCGTCGCGCCTGATGTCAGCGCCAGCGTCAACCATGCGCCGATGCCCATCAGCAGCAGCGCCGGAATCACCGAGCCAGGCTGCCCGCGTCGCAGCACCAGCGGCGGCGGCTCCCGGAGCGAGGCCAGCGGTCGAGCTTCGATCTCAGTTTCCGGCTCGGTTTCGAGTTCGTCATCGGCAGCCGCAGCGGCTGCCGCCGCTTCGATAGCTTCGCGGTGCGCCTGCTCGTCACTCAGCGACGAGACAGCCGCCAGCGCGGCCTCAATATCGAGCGACCCATAGGGATCGTCCTGCTCGACTTCTTCGATCACCTCATCGACATGGAAGGTCAGAAACGGGGAATCCTCGACCGACTCTGGCAGCGGCTCCAGCCCGTCACCGTCACCGCCGAGCGCGTCGGCCTGGTCAGCGACTTGAGTCAACGCCTCTACAGCCTCGACTTCGGGCAGCGATTCGAGAATCGCGCCGTCGCCGCCGAGCGCATCGACGTCAGCAGCAGCGGCGTCGAGCGGTTCGTCGTTCGGGATGCTGGCTGGAACCGGTGGGCGTTTCTTTCTCTTGCTCATGCGCTTTATTGTGTCCGTTTTTCAGAAGCGATGCAAGCAGAGAAATCGTCATGCAGCGGCGATTCAGCCTTGAAGCCTTCACGCCCGACCGCTATAATGCCTGAACACTTGCGGCGACGTCGCCAAGTGGTAAGGCAAGGGTCTGCAAAACCCTCATCACCGGTTCGATCCCGGTCGTCGCCTCTCTCGCGGGTATCCAGCACGGATACCCGTTTTGTTAACCTGACCCGATGGCGCGCCCGATGACTCAGCCGCCCGACGACCACGTCCGACCGCAGCCGCCCGTAACCGAGCCGCCGAAACCGCGCGCGCCGCATCCGCCGCCCGGCCCTCTGCCCAACTACAGCCTGTCGACCGTCTGCCCGGCCTGCGCCGCGCCGACCGTCCGCCGCGCCTGCAAAGTCCGCTGCGAGCGCTGCGGCTTCATCTGGGATTGCAGCGAGTTATAAGGAACAGGACTGAGAGCCGAGGACTGAGGACTGAGTAAAAACAGGGGACGCTCTGCATCCTTTACTCAGTCCTCTTCAACTCAGTCCTCAGTCCTTCTTTTAGGCGATCCAGCGCCAGGTGACGAAGCGGGCCGCGAACAGAATCATCAGCCCGGCGGAGACGGCATAAAGCAGCGCCTGTCGCGGGCGGGTCGTCGCCCACGCCGCCAGCACGATGTAAAACGGGAAGATGACCGTGCCGAAACGCGGCATACTCAGCAGCGTCCCGGTCAGGATCGGAATCAGCAGGGCGGTCAGCGCGAACAGCCCCCATGTCAGGCGCTGGCGCAGTACAGCCACCGACAAAGCGAGTTCGCCGACCGTCGCCAGCGGATCGACCCACGACAGCGGCGAGCCATAAAGTGAAACTTTTTCTTCGCCGCTGAAATAGACCGTAAAGGCGCGAATCGGCGAGCCGGTTCCGCGTCCCCACGTCGTCTGATACGCCTGAAAATAGGCCAGCAGATTGCCAGCCATCCAGCCGGAAATCACGACGTAAGCGGCGGTCAGCGCGGCGGGGACGAGCGCGAGCGCCAGTCGCAGCCAGCGGCGCAGGCCGTCACTGTGCCACGCTACCCACAGCAGCGGCACGACCAGCGCCACGCCGACCGAGCGCGTCAGGCAGGCCAGCCCTGCGGTCAGCGCGGCCAGCGCGAAGCGGTCGCGCTCCAGCCAGCAGAAGGTCGCCGCGCAGAGCAGGAAGAACAGTCCCTCGGTATAGACGCCGGACAGATAAATGCTCCCCGGCGAGAGCAGCAGCAGCCAGACGGCGCGCCACGCCAGCGCCGCGCCGCCGAAGCGCCGCGCCAGATCGAACAGCAGCAGCGCCCCGGCCAGCAGCGCCGCGTTCGAGACGATCAGCCCGGCAATCGTCGCCTGGGTGCTCAGGTAGGGCGACAGTCCGCTCGTCAGCGGCATGACCGCGCGGATCGCCAGCGGGTAGAGCGGGAAAAAGGCCATATCGTCGCTCGGCTGCCGCTCATTCTGCCAGTCGTAGCCGTAGGTGGCAATCGTCGCGTAGAAGCCCGCATCCCAGCGATACCACATATCGAGCGCCGGGCCGCCGTCGAGCAGGTGCGTGAACTGTTCGCCCTCGGTCGATGACCAGACGCGCAGCGTGACGACGCCGACAACGACCAGCGCCGCGCGGGTAACGAGGAACAGCGCAATCAGCAGCACAATCTGGCGACGAGACACAGGCATCCCTCAATCGCAGCGCATCGTAGCGCATCGTAAGCGCGATAGATCACCATCGATTGTAACGGAAATTGCCGCCGCCAGCCGACAAGGCGTAAGACATCCGCCTGCCTGCCGCTCTTGATTCAGACCGGCTCAGTCACGAGCGGCGCTTGTAGGCCCCGCCTGTGCGGACTTATAATGCCGCCACCACTGAATTCATCAGGACATGATTATGACCATGAAGCAACAACTGCTCGACCGGCTGCAAAAACGCGAGGCAAAGGTCGGCGTCGTCGGTCTCGGCTACGTCGGGCTGCCGCTGGCGGTCGAGTTTGCGAAAGCCGGATTCGACGTCATCGGCCTCGACGTCAGCGCCTCGAAGGTCGAGAGCATCAACCGCGGCGTCAGCTACATCCCCGACGTGCCGACCGAGACGCTGGCGGCGCTGGTCAAAAACGGCAAGCTGTGCGCCACCACCGACTTTCACGATCTGCATCAGGCCGACACGGTCAGCATCGCCGTGCCGACGCCGCTGCGTAAGACCAAAGACCCGGATATGTCGTTCGTCATCGAGGCCATCGACTCGATTGGCAAAATCTGCCACGCCGGAATGCTAGTCGTCCTCGAAAGCACCACCTACCCCGGCACCACTCAGGAGCTGGTCGTCCCGCGCCTGCTCAGTGATGGCTTCAAGGTCGGCGAAGATGTGTTCGTCGCTTTCTCGCCAGAGCGCATCGACCCCGGCAACGTCAAATACGGCGTCCGCAACACGCCGAAGGTCGTCGGCGGCGTCACGCCTGACTGCACCGAAGTCGTCGTCGCTCTCTACAGCACCGCCGTCGAAACCGTCGTCCCGGTGTCCAGCCCGACGACCGCCGAAATGGTCAAGCTGCTCGAAAACACCTTTCGCGCCGTCAACATCGGCCTCGTCAACGAGCTGGCGCTGATGTGCGACAAGCTCGGCGTCGATGCCTGGGAAGTCATCAACGCCGCCCGAACCAAGCCGTTCGGTTTCATGCCCTTCTATCCCGGCCCCGGCCTGGGCGGACACTGCATCCCCATCGACCCGCTCTACCTGAGCTGGAAGCTGAAGACGCTCAACTACACCGCGCGCTTCATCGAACTGGCGAGCGAGGTCAACACCGCCATGCCCGAATACGTCGTCGAGAAAGTCGCCAGCGCGCTCAACGACGACCGTAAATCGGTCAACGGCTCGAAGGTCGTCGTCCTCGGCGTGGCCTATAAGCGCGACGTCGACGACGTGCGCGAAAGCCCCGCGCTCGACGTCATCAGGCTGCTGCGCAACAAGGGCGCCGACGTCTGCTTCCACGATCCGCACGTTGGCAAGGTGCGGCTGGAGAACGAGGAGATCATGACCAGCGTTGAGTACAGCGACGCGCTGCTTGAGGATGCTGATAGCGTCGTCATCGTCACCGATCACACCGCCTTCGATTATCAGCACATCCTTGACCATGCCGCGCTGGTGGTCGATACCCGCCACGCCACTCAGCCGCGCAAAGGCAAGGCCCGCGTCGTTACGCTGTAAAAGTGCTGAGGGCCGAGCAATGAGTGCTGAGTAAGGACAGAAGGCTATTTCCTGGTTTTTACTCAGTCCTCTTCAACTCAGTCCTCAGTCCTTCTTTTTCTCGGTTCTCAGCTCTCGATTCTCGCTTCTTTCACTTCATGCTATACTGCCGAATAAGAGCGTGTGGTGAAGATGGAGCGCGTGACGATGGACTTCGATTACCAGCTTAAGACTCTGCCGCCCGAAGCGCTGGCCGTCATTCGCTTCTATGGCACGCAGGAAGGGGCCATCGCCCACGCCAGCGACATCACCCGCGCGACCGGCCTGAGCGAGCGCGCCTTTGGCCGCGCCATCCGCCGACTGGTGACGCGCGGCTACCTGAATATGGACGGCGAAGGCCGCTACCGCCTGACCGACCTCGGACGGCGCGCGGTCGATGCCTTCGCGGCGACCGACGACGGCACGGATTACGCCGCCGAAGTCGTCGACTCCGATGACTCGACCCCCTTGACGCCGATCACCGACGCGACCAACGACGACTCCACGCCGGACGACGCGCCCGCGCCATCCAGCCCACCGCTGATCGAATCACAAACCCTCAAGCGCCGTTTAGTCGTCGCCCTGCCGCCAACGCTGGTCGCCGGTCAGGCATCGACCGTCCATGTCGGCTTCGACGGCGCCAGCCTCAGCGTCGGTTCAGAAGCGCCGCAGCTCCTCGTGCGCCTGTCGATGCTGAACGGCGAGCCAGCGCGCGCGCAGGACTGGTCACTGTCGCTCGACGGCGAAAACCCCTCGAAAACCTTTGAAGTCACCGCCGGAAAATTCACCAGAGCGCGGCTGCGCGTCGTCGTCTTTCAACTGCTGGACGACGGCAACGAAGTCGAGCAGGTCGGCGGCCTGTACGTTGACGTCGATGTGACCGAAGACGGCGACTCGGCCCCGCTGGCTGCCTTCGCCGCCGACGTCCCGCTGACCGTTTGAGTCTGCTGCCGCCCTACTCGTCCTTCGGCGGCGTCCAGCCGAAGGGCGTGTTCTCGTCGAGCAGGTAGAACGGGTTAATTTCCTCGCGCTGCATCAGATTCTCAACCGACGTCAGCGGCATGGCACGGCGACGTTCCTGCCGCGTGTTACGGCGGCGCAGGTCGCCTGCATAGTAGACGGTCTTCGACGGCTGATCCTCAAGCGTGATCCGGGCAACGCCGCGCGCCAGCAGATCGACCGGCATTGGCGCAATCCGGCCAAAGATCAGCCACGACAGCGGTGGAATACTGCCGAGCAGCGTCATCAGGCTGTAGAACGGTGAGCGCCGCTGTCCGCGCAGGTAAACCAGCGGCGCGCGAATGATCGTCGGGCGCAGGCCGATGCGAGCGATATAGCCTTCGGCCTCACGCTTGGCGCGAATATACTGGCCGTTGACCCACGGCGCGCGGACAGCGCTCATCAGCACCATGCGCGGCACGCCGCCGCTGACGCACATATTGGCGACGTTACGCGCCGAGACAAAGTTGAGGGTGTCGTAGCTCAGACCGCGCGCCGGGTCAGCGGACAGGCTGCCGACAGTGTGAATGACAGCGCTGTGTCCACGGGCGCGGCCTTTCAGGCTGGCCGGGTCCCAAACGTCGGCGGTCTGCCAGCGGGCGCGCTGGCGCAGCGGGCCGAGGTTGTCTTCCGCGCCGGGGCGCACCAGCAGAGACACGTCTGCGCCTTCAGCCAGCAGCGCCGCCGCGATATTATCACCCAGAAATGTGCCGCCGCCCGTGACCAGCACCCGTTTATCGGTCGCCATACTTGTCCGTCAATCCTGCATCGAGCGCTTATAGGGGCATGATACGTCACGCCCCATAGCCGTCAATTTAAGCGGGTAAGACTGGAAAATTGCTGCCGATTGTGCCCGTTTCCCCCTCTCCGCTTGCGGCGTAGCGTGCCGAACGTCTCTTTGTTCGGCAGGAG
>CAZZAO010000135.1:6162-13492 GCA_964652205.1 uncultured Anaerolineaceae bacterium | reverse complement strand
ATCAAAATCGCAACTCAGGCTATAAAAGGTCATGAGGGTTTGTAGGGGCGACCCGGCGGGTCGCCCCTACGCTACCGTTGACCCTGGATAAACCGATATGAGCTTTCTTGAAACTCCGATCAGATTTGATGCGTTTGCCCTGCCGCGCGTCAGAGTTTGACTTCCTTCTGGTTCCGTTCAACAATCACCCGCTCAACAACTCTCGTTGTACTATGTACTATGATGATAAGAACAGTGAGCGTCGCGCCGGGACGACGGCACGATACCTTTTGCAGTCAGTATGGAATGCGCTCATGAATCGCAACCCGGCAAACGGTTCCACGCTATCTGACGATCTGGCGCTCTATCAGCAGCTCATCGAAGCGGCTCCCGTCAGTATGGCGATCCTCGACGCGCAGCAGCCAGCGCTGCCGCTCGTCTACGTCAACGCGGCCTTTGAGGCGCTGACCGGCTACGAGCGCGCCGACGTTGTTGGCAGCAGCGTCGATTTTCTGCTCGGCAGCGATCAGGACGCTTCAGCCGCGATCCGCGCCGGGCTGGCCGCGCAGACTGCCGCTACGGGGACAATCCAGAGTACGCGCAAGACCGGCGCGCGCTACTGGAGCGAACTGCGGATCGCGCCTCGGTACGACGCGCGGGGCAAGGTCACTCATTTCGTCGCCGTGCAGAACGATGTTACCGCCTACAAACAGGCGGAAGTACACCTGCGCCAGAGTGAGGAACGCTACCGGGCGGCTATCGAGATCATGCCCGACCTGATCTTCTACCACGCTGCCGATACAACCATCCTCGATTATCACGCGCCGTCCGAAATTCCGCTGGTCGTCCCGCCGGAACACTTCGTCGGCAAGCGGATTCAGGAAATTTTCCCGCCAGCGCAGGCGAAGCTCTTCTCGACCGCCGTCCTCGACGCCAGCACGTCCCGGCAGCCAACACGGCTGGAATATTCGATTGAAACGCCCGACGGCCTCCTTGAGTTCGAGGCGCGTTACATCCCCAGCGGCGTCGATGAGATCATGGCAATTATCCGTGACGTGACCACACTCCGGCAGGCCGAGCGCCAGTCGATGAGCCTGACGCTGGAAAAAGAACGGGCGCGCCTGCTGGCCGAATTTATCCGCAATGCCTCACACGAGTTTCGCACGCCGCTCTCGATCATCGGCTCCAGCGCCTACCTGATGGCGCGGACGGATGACCCTGAACGGCGGCGCTACCGGCTGGAACAGATCGAAGCCAGTGTGCTGCGGACGACCCGGCTGGTCGATCTGCTGCTCAAGATGGTCATGCTCGACACCCAGCTCCCCAATCGCGCGCCGGTCGATGTCGCCGACGTGCTTCATCTGCTTCAGACCGAAATCCTCACCCCTGCCGACGCCGCGCGCATCCGTTTCGAGCTAGCGTCTGGCCTGCCGACCGTGGCTGGATACAGCGAGCAGCTCACCGACGCTGTGCGCCAGTTAGTCGAAAACGCGCTGCGCTACACGCCAGCCGAAGGTCAGATCACCGTTCGCGCTTATCCTGATGGCGATAGTCTCATGATCGAAGTCGAGGATACGGGAATCGGCATCTCGCCGGAGGCGCTCCCGCTGATCTTCGAGACATTCTGGCGCCAGGACGAAGCGCATTCGACGCCGGGGCTGGGACTGGGCCTCTCCATCGCGCAGAAGATCGTCAAACTGCATGGGGGCCAGATCGAGGTCGCAAGCGCGGTCGGGCATGGCAGCACCTTCCGCATCGTCCTGCCGCGCTCAAGATCGGCGAATTAAAGCCGACTCGGCGAAAATGCCCTCAAAATTTACGCGCGGTTTATTGACATTCATCAATTTTGCGTGAAGAATAGATTATCGCAGCAGCAATTATAGCCGCCTGATGAAAGGAAGAATCCAGATGCTTGAGAAAGGGGATCTCGCAGGCCGACTGCGCTTGTTCCGTTACGGCCTGATCGTGCTGGTCATCATTACCTTTCTGGTGAGTCTCTTTGCGCCTTATTCCTATATCACCGCCTACCTGCGCCCGGTGACGGCGACCGGCAGCGTTGACGTCCCGCCGATCACCCAGTTCCTCGGTCAGGCGCTGATCTACACAGTCGTGGTCGCTGTCATCGCGGTCATTGCCTACTTCGCCTACCGTTACTGGCTGGAACGTCCGACAGCGAAACCGTAGGCCGTCGCTTCGCTTGATCTTCATCAGACGCTGCCCGCGCGGGCAGCGTCTTGTATTTCTTCCCCTGAAACTTCGACCCCATCGAACTCGTAAAAAAATGATGTAAGATTCGCCCGCGAACGACGATGTATAGACAGAGTACGGTTAGACGAAAGCTCGTTCGATGGACACCCCGCTTCACGATACCCTGTCGGCGCACCGCCCGATGCTGCTGCGCTGGTTCACCCGGCTCAGCGGCGACCCGCAGGTCGCCGAAGATTTAACGCAGGAAACGCTGGTCGAAGCCTGGACGCACCGCGACCGGCTGACCGACACGACCGGCGCGCGTCACTGGCTCAACGCCATTGGAGCCAACGTCTACAAGCGCTGGCGGCGGCGGCGCGGGATCGAGGCGCGACGGCTGGCCGACCTCGACGAGGACGTGACGGCGGACACAGCCGAATTTGACCTCGACCGCGACGAACTGGCGCGGCTGCTCGACTCAGCGCTGGAGCTGCTGTCGCCAGAAAACCGCGCGCTGCTGACAGCCCGCTATCTGGACAACGTCCCGTCAGCCGAGCTAGCGCGGCGGCTGGGAGTCAGCGAGTCGGCAGCAGCGGTGCGCCTGCATCGCGGCAGGCTGATGCTGCGTAAGCTGGTCAACGCAGAAATGAACGGCCACCACTGGCAGTCCACATCGCTCTGGTGCATGACCTGCGGGCAGGCCCATTACGAAGGTCGGCTCGACCCGATCACCGGCGACTTTTTCCTCTACTGCCCGCGCTGTGGCCTGCCCACCGATCTGCGTGACTGGGATCATCAGGAAACCGGGCAGGCCCCGATCATACGCGGCATGAAAAGCATCAAACCGGCGCTCTATCACCTGATGGCGTGGAATTATCGTGAGTTTCAGCCCGCCCTCGTGAGCGGAATCATGCGCTGCTCGCGCTGTGGCCGCCCCGCCCCGCTTCATCGTCGCCATCTGGAGCAGATTGAACGCCTGCGCCCTGACCTGCCCGGCGCGCACATGCTCTGCCCGCACTGCGGCCACATCAACGCCAGCGCGTTGAGCGGCATCGGCCTCTCGTCGCCTGAGGGCATCGGCTTCGTCAAAACGAACCCGCGCATTCACCAACTGCCGATTCGGCAGGTCGAGCATCAAGGTCGAGAGGCGCTGGTGCTGTCATGGCAAAGCCTGCCCGACCCGAAGGCCGAACTGGCGGTGATCTTCGCGCAGGACACTTACGAAATCCTGTCCATTGACAGCGACGGCAGCCGTGGCTGAAGCCATCGCCACGATGCAGCACAATCGACGTCCGCTGTTCACCCTCTACGGGACGACGCTGGTATCAGTCACAGGCAACGCGATGGCGGCGATTGCCATCCCGTGGTTCGTCTTGCAGACGACCGGCAGCGCGGCGCAAACCGGCATCACCGCCTTCTTCACCGTCATGCCGATTGTGATCGGTATGTTTTTCGGCGGCGCGCTGGTCGACCGCATCGGCTACAAGCGCGTCAGCGTCGGCGCTGATCTGGTCAGCGGCGCGGCGACCCTGTTGATTCCGCTGCTCTACTACACAACCGGGCTGGCCTTCTGGCAGCTTCTGGCGCTGGTTTTCATCGGCAACCTGTTCGACTCGCCGGGGCGCTCGGCCCGTTCCGCTATGCTGCCGGAATTAAGCGCGGCGGCAGGCATCGACCTCGACCGCAGCAACGGCCTGATGGAGTCGATCTCGCGGGCGACCGGCATGATCGGCGCGCCGGTCGCCGGGCTGCTGGTGGCGACGCTCGGCGTGGCGGGCGTGCTGCTGATCGACGCCGTGACCTTTTTCATCTCGGCGGTCGGGACACAGGCGCTGATTCCGGCCTCGCTGGTCGAGGCCGAACACCACGAGAAAACGCCCTATCTCGACGACCTGCGCGCCGGATTTCAGTTCGTCCGCACGGACAGCCTGATTATCACGATCATCGCGGTCGTCATGGTGACGAACATGATCGACGCGGCGATGGGCGCGGTCACACTGCCGGTCTACGCGCAGACGATGTTCGGCGCCGAACAGGGCGCGCTCGCGCAGGGGCTGATGATCGGCGCGTTCGGCGCGGCGGCGCTGGTTGGCTCGCTGCTCTATAGCGGGTCCGGGCGAATTTTCTCGCGGCGCTGGCTGTTCACGCTTGGCTTTATGGTCGTCGGGCTGCGTTTCCTGGTTTTCGCCGCTTTCCCATCGCTGGGGGTGCTGATGGTGGCGATGCTGGTCAACGGCCTGCTGGCCGGGCCGATCAACCCGATCATCGGCACGGCGATGTATCAGCGGATTCCGCGTGAGATGCGCGCCCGCGTCTTTGGCCTGCTCTCGGCGGGCGTGCTGGTCGCCACGCCCATCGGCGGCCTGCTGGCCGGGTTCCTGACGCAGCAGTCCGGCCTGCGCGAGACGCTGCTGATCTACGCCGCGATCTATATCGTCGCTACCGGCTCGCTGCTGTTCAATCGCTCCGTCCGCCAGTTAGACGGGGCGAAGGAAGCAGCAGAACTTTAAACCAAAAAATGTCCATTTGGACACTTGATTATAGAACATTTGATCTATCATAGAGAGAGAGGATTTTATAAAGAGGGAATTTCATGGGCTTAATCGACACCCTCAGTCACGTTGTCGCTGAGCTAGTACGCCAGCCTGTTGAGGCGATTCAATACGCCATCCAAACCGTCGCGCATTTCGTTCAACACCCCGCTGAGACGATCACGAACATCGCGCACGGTCTTTTCGGCCATCCGCAGACTCAGTTATCCGGCCAGCGCCGGAGACAAAGCGACTCTGACCACGAGAGCCAGCACCAGGAAAATAATGACACGCCCAATCCACGCAAGGATCGCCAGAGAGCTAATCCTGCCGTCTCTTCAGCAGCGCGCAACAATTTTGAACACCCTGAGTCGCGTCAAATCAATGTGGAGCCTCGTCGCATCTCAGCGCCCGCAGATAGTTTCACCGACACGCCGGCTTACCGCAGTAGGCTCGATCTGCCCTTCGATCTGCTCAACACTCTACTCAACAATGTCAATCCCTTGACGCACAACCTGGTGATGATGATGCGCCATGAGCCTGACATGCTGGAATCCTTCGCGCGTATTTATCCAACCCCTGAAGACACATTGTGGCACTTGTTTGCTCTGGGTGGGAGAAACAATCAGTGGGATGAGGAAGCGGCCAGCGTGCTGACCCATTTCCTGAAGTGGCGAGCGGAAACTGCTAGCGAGCGCGAACCCACTGCGCCGAGGATCACAATTGGCGCGACGATGCAGGCGCTCTCCTCGGCCCCTAATCACGCCACAGTGTTTGATTCGGATGTCCCCGGCCCTGGTCGTCAGAACGAGACAGGTGTTCCGGGCAACCACGTCCCACCCTGGCTAAAACAACTCGTCGAAACAATCGGGAAAGGGCTTCTTGCCTATGGCGAGGTTGCCATGCTCCATATCGTCTATGGGATCGGCCTGACCACGTCCGAAGGTGGAAACTGGTCGGCATGGATCAAAGACCCGCGCGGCGTCCAGCGCATCGCTGAGGCTTACGCCAGCGTCACCGCTATCACGTCGAGAATCGCTCAGAACCTACCAGGTGGAAGTTGGAAGGATGCGGCAGCATTATTTAAGCAGGCTTTTGGAGGAACAAATCTACAATTAACATCAGGCTGGAATGAGAACGATCCTACAGCTTACGCTAGCACTCGACCAGATGGTCATACTATTTATCTCTTTCTTAATCCGATAACGGATACGGAATCTAAAGCAGAGTCCTTGTATTTAAGAGATCAACCCTTCGATTCTGCTCTTCAGGACAATGTCAATATTACCCATGAATTTGGGCATGTGTTAGCTTTCCGTAATTCAGCTATATTTAACGAGTGGGATCACATTCGTAACTTTGTGAAACCAGGTGGTCAAACTCTGAATACACCATATGGTTGGGATCGTGAAACTTTTGCGAAGTTTGCCAACACGTCGACACTAGCAGACATAAGCCCCCAATTTAGTTCTGTTAACTTAGAAAACGAGAGAATAGCTGATATGTTTCAGGCTTTTGTCTATGGTGATCAACCTCTTCTCAACTCGCCTGAGCCAACAGTCCGTCGAGCAGCGTGGGCTTATTATACCTTTATAACAGGAGAACATCCGCCTGCCGATGTTCATATGGATACAACAGGGAAAAATGACCTCCAGGGCAGCGGATTTATGCAATTCATAGAGGCGGGGGCAAAGCAATGAAAAATAAAGTCGCTATTGCCGCGTTGATAATACTCATTGGTATTCTGGGTTTGCAGATAATATATACCCCTGTTTCCAGAGCACAAGAGTTAGGCGCAGATGCGACAACTACACCCATGCCTGAATTGGACACTGACTTGCTACCGATGTTTACTCACCTGCTGATGACAGATTTACCGAATTGTACGCTGCCTTGCTGGTGGGGCCTGAAACCGGGCGTGAGTAATGTTCAGGACATCGTTGGATTCATTTCAAGTCACGGGCTAAATCCAATCTGGCAAAAACAACTCAAAGGCTATCCCGGCGGACCACTGGATTGGACCTTAGAACGATACCTCCAGGAAGGCTTCGGAGTAGGTCTCACCTTTGTTCCCGATCAACCCGATTTCTCATCACTTTCATTAGGCTTTGTAATGAATGGTGCCACACTTCAAACGACCAATGTTGATATTGTTTATCCCTATCAATGGCTCGATTCTCGGTCAGTAAATCGAATCCTCATGCCCACTGTGCTCAAGAGTCTTACAGAAATGCCTGAAGTCTTTATCAATACATTTCGTGTCCGGGAATTTGGCGATCTCTGGATTTATCTCGTCTACAAAGGTCGTGGAACAATTATCAACTACCACATATCAGTAGAAAATCTTTACTGGCTAAATCTTGGAGTCTGTAGCGACTTCATAACTGAGATAACCTTCCGGCTCAACGTTCCTTCTGAGGCCGACTTTCTCCGCGAAGTCAGCAGCATCGAAACGTTTGACAC
The DNA here is from genome assembly GCA_964652205.1 of uncultured Anaerolineaceae bacterium. GTDB lineage: Bacteria > Chloroflexota > Anaerolineae > Aggregatilineales > Phototrophicaceae > ZC4RG36. The sequence goes on along the minus strand of CAZZAO010000135.1, from coordinate 6,332 downwards.
CCCTGAAAGCTTATGGGGTGTCAGCACAGCGGAATTCATTCAGCAGATCAGAAACGATCCATATCACTGTTTCCACGCGCCCTATCACACGCCGACACCAACGCCCAACTCGTAGTAAACAAACCGGGACGCCTTCCCCATCAGAAAAGCGCCCCTGCCGGTTCTCGGCG
>CAZZAO010000135.1:0-6152 GCA_964652205.1 uncultured Anaerolineaceae bacterium | reverse complement strand
TTCCAGTCGTTGAAGCGGCGGCTGCCGCCCTGATTGCCACGACTGCGCGGGTCATTCGGCGGCTGCCTGCCGCTCGTCAGCGTCCGTCGCGCCTTCTGCACGTCGCTCTCGTGCTTGAGCAGGACAGTCAGCGTGGTTTCGAGCGTCTGCCGGTCGAGGCTGTCGGCGTTGAGCATGACCAGCGCGCGCGCCCAGTCAATCGTCTCCGACACGCTCGGATTCTTCTTCAGGTCAAGCTGACGTAAGCCCTGCACCACCTCGACGGCCTGCTGTGCCAGTTTGGCGCTCAACTGCGGCACGCGCATCCGCACAATGCTCAATTCAGCCTCGTGCGAGGGATAGTCGATGAACAGGTAGAGGCAGCGGCGCTTGAGCGCTTCCGACAGCTCGCGCGTGTTGTTACTCGTCAGCACGACGACCGGCGGGTGTGTCGCCTTGATCGTCCCTAATTCCGGCACGGAGACCTGAAACTCGCTCAGGATTTCGAGCAGGAACGCCTCGAACTCGGCGTCGGTGCAGTCGATCTCGTCGATCAGCAGCACGACTGGCTCTGGTGAGGTGATGGCCTGAAGCAGAGGCCGCGCCAGCAGAAACCGGTCGCTGAAAAAAACGTTCTCTTCAGCGCCGAGCCGGTCGGCGGCTTCGCTCAACGTCCCGGCAGTCGAGAGCAGGTCGCTCAGTTTGTCGCGCAGAAGCTGGGTATAGAGCATTTGCTTGGCGTACTCCCACTCATAGAGCGCCTTGCTCTCGTCCAGCCCTTCGTAGCATTGCAGCCGGATCAGAGGCCGGTTGGTCACTTTCGCCCACGACTTCGCCAGTTCGGTCTTGCCGACGCCCGCCGGGCCTTCAGTCAGCAGCGGCTTACCGAGCTTCTCAGCCAGAAACATCACGGTCGAAATCTCATCGGTCGGGAAATAATCCTGCGCCCGAAGCGCTTTATTCACCTGCGAGATGTCGTTAAACATACGGCCTCCACAGCTTCCTGTCCGATAGAGTATAGCCGCGCGGCATGAGTGGGGAAACTAGCCAAAGGAACAGGCGACGCGCGAGAGGACGGAACACATCGCCACTCTTGCCGCCTGAGGCTCAAAGTCTTTGGCTATGAGAGGACTATCGAAAGCTGGCTGGAGCCAGCTTTCGAGCTACGGACGGCGCAGGGGCCTACTTCTTCTCGATCTGCTCGTCGGTCATGCCAAAGCGACGCTTGCGCGTGCCATACTCAATCAGCGCCTTACGCAGTTCTTCCTTATCGAAGTCCGGCCAGTAGACCGGTGTGACGTAGTATTCCGAATATGCGCCCTGCCAGATAAGAAAGTTGCTGACGCGCAGTTCGCCGCTGGTGCGGATGATAAGATCAGGGTCTGGCAGGCCGCTGGTATACAGGTAGCTGCCAACCAGCCGGTCGTCGATCTGCTCGACCGGGATTTTGTCGGCGATGATCCGCCGTACCGCCTGAACAATCTCATCACGCCCGCCGTAGTTGAAGGCGACATTGAGGATCAGCTTGCGATTGTTTTTGGTGTACTCGCAGGCGTAGCGGATCTTCCGCTGAAGCGCGGGGTCGATGCCGTCCATCTGGCCGATATGGCGAATCTGGACGCCGCTGTTGTTCAACTCATCCAGCTCGCGGTCGATGACCATTTCGAGAATCTTCATCAACATGCGGACTTCGGCGCGTGGGCGCGTCCAGTTCTCGGTCGAGAAAGCGTAAATCGTCAGAATCTCGACGCCGAACTCGACGCACGACTTGAGGATGCGGCGCAGATTCTCCGTCCCCTGCCGGTGGCCTTCGGTGCGCGGCAGGCCGCGCAGCTTGGCCCAGCGGCCATTACCATCCATGATAATCGCCACATGCTTCGGCACGCGCGATGGAATCAACGCCTGTTCGCTGACCTGATGGGACTCGCTAATCACGGCCATCGTTTATTCGCCTCTAAAGCGCACATGCAAGCCTGTTGGATGCCGCAACACACGGTCACTGTCCGGCTCAATGAACCGCTCAAACGTCGAGAATTTCTTTTTCTTTCGCCTTGCCGACTTCGTCAATATCGGCGATATGCTTATCAGTCAGCTTCTGTACTTCGGCCTCACCGCGCGCCATCTCATCTTCCGAGATCAGCTTTTCTTTTTCAAAGTCGCGCAGGTCATCGTTGGCGTTGCGACGGATATTGCGAATGGTCACGCGCGCTTCTTCCATCCGCCTGTGCAGGAACTTAACCAGGTCCTGCCGACGCTCACGGGTCAGCGCTGGCATGTTCAGGCGGATCGACTCGCCATCGACGTTGGGGTTAACGCCGAGGTCGGATTCCTGAATTGCCTTCTGGATCGCCTTCACGGCGGCTTTATCGAACGGTCGGATGAGGATTTGCAGCGGCTCCGGCGTCGACAGGTTAGCGAGCTGGCGTAGCTCCGTATCCTGCCCATAGTAGTCAACCATCAGCCGGTCGACCAGCGCCGTGCTGGCCCGCCCGCTGCGGATGCCGGTTAAATCCTGCTCGTAAACCGACAGGGCGGACTTCATCTTGCCACGAGTTTCACTGAGAATATCGTCAATCATGCTCATGATGTGAGTGTTCGCGGACGGCTGCGTGTCAGGGGTTATACACGCGGCGGCGCGCTTCTCCTTTGTTCGTGGTGCGAGGGGGTGTAACGCCCCTGAAATCGGATGAATAGAGTCCTTTCATGATACCATGATTGGACGCGCGCCCCAACGGAGCGCCTTAGCGTTGACCGAGAATCGCCTCGATCCACGGTCGATGCTCGTCGTAATGCTCGTAGGAATTGCCGACAATCCAGCCGATGACTTCGTCCTGATGCGGCGAAGTCGTCTGGTAGTATGAGTAAGGACGGTGCAGGTCGTCGTCGCTCAGAGACTCGATTTTACGCACCAACCGCGCATGGACGTCCTGATGCGTCCGCCTGACGCTGTCCATCGGCAGATCGTGGAAGCGCTGCTGAATGACGGCGTTGATGCGGTCGAAGTCGCCGCCCTCCCAGATTTCCTGATCGACGCCCATATAGTCATGGCGCGCCAGCCCTTCGAGGATCGCAAAGCTGCTGTCTTCCCAGACGGCCAGATGAATCAGGTGATCCTTGACCGTCCATCCGGCAGCGTCGGTTGGGCCGGTCAACTGCTGATCGGTCAGCGTAGCGACGTAGCGGTTCAGTTCAGCCCAGCCGCCTTGCATCCGGCGGAGCAGTTCCGCCTTACTGAGGGTCGCGTCATCGCGGAGTGCATCAGTCATCAGCCATGCCTTTCGAGTCTCTCAATCTGCCTTTCATTATAGCCGAGGCGTTCAAATTCGTCGCTTGAAGTGCCGGTCAGGCGCAGATAATCTCATCATCGGCTCAACAACGGTTACACAACTAACGCGCGTTTGTTGCTAGAATTGAAACAGGTTATGCTTTGCTCGTGCTACAATCTTTCGGATTATTTCATTCTCCACTCGACTTTATCAGGAGCCAGCCGTCATGGTGAAACCTGTTGCCACAATCAGTGTGATCCCCAACCTCCCTGAACCCCTTTCGCGCCTGCGCGAACTGGCCTACAACCTGCGCTGGGCATGGGATCATGAAACCGTCGCGCTGTTCCGGCGCATCGACCGCGACCTGTGGGAAAGCACCGGCCACAACCCGGTGCTGATGCTCGGCGTGGCCGGCCAGGATCGACTGAATGCCGCCTGCGACGATCCCTCGTTTATGGCGCATCTCAAGCGTGTCTGCGAGGGCTTCGACGAATATATGCACCCGGCGCGGACATGGTACGATGCCCAGTTCGGCGGCCCAAACCGACCGACCATCGCCTATTTCTCGATGGAATTCGGCATTACCGAATGTTTGCAGAACTATTCCGGCGGTCTTGGCGTCCTCAGCGGCGATCACCTCAAAAGCGCCAGCGATCTCGGCGTACCACTGATCGGCGTCGGCCTGCTCTATCAGGAGGGCTACTTCCGCCAGTATCTGAACGCCGACGGCTACCAGCAGGAATCGTACCCGATCAACGACTACTCAAACCTGCCCGTGACGCTCCAGCGCGACGCCGACGGCAAGCCGCTCAAAATCAGCGTCAGCCTGCCGGGGCGCGAGCTGTATGCCTGTATCTGGAAAGTCCAGGTTGGGCGCGTGCCGCTGTACCTGCTCGACTCGAACATCCCCGATAACACGCTCGAAGAAGACCGCAACCTGACCGACCGGCTGTACGGTGGCGACCGGCGGACGCGCATCCGTCAGGAAATCCTCATGGGCATCGGCGGCATCCGCGCGCTTGAAGCGCTCAAGCTCCGCCCGAATATCTGCCACATGAACGAGGGTCACTCAGCCTTTCTGGCGCTGGAGCGCGTGCGCCAGATGATGAGTGAGCAGAAGCTCGACTTCTATCAGGCGGCGGAGATCACGTCGGCGGCCAATATCTTCACCACCCACACGCCGGTTCCCGCCGGGCTGGAGCGTTTCGGTTTCGACCTGATCGACGAGCATTTCACCGACTACTATAAAAGCCTCGGCCTGACGCGCGACCAGTTCCTTGACATTGGCCGCGAGAACATGGGCGATTATGAGCTGTTCTCGATGGCCGTGCTGGCGCTCCGGCTGTCCGGCGGGGCCAACGGCGTTGCCAAATTGCACGGCGAAGTCTCGCGCGCGCTCTGGCAGTGGCTCTATCCCGGCGTACCGCAGAAGGAAATTCCCATCAGTTCGATCACCAATGGCATCCACCCGCTGACATGGATCAGCAACGAGATGGAGACGCTGTTCGACCGCTATTTCGTCCCCGAATGGCGCAACACCGGCGCGACCGAAGAGGCCATCTGGGCGGATATCGACACCATCCCCGACTCGGAGCTGTGGCGGACACATTCCCGCCGCCGCGAGCGGCTGGTCGCTTTCGCCCGCCGCCGGCTGAAAACGCAGCTTCAGCATCGCGGCGCGCCACAGAGCGAAGTCGAAAGCGCCGATGAAGTCCTCAACCCCGACGCGCTGACCATTGGTTTCGCCCGACGCTTCGCCACCTACAAACGCGCCACCCTGCTCTTCCGCGACATCGAGCGGCTCAAGCAGATTCTGAACAACGCCGAACGCCCGGTACAGATCATCTTCGCCGGGAAGGCGCATCCGCACGACACCGCAGGCAAGGATCTGATCCGCCAGATCGTCAACACGTCGCGCGGCAGCGACTTTCGCCACTCGCTGCTGTTCCTCGAAGACTACGATATGAACATCGCCCGCTATCTGGTGCAGGGCGTCGATGTCTGGCTGAACACGCCGCGCCGTCCGAAGGAAGCGAGCGGAACCAGCGGCATGAAGGTCATCTACAACGGCGGCCTGAATTGCAGCATCCTCGACGGCTGGTGGGCCGAAGGCTACGCGCCATCGGTCGGCTGGGCAATTGGCAATGGCGAGGAATATCCTGAGGGGGAATGGGATCATCAGGATTTCATCGAGAGTGAGGCGCTCTACAAGACGCTGGAAGAGGACATTATCCCGCTGTTCTACGAGCGCGGGCGCGATGCGCTGCCGCGTGAGTGGATCGCCAGGATGAAAAACAGCATGAGGACGCTGGCGCCCTTCTTCACGACACGGCGGATGGTGCAGCAGTACACCGAGCGCTACTACATGCCCGGCTACGCCCGTTCACTGGAACTGACCCGGCCCGACCTGAGCAAGGGAATCGCGCTGGCGGCGTGGCACAGCAAACTGAATGAAGTCTGGAATCAGATCAAGGTCGGGCAGGTCAGCGTGCCGGAAGCGCAGATCAAGGTCGGCGCGACGATGGAGATCAGCGCCGACATCAACCTCGGCGCGCTGACGCCCGATGATGTCTGCGTGCAGTTGTACTATGGCCCGCTGGCCCCAAACGGCGAGATCGGCTCGGCGGGGACGGCGCTCAACATGGAGCCGACTAAAACCGACGGCGACGGCAGCACCATTTTCTCGACCCGGATCGCCTACGAAACGAGCGGCGAGCGCGGCATCTCAGTGCGCGTGCTGCCGAAAAATTCGCTGCTGCCAACCCACTTCCTGCCCGGCAAGATCATCTGGGCGGGGTAATTCCCTCACCCGGCGGGAAAGAGGCGACAGAAAAAGCGGAGATGACCCACATCCCCAGGGCAAACGCATCAAATTTGATCGGAGTTTCAAGAAAGCTCATATCGGTT
>CAZZAO010000134.1:0-13853 GCA_964652205.1 uncultured Anaerolineaceae bacterium | reverse complement strand
AACCCTCATGACCTTTTATAGCCTGAGCTGCGATTTTGATGCGATTGCCCTGCCCACATCTCCGCTTTTTATATCACAAACCCGGATCAGTGATGATAATAAAACGCCATCTCGTTATACAGGGATTCTCATTGGATAGATCGAAAGGCACGACCCTCATTCGCGCAGCGCAGGGATCGTGATTAATCTCGGCCTCTGTCAATGACCGCTAACTCCCCGGCAGCACCCACGCCAGCGCTTCCGGCAGGACACTGCGGAAGGCGACCAGCCCGTGACCGCTGCCCGTCTCGACGAAGCTGTAGTCGATGCCGGGTCTGGCGCGCAGCACGTCCTGAAGCTGGAGCGCCGGACGCAGGAAGCGACCGCGCGCTTCGTAGCGGCCAACGCTCTGAAAGACGCGCTGCGGCAGCAGGCTGGCGTTCTCGAAGCGCCCGACGTACTGCATCAATTGATCCTGAAGCGGGCCTTTGCCGAACGGCGGCGAGATCAGCAGCAGGCGCGAGAAGACGGCGGGGTTATTGAGCGCAGCGTGGGCCGCGGCGACCGCGCCCATCGCCACGCCGCCGATGCCGACCGACTGCGAATCGACGCGGTACTGCGACTGAATATAGGGCAGCAGTTCCGAGGTCAGGAAGGCGACATGCTGATTGTTGCTGACGTATTCGCGCATTCGCTCTTCCTGCCCGCCGCTCTGCATCATAGCGATCAGCGCCGGTTGCAGACGATGGTGCTTGATGAGCGCGTCGGCGATGTATGGCAGTTGCAGCGGGCCAATCGCCCACTGGCCGTCGTTGACGATCAGCAGCGGGTAGGCTTTGCCGGAATGATCGTAATCGGGCGGCGTGTACATCCACAGGCGGCGTCCGGTGAACGCAAGCTGACCGCTCTCGACGCTGTGCTCGTAGACGTGACCGCGCGGGACATTCTTCATCGCCGACCAGTCAGGGAAGGGGCGCGCGTGCGGCATCCGCAGTACCGAGACGTTCATCTGCGCGGTGTCCATCCGCAGCGGATTGAGTGGATCGACACGCCAGAAGCGCGTCACGCGCCCGACGACGTCCGGCTCGTTCGCCAGCGGCGTCATCGGGTCGTCGATAGCCAGCATATAGTCGAGCAGCGCGTCACTCTCGAACTGCTGCGTCACGTACCACAGGGTTGTCCCCTCAAGTGGAGTCATCGGCGCGAATGGCGGATCGGCCTGAATTGTGTCGAGGTTGAGCGCGGCGGTCTGCGTCCCCATACGCGAGTAAACGAAAGTCGCCTGACCGTCCTCGACCCACGGCCATTCAGCCCGTTCGGCCAGCAGCGCATCGACGAGGAGCTGACGTTCGGCATCGTCGCTGGTTTGTTGGGCTTCCTCAAGAAAAGCGCCGAAGGAATTCCAGTGAGGCATGGGTGGTCTCCCGAAAGAATAGGACTGAGGACTGAGCGCTGAGGACTGAGTGGAGAACAAGCGACAGGCTTAGCTCTTGTCCCTGACTCAGTCCTCAGTCCTCACCCTCTCAGTCCTGATTTTAGCACCGAGCGGCGCTGAGGGAAAACCGGCTAAAACGACGTCGCAAAATTCGTCGGCTGATTCCGAGTCAATCGCTAGTCCCCACGGCACAGACGTTGTAGAATTTCCAAAGATTTCATCCCATTTCACTGCACACTTATTCGATCTCCCGTTGAGCGATGGGGGCATAATGACGCCACAGTACGATATCGAACTCATTCACGTCATCAAGGAATTTCCGACTCGCCGCGCCGACGGCGTGGTGCGGGCGGTGGACGACGTCTCGATCCAGATCGAAAAGGGTGAGTTCTTCGCGCTGCTGGGGCCGAGCGGCTGCGGCAAAACGACGACGCTGCGGATGATCGCGGGTTTCGAGGATACAACCAGCGGCCAAATCCTGATTCGCGGCAAGGCCGTGCAGGACGTCCCGCCGTTTCATCGCGCGGTCAACACCGTCTTTCAGGACTACGCACTGTTCCCGCACATGACCGTGCTGCAAAACGTCATGTTCGGCCTCGATATGCAGGGCGTGTCGAAGAACGAGGCCAGAGAACGGGCGATGGAAGCGCTGCAAACCGTCCGCCTCATCAACGCCGAAGACCGCCGACCGCGCCAGTTGTCCGGCGGGCAGCAGCAGCGCGTCGCGCTGGCCCGCGCTATCGTCAAGAAGCCCGCCGTGCTGCTGCTCGACGAGCCGCTCGGCGCGCTTGACCTCAAGCTGCGTAAGGCGCTCCAGTATGAGCTGGCCGACCTTCAGCGCGAGCTGGACATGACCTTCATCTACGTCACCCACGATCAGGAAGAAGCCATGACGATGGCCGACCGGATCGCCGTCATGGACGCGGGCTGCGTACTCCAGATCGGCCCTGCCGAGGAAATCTACGAAGCGCCCAAGACCCGCTTCGTCGCCGACTTCATCGGCGAAACCAATTTCCTGACTGGCAGCGTGACCGGCAAGGCCGGTAAATACGTCGAAGTCGCCGTCGATAAGATCAAAATCAACACCACCGCGACCGCCGAGGACAACAATCTACCTGACGGTTCGGCGGTGACAGTCGCCGTCCGCCCGGAGAAGATCAACCTGTTCCCGCGCGTCGGCACGGTCAAGGACGAGGCCGGACGCTCGGAAAGCTCTGAGGCACACAAAGCGGCGCTGCTTCAGGACCCCGACATCAACGTCCTTGAAGGCAGGATCATGCTTGCCAACTACATCGGCACGGACACCCGCTACAACATCCAACTGGGTGACTGCGATCAGCACGTCGTCGCCCGCGTGCAGAACTTCGGCCTGCGCTCGGACGCCGTGTTCGAGGTCGGGCAGGACGTCTACGTTTTCTGGGACGCGGATAACGCCCGCCTGCTGACGCAGTAACTCATGCCGATGGCCCCCGCGACAGACGCGCTCGACTCGCCGGTCAACTTCCTCAGCGCCATGCTCGGCGCAAACCTGCCCGACGAGCCGGCGCTGCGCGCCTACGAGGCGGGGTGTCGGCGCGTGCCAGCGGCTGAGATGGAGGCAGGCGCGCCCGACGCCGAGGACATCCACAGGGGCTACGCGGCGGGTGTCGTCTGGCGCGGCTACGTGCAGGAAACGGCGCTGCCCGTCTTCCTGCTGCTGTATATCGCCGCCTTCCACGACTCACGGCTGATCGACATTTTCACGCCGACGCTGACCGTCACCCAGATGATCGACAAATATGCGCCAGAGCCGATCCGCGCCGAGTGGCTGACGCGGCTCAAGGCCCGCGACGGTTCGACGCCGCAGGGGGCCGCCCTCACCCCCGCCCCCTCTCCCAGGCGGAGAGGGGAGAAAGCTATAGTGGCGGCAACATCCGCTATTTCAGTAACGTCTAACCTGTGGCATTTATCGGGGCGAATCGCTACGCCGCGCAATTTCGATGCGACGATTGCAGTCATTGCGGCGTCGGTCGAAGGCGCGGACGCTCCGGCGCTGTTTCTCGTGCCGAGCTTACGCGCGAACGGCAGCGCAAATTTTCGAGCCAACGCGGACGAGGCGGTTTTCGCTAGCAGCGAAGCATGGCTGCTCGGAGAGATCAGCGACGGCCCCGCACTCATCGGGGAAATCGACGGGCTGACGCTGGCTGCACGCCGCATTGGCGAGGCCGCCCGATTGCAGCGGCAGTTGCATCGTCATGTCGAAATCCCTGTACCGTTGAAAGCGGCATTCGCGCTGGCCTGGCACGCGGTCGAACTGCTGAACTGGACGTGGCGCGAACTGCCGATCCTGATTTCTCCCACCGCGCGCCTCTTTCAGGCAGTCGTCGGGCTGAACAATGACTCGGCGCGGCCTGAGCAGGCTGCGAGGCTGATCGCGCGTCTCGATGCAGCGCGGGCGATTGCCGGGGACTCAATTTCATCCTGACGACCGATTGCGGCCTCGTTTGTTACACCTATAATAAAGCTACCCTTTGACCGCCCCGCCCTGACACGAAAAGAGGCCCTATGAGTCGCCCCCTGCTGTACCTGCTGATCGCTGTCCCGATTGCCATCATCCTCAGGTTGACGGGTATCGCCAGCCCGCTGGTCATCTTCATCGTCTCGGCTGTCGGCCTGATCCCGCTGGCCGGGCTGATCGGCGCGGGGACTGAAGAACTGGCGCACTACACCGGCCCGCGCGTCGGCGGGCTGCTCAACGCCACGCTCGGCAACGCCGCCGAGCTGATTATCACGATTTTTGCCATCCGCGAGGGGCTGCTGGAGCTGGTCAAAGCGTCGATCACCGGCTCAATCCTCGGCAACCTGCTGCTCGTGCTGGGCTTCAGTCTGGTCGCAGGCGGACTCAAGCACGGCACGCAGAAGTTCGACCGGCGTCAGGCCGGACTCAATGCGACGCTGCTGGTGATGGCGGTCATCGTGCTGCTGATCCCGTCGATCTTCGATCCGGCGTTCATCCACGTGCCAGAGTCTGAACTGGCGATGAATGAGGGCGTGGCGCTGGTCATCATCCTGCTCTACGGGCTGACAATCCTCTATGGCTTCACCAGCCATGAAGCGCCGAGAGACATCAGCGATCACACGCCAGAATGGTCGGTGCGGACTGCTGTGATCGTGCTGTTGGCCGCGACGGTCGGCACGGCAGTCATGAGCGAGATTCTGGTCAATTCGATTGAGCCGGTCGTCAAGTCGCTCGGCTTGACCGAGTTCTTCATCGGCATCATCGTCATCCCGATCATCGGCAACGTCGCCGAGCATTACGTCGCCGTCGAGATGGCGATGAAGAACAAAATGGAGATCAGCCTCGCCGTCTCGCTCGGTTCCAGCCAGCAGATCGCGCTGTTCGTCGCGCCGGTGCTGGTTTTCATCAGTCTGGTCTTCGGTCAGCGGCTGTTACTGGTGTTCACGCCGTATGAGCTGATCGCGCTCGTGTCGGCGTCGGCTATCGCGGCCTTCATCGCGCAGGATGGCGAGTCAAACTGGCTCGAAGGGGCAATGCTGCTGGCGGTCTATGCCATCGTCGGGCTGGCCTTCTATTTTATGCCTGCGCCGGGATAGCGAGATAACGCACAGTTTTTTATAATGGGCGGGCAAAACGAAAGTTTTGAGCCGGGTTCAGCCGGCTTCTTTTACCTTGCCGGACGGCTTTAGCCTCCGGCAAACATGGCCGATAAAGCCCGGAAAAGCTATCGCGCTCATGACCACAAAAAGTCCTCGGTGAAGCTGTTCACCGAGGACTTTTGTTTCTCAACCGCTCAGGGGTTACGCAATCTGCAAGCGGCGGAACAGCGCGACCTTGAAGAAGTCGAGCGCGACCATGAAACCGACCGTCAGCGCGAACAGGCTGAAGATCAGCGCCGGGTCGATGGCAACCATGAACACGCCCTGGCTCGCCATCAGCGTCACGAGGATCATGTCGAAGGTCGTAGCGAGCACCATCCATCGGCTTGGGCGCGAGCGCCACATCGGCCCCCGCTCGCGGATCACGTAGACGTTGGCCTGCGCCGCGCACACCAGCATGACGAACATCAGCGTTTGCAGGCGGTCAAGGTCGAGGCGCAGCCCGCTGCGCCCGACCAGCAGCACGAAGAAGGCGTATACCAGCCACACCAGCGCGAGGATCAGCCCCGCCGTCACCAGCGGCGCGACCTTCCAGCGGTTCGGCTTGCGCGAGGCGCGGACGTTGTCAGTCGTCAGCGACATCGACACCAGATCGTTCGCCAGCACCAGCAGCAGGATATGGGTCGGGTTGGCGACCAGCGTCCCGGTCAGCAGCAGGCCGATGCTCAGGAACAGGCCGAGGTGGAAGGTCTTGACGATCTTGTTGAGCGTATAGGTTGACATGCGCTGGAAAATGCGCCGTCCAACCTCGACCGCTGCCAGCATATCGCGCAGTCCCGGCGCGGTCAGCACCAGCGCCGCCGCCGACTTGGTGATGTCGGTCGCGTTCACCATCGCCACGCCGATTTCCGCCTGCTTGATGGCGGGCGCGTCATTGATGCCATCGCCGGTCATGCCGACGACGTGACCGGCCTTTTGCAGTGCCTTGACCAGCGCGTACTTATCTTCAGGGTAAACACCGGCATAGACGCCGAAGGCCATCGCCGGTTCGCAGGCTCCGCTGCGGAAAACATCGCCGGGACAGGCCGGGCCGATGATGCCGACCTGCTGGGCGATGCTCGCCGCTGTCGCCAGTCCGTCGCCGGTAATCATCAGCACGCGCACGCCGAGTTCCTGCAAGCGCGTGACCACGCTGGCCGAATCTTCGCGCGGCGGGTCTTGCAGCGCCAGCAGGCCGATCAGATCGAGCGCGCCGCCGACTGGCCCGGCAGCGATGGCAATGCAGCGCCAGCCCTGCGAAGCCAGCCGCTCGACATCGGCCTTGATGACGATTTCGCCCGACGTCAACGCGCGGACAATGTGCGGCAGCCCCTTGACGACGCGCAGCGTTTCGCCGCGCCAGTTGACGAGCGCCTCGGTGCGTTTGGTCGCGGTATCGAACGGGGTAAATTCAAGCCGATGGGACGGGTCGCACAGCGAGTCAGCAGCCCGCGCCGCCTCGACAATCGCCACGTCAATCGGGTCATGGGTAGCATCGTCGGACGCCAGCGCCGCCAGACAGAGCAGGTCAGACTCGGTCGTCGCGCCATAAGTCACCGACGAGACGAGCGTGAGTTCATTCAGGGTAATCGTGCCGGTCTTGTCGCTGCACAGCACGTCCATGCCCGCCGCTTCCTTGATGGCAGGCAGCCGAGTCACCAGCACGCCGTGCTGCGCCAGATCGCGCGAGCCGACCGCCGTCGCCAGCGTAAACGTCACCGGCAGCGACACCGGGATCGCGGCGATCAAGAGCGCCAGCGTGAACAGCAGCACGTCGAAAGTCGGCAGGTGGGCGGCCAACCCGTAGAGGATGACGACCACCACCAGCACCGCCGTCACTGCCATCAGCGCGACAACGACCTTCTGCACGAACACCTCGCCATGCTGGAGCGTTTTGGCCGTCTGCACCAGCCTGGCCGTCTGGCTGAACGAGGTGCGCGGGCCGGTCGCGGCGACTTCGGCGATCCCCTCGCCGCGTCGGATGATGCTGGCCGCATAAGCTGTGCCGCCGCGCTCGATATCAGCCAGCTCGGACTCGCCGGTCAGGCTCGACTGATCGATGCCGAGCGCGCCATCGAGCAGCCGGACGTCCGCCGGGACGATGTCGCCGACGCGCAGGCGAATAATATCGCCGGGAACCAGGCCCTGCGACGGAATTTTCTGCCAGCGGCCATCGCGCAGGGCGCGAGTTTCAATCGTCAAGCGCTGACGGAGCAGCGCCAGCGACGACTGAGCGCTGCGCTCGTAAACAAAGCTGATGACGGCATTGACCAGCAGCATGGCGAGGATAATCAGCGCGTCGGTGTGCTTGCCGAGCGCAAGCTGAAGGCCCATCGTCATTTCGAGCATCCAGGGGATCGGCCCCCAGAATTTACGGATGAAAATGAGCAGCGGCGAAGCGCTCTGTTCGGGAAGCTGGTTGCGACCGAACTCGCGCAGGCGTCGTTCGACTTCAGCGCTCGTCAGGCCGTCGAGTGTATTGTCCAGCATCCGAATCATCGCTCGCTCCTCAATCCCCGCTCACGGGCGTTCTGACAGAATCAGGACACCGTTGCACGGGCCGTCATTATTCAACACGGTCGAAAGACCGGGTCACGGTTAAAACCGGATACAGGGCGCAGCGCAGTGGAAAAGTCGCTCCGGTTGGTCGGGTTCGGGCGGCGGAAAGGCGCAAACGTCATCCGCATGGCCCGGAGATAGTTTTAAGTATATGTTAAATGATTGTTAAGTCAATAGGTTAAGCCGTTAAAGTTGGATTAACCCAGCGGTAGCGCGTACTGAAGGTCGATTTTGAGCGAAGCAGCGGAAATTTAAGCGAGGGCAGGCCAGAATCAACGCCATCGGCGCTGGCTACAGCCAGCATTCCATTGTGTTAAGGAGTTTAAGCGTTACAGGATTGGAAGGTCGAGAATCAGCGGCGGCGTCGGGCTAAGGCTTAACAATCGAAGCCAGTCATTCAGCCGGAGATCGCCTGCCAGATTCGGGCGTGCAGTTCATCCGGCGTCTGCTGCGCATTGAGGATCGCCAGGCGTGGAAAGAAGGAACGCAGCGCGAGGAACTTCTCTCGGTGGACAAGAAGCTGCTCCAGCGTCTCATGATCGCCGCGCGGTTCGCCGGTCGCGGCGAGCCGCTGCTCGATGCGCGCAATCGCAATCTCGGCGGGCAAATCGAGCAGGAACAGGTGCGTCGGCTGGGGAATAAGCGTGTGCAGATAAGCGATATTCTCCGCCGAGAGCCAGTCTGCGCCCGCCTGATAAACCATGCTGCTCAGGTAACTGCGGTCGGAGATGACGGCCAGCCCTGCCGCCTGCGCGGCCTGAATCTCCGGTCGCAGGTTGAGGTAACGGTCGGCCAGCAGCAAGAGAAGCTGCGCCGTCCGGTCGCGCTGGTCGCTGCTCAGGCTGTTCCGCATCTGCCGGAACCACGGCGTTGGCTCGTGCAGGCGAATTGTCGGCACGCCGTCCTGATTGAAGCGCTGCGCCAACCTCTCGGCCTGCGTCGTCTTGCCGCTGCCGCTGATGCCCTCGATGACGACGTAGGGCTGTGCCGGGACGGTCGCCATCGTCGGCGCGGCGTGGAGCCGTTCGAGGAACAGGCGAACAAAAACGTAATCCCGCGCCGCCGTCGCCCGGCTCTGCTCGAACTCCAGCGAGGCGATCCGCGCCGCCATTTTAACGCCGAGCCGCTGCTCAAGTTCGGCCAGCGTCCCGCCGCTCTCGCCCGTCCACAGAGCAATGCGGACAATCCCGGTCGCGCCGAAACCGGCCAGAAAGTCGGCGTCCTTGAGGATACGGCCCTCAATCGTCGTCGGCCTCACTTCCGGCTGATCGTGCTCGCCGATGGCCTGAAGTGTCGGCTCGACCTTGCCCGCCGGAAAGCCGACGTCAGTCAGCAGCCCGCGCGCCATCTCAACCGAACGCTGCGCGCTGTCCGCACCCTTGAGCGTGGGATCGCTGCGTCCGAGGTCGTGCAGCAGCGCTGCCGCCGTCAGGACGTCGAGGTCGCCGCCGTAAGTCGCCTGAAGGCCGCGCGCGTAGGTCAGCACCCGGTCGAGGTGCTCAAAGCTGTGCGAGGGACTGCTCAACTGGTCGCGCAGCAGCGCGCGCAGCGGCAGTTCGTAGGCCGATTCGGACATGGGCAGTTGCAGCTTTCGGCCCGTCAGCTCGACGAGCGGATGCCTTCCGAGCCGAGGAAGGACAGATCGCGGTAAAAGAAATACATGAAGTTCTTATCGGTAATCGGCACGCTGCTCAGGCGGCTCAGGTCGGGAAAGCTGGCGCGCGTCGGGAAGCGAAAACGGCGCTTGGCGTGGAGCGACGGCACTTCGTCGCACAGCGTCACATCGGCCCATGTCAGCGGCAGCGGAACGAGCGGCATGGCTGGCGGAATATCGCTGATCTCAACCGCCCAGATCGCGTCAAGGCCGCGCTCGCGCGCCAGCAGAACGCGGTGCAGACCATCGACCAGCGCCCGCACCGGCCCGATCCCCGGCTCGTCGTAGACCTCGACAATCGGCGGAGCCATGCAAAAATCGGCCCCTGACTGCGCGTCGAGGAAGGTATGCGTCTCCGGCCAGTCGTAGTCGATGATGCCGACCAGATCGAACAGGCTGATGGCGTAGCGGCGCTCAAGCGCGGCTTGCAGGCGGCCATGCCGGTCGAGCTTGTCGTGCAGGGCGTAGTAGGCCATCGGACACAGCTCGTCGATGGCGACGCGCTTCGCCTCGATCTTCGCGCTCGCGTAAGGCTTGAGCGTCCGGTCGCCGAGCAGCGGCACTTCGCGCAGCATGGCTTCGAGCAGCGTCCAGCCGCGATAGCGCGTCAGCCGGAAGGCGCTGTGATCGACCTTGCCGACGTCGAGGATCGGCGCTTCTGGCAGGTAAGCTATGCCATGCTGCGCGCAAATCTCGGCCACGAACGCCTCGACCGCCGCATAATCGTCCCCGGCCTGCGCCCGACCGCGGGCCGTTACGGCGTCGATCCGCATTCGTTTGGCGGCCACGCGGGTATTGCCGATGGCGCTCTCTTCCCAGCACCAGGCGTTGAGCGGTCTGCCGGACGCGAATACTGGCAGCCCGCGCGAAGTCGAGTAATCGAATGTGCGGTGCGCGCCAGCGGCGCTGGTCGCGGCGTGAGCATCCGCTTCGCGCAGCAGGCCGAGCAGCAGCGCCAGCCGCTTGCGCGCGGCGTTCGGCAGCGACTCGTGATAGGCGGCGACCCGCTCGCCCTGCTCGCCGAGGGCGACCGGCGCGGCGCGGCCATCGAGCGTCATACTTGGATAGGCATAGTTGGTGTCGTCATGATGGGCGATCAGATAGAGCGCCTGATCGATCCATCCCGGCTGATGGGCGAAGATCGGCAGCTCCGGCAGCGCGCGGGCGGCGAACGTCAGCCCGGCGGCGATGTGCTCGCGCCGATCCTGCGACCAGCCGGGCTGATAACTGGCGTAGCCGATGTCGTGCAGCAGCGCAGCCGCGCGCACGACGAAACGCTCGTCAGCGGTCAGCGCAACGTCCGGCTCGGCGCAGAGCGCAGCGACGGTCGCTTCGACGCCGAGCGCGTGCGCGACGCCGTGATAGGCATCCGGCGCGGTGAACGCCCCGCGCAGCAGCGCGCCAATCTCGGCCAGCGCGGCCTCGTGATCGGTCAGTGAAGGTTCGGCGTGAGCGTGAGTGGTGTCCATAGCTGCCGATTATAGCGGCGTTCGCGTCAGGACTGTAGTGGGCAGCGAACGAACAGAGCGGGTTATACTAAAGAATGACCATCTGGCCGGGACAAATAACATGGATTGACTTCCTATAACGCTATCATCCGCCGCCTGACCTACGCCAGCGCCCCGCTCTCGCTTAAAATGACCCGATGCGTTAAAGTCGAGCGCGCAAGTTTTTTAACGCGACGTTCGCGGGAGTACGTTTATGCCTCGACAGAAACTGACGCCTTCCCGGCGTTTCCGCCTGCTGCTGCCCCTGCTCGTGGCGCTGTTCGCGGCGGCCTGCACGCTCAACAACGCGCCTGACAACCCGCAAATCGCCATTAGCGGCGTGCCGGTAGTTCAGATCGCCGCGCCGCAGCCGAATGCCACCTATCTCGAAGGCGTCTCAGTCAACATTCAGGCGCTCATCACCAATGCTGGCGCAGACATCTCAAAGGTCGAAGTTGCCGTCGATGGCGCGATTGTCGCTTCGCCGGAGAAACCCAACCCGACTGACGGCCCGGCTTTCAGCATCAACCCGTCGTGGAGCGCAGCGGGCGCAGGCTCGCACACCCTCACCGTCACTGCGTACCGCGCCGATGGTTCGGCCAGCGCGCCCGCCAGCGTGACGATTTCAGTCGTCTCGTCGGTCAGTCTGGCAACTGAAGTGCCGACGGTAGAAGCCACTGAAGCTCCCGCCAGCAATCAGAGCGGCGACAACACCGAGGCGGACAACGGCGATAACAGCGACAGCGCCGACGTGTCGAGCGATAACAGCGACAACAGCAGCGATAACAACGGCTCGTCCACGGAAAAGCCGACCGATGAGCCGAAGCCGACCGAGACTCCCGGCAAGCCAGTCGCTACATTCAAGCAGGGCATCAACGTCCGCCGCGGCCCCGGCACCGTCTTCGAGCCGCCGATTGGCGCGTTCGCCGCCGGGCAGACCGCCGACATCCTCGGCGTCAGCCCCGACAAAACCTGGTACAAGGTGCGCTACTACAACGCCGATGGCTGGGTCTTCGGCCAGTTACTCGACATCGCCGGCGATACCTCGAGCCTGCCCGTGGATGCTGGCCCGCCCACGCCCGTGCCGACGCCCGTTCCGCCAACCGCCATTCCAGCTACAGCCGTGCCGCAGACATCGGTCAATCTGGTCGCGGGCAACATTCGCGTCGACCCGAACCCGCCCACCTGTAACAAGACGTTCAAGATCAACATCGACATCGCCAATCTTGGCAATGAGGATTCAAGCGTTACCGGCTCATTCAGGATTGAGGACTCGGCAGGCGGTAACACCGAGACGACAACCGGCTCAATTTCAACCATCAAGAAGGGGGAAACCATCAAATCGGCGGACATCCCGATTACGGTCAAGACCAACTATAACGAGCAGCACACGATCACGATTACGCTCAATCCAGACAGCACGATTCCTGAGACGACGCATGATGATAACGTCAAGCAGTTCACCTATAAACTGCAAAAGGGCGATTGCTAAGACTTGAACGCGCTGAACAAAAAGGGGCGAGCCATGATCGGCTCGCCCCTTTTTGTTTACGTCGCTGACGCTAAATGACGATGTTGATTTTCGGCTCCTGGCCCTGACGCGCCGGGATGAAGATGACGCGCTTCGGCGGGTCGCCGTTGAGGATGCGTTTCGCGCCGTCACTCGCCAGCGCGGTCGCGCGCGCCTCATCCTCGCTGATGCCTGCCGGAACCGAAACATGGTCAATCGGCTTACCATTCTTCATGATAACCAGCGTCACCGTGTCCTCAGCGGCTTTGTCGGCATCGTAGACCGGCCACGACTGGACGTGGATGCTGCCGCCGAAGCCGAGGCGACTCCACAGTTCCTCGCTGATGTGCGGCGCAATCGGCGCGATCAGCAGCAAAGTCGAGCGCCAGGCGGCGCGCCAGGCGTCCGCGCTGACCTTGCCCTCGCGGGCGATCTGGCGCAGTTCGTTACGCAGCGCCATCAAGGCAGCAATCGCCGTGTTAAAGCTGAAGCTCTCCAGCCCGTTCTGCACCTTCAGGATCGTCTGATGGACACGGCGCTCCAGCATCCGCTCGGCCTCGGCATCGCCCTGCGCGGGCAGGTCAGTCAGCGCCAGCTCCCAGACGTCGTTCAGCCAGCGAACCACGCCGGAGACGCCCTTGCTATCCCACGGGCCGCCCTTGCCCCAGTCGAAAGCGAACATCAGGTAGGCGCGGACGGTATCCGCGCCATACTGCGCCACCAGTTCATCCGGGTTGACGACGTTGCCCTTGCTCTTGGACATGCGCTGGATTTCCAGGTGATGCTTGAGCTGGTTGACCGTGTTCATTCCCTCGATCTCCGGGACGTTGACCACGCCATCCGGCAGCACCTCGACGGTCTTGAGGTCGCCGCTGCCAGTATCGACGGTCAGGATATTCTCGGTGCGCTTGACGATCTCGCCGCGCACTTCGCCCTCGACCGCCTGCCGCGCTTCCGCCTTCGGGATCACATCGACGGTGCTGGCGAACAGCTTGCCGGGGCCATCCCAGCGACCGGCAGCACGGATGAAGTGACCTTCGCGCTCCTCGCCCAGAATCTGCCCCTGATTACGCAGCATCGTCATCGGCTCGTCGAACAGACTGTCCGGCTCGCGGCCATGCGCGATCATCGCCTGACGCGCGTCGTCGAAAATGCCCAGGTCGCGCAGGGCTTTAGTGAAGAAGCGCGTGTACATCAGGTGCAGCGTCGCGTGTTCCGCGCCACCGGTATAGACATCGACCGGCAGCCAGTAGGCGGCTTCCTCGGCGCTGAAGGGCGCTGTGTCATCGTGCGGACTCAGATAGCGCAGTTGATACCACGACGAACACATGAAGGTATCCATCGTGTCGGTTTCGCGGCGGGCGGGCGAGCCGTCGCGCGCGGTCGTGTTCAGGAAGCGCTCGTCATAGGTCAGCGGGCTGCGGCCTGACGGGATGAACTCCGAGTCTTCTGGCAGCAGCACCGGCAGCTTATCATCAGGGACGGTTTCCATCGTCCCGTCCTGTTTATAGATCATCGGAATCGGCGACCCCCAGTAGCGCTGGCGGCTGATGAGCCAGTCACGCAGGCGGTAGATGATCGCTTCCCTGCCGA
>CAZZAO010000133.1:5421-14056 GCA_964652205.1 uncultured Anaerolineaceae bacterium | reverse complement strand
GTCGGCGCTGCGGACGGTACTCAGCCGGTGCGCGATCAGGATCGAGGTTGACTGCTTGAGAATCAGCTCCAGCGCTTCCTGAATCTGCGTCTCGGTGAACGGGTCGATGCTGGCGGTCGCTTCGTCGAGGATGAAGATCGACGGGCGCTGCACCAGCACGCGCAGCAGGCTGACGAGCTGACGCTGGCCCATGCTCAGGCGCGCGCCGCGCTCGCCGACGTCACTTTGCAGGCCGCTGGGCATAGTGTCGAGCCATTCGCCGCCGCCGACCGTATAGGCAATCGCCTCAATTTCGGCGTCGGTCGCTTCGGGCCGGTTGTAGCGGATGTTATTCATGATCGTGCCGCTGAACAGGAACGGCGACTGCGGCACAATGCCGAGCCGACTGCGGTACGATTGAAGGTCGAAGCTGCGAATATCGCGGCCATCGACGCGGATTTCGCCGCTCTGAAACTCATAGAAACGGGCGATCAGCCGGGCGATGGTGCTCTTGCCCGCGCCGGTATGACCGACGAAAGCGATACTCTCGCCGGGATGAATCGTCAGGTCGAAGTGGTCGAGCACCGGCGGCATGGTCGGCTTGTACTGAAAGACCACGTCCTTGAACTCGATCAGGCCGGAGACGGTCGGCACAGGCTGCGAATCAGTCTGGTTGACGTAGTTTTCGGCGTCGATCAGGGCGAAGATGCGCTCGATGGCGCTGAAACCCTGCTGAAGCTGACTCCAGAACGAGGCCAGATTGAGAAACGGAAACAGGAAACGGTCAACGCCCTGAATGAACAGGAACCAGGTGCCGACGGCAATCGCCCCGGCAACGACCGCCTGCGCGCCGAGGTAAAGAATCGAACCGATAATAAAGCCGGAAATCAGGTTGAGCGACGGGAAAACCAGCGCCAGCACGAAGCCCCGACGCAGGTTGATGCGATACGACTGTACGTTGATGTCGCTGAACTCATCATAGATCATCGCTTCCTGACGGAAGTTCTTGGCGACGCCGATTCCGGTCACGCTCTCCTGAATGTTGTCGTTGACGGCAGCCATCGCCCGCGAACCCTGCCGCGTGGCCGTGCGGGCGAAATGCCGAAACGCCAGCGCCAGCCCGACAATCAGCGGCATGAACAGCAGCAGCGCAATCGTCAGCTTCCAGTCACGCGCGAACAGCACCGCGCCGAGCACAATCGTCTCGACGAACTGGCTGATGATGTCAAGCGTAATCAGCATCACCTGATAGAATTCCTGCGTGTCGCTGGTGATGCGGCTGACGACCTTGCCTGACTTGTTGTCGTCGTAAAATGACAGGTCGCGGCGGATGGCGGCGGCGAAGGCATCCTTACGCATCTGGCTGACGACATTGCCGATCACGCGGGCGCTCAGGCGGGTTCGGACGTAGTAGAACCCGTACTGGAAGAGCGCGACCATGACCAGCGCGACCATCAGAATCGTCAGTTGGCTGGCGGCCCCATCGGTTTGCATCCGGTCGATGGCCGCAGCGATCAGCAGCGGCATGGCGTCGGACATCAGCGCGACCAGAATGACCGTGACCGTGACGATCAGCAGCGCGCGCCGATGGACGCCGAAATAACTGATCGTCCGTTTGATCAGATAGTGATCGCTGTACTGGCGGTCGTAGGCTTCTTCGTTCAAGCCGCCGAAAATACCCATAAGAGAACCTCAGAAAATAACGCTGAGCGCTGAGCAATGAGTGCCGGGTAAAAAGAACTGAGAAACCGGAAGCGAGAGAAAAGGAAGCAACGGCCAGGCTCCCGGTACGGACAGGCATTTAGGCCGCTTCAGCCCCGGCGATGAAACCGCTAATGCGACTGCTTTGCGTGGGCTTCGCTGGCTGACAGATTTTCGTCGCCCGAGTCGGCCTCGTAGCGGGCGAAGATGCGCCGGTAAGCGTCTGACGTGTTCAGCAGATCGTCGTGCTTGCCCTGCGCTACCACCCGCCCCTGCTTGATGACGACGATATGGTCGGCCCAGCGAATTTGCGACAGCCGGTGAGTAATCAGGATCGTCGTCCGCCCCCGTGCTGCCGACCAGATCGCCTTCTGAATCCGGTCTTCGGTGGCGCTGTCGATAGCGCTGGTGCTGTCGTCAAGGATCAGAATCGGCGGCTGCGTCATGAAGGCGCGAGCGAGCGCCAATCGCTGCCGCTGCCCGCCGCTCAACGTCACGCCGCGCTGCCCGACGACCGTTTCGTAGCCGTCAGGGAAGTTACGGATGAAATCGTGCGCCTGCGCTTTACGAGCTGCGTCCTCGACCTCGGCCATTGGCGCGGAAGCGCTGCCGAAACGGATGTTGTCGGCGACCGAGCGGCTGAACAGGAAAATGTCCTGTTCGATGACGCTGATCTGCGAACGCAGTGCAGCCAGACTCCAGTCGCGCACATCGATGCCATCGACCAGCACCCGCCCCGCATCAACGTCGTAAGTCCGGTTGATGAGCTTGGTCAGAGTTGTTTTGCCCGCGCCGGTCTGCCCGACGATGGCGACCGTCTGCCCCGGTCGAGCGGTGAACGAGATATCGTGCAGCACTTCCTGACCATCGAGATAGCCAAAATCGACATGCTCGAAGGTGATCTCGCCTTTGAGCGGCGCATGATAGCCGCTGGCGTTCTGGTCGAGGTCGGTTTCGGCGTTAATCAGATTGAGGATACGCCGCGCGCTGGCGTAACCGAGCGCCAACTGCGAGTATGACCGGAGCGAACTCATCACAGGAAACGAGAACAGCGCGATCTGACCGGAAAAAGCGACGACACCACCAATCGGGATCAGGCCGATGTTGTACAGATAAACCGAGTGCAGAAAGCCGCCGACGATTGCCAGACCGAGCAGCAGCATCGGCAGGTAGCGCGCTTCGAGATCGCCCTGACGGATGACCGCATCGCGGACGCGGTCGGCCAACTGATTGAAACTCTCGATCTCGCGGTCTTCCTGCGCCGCGCCCTTGACGACCTGCAAGCCGTCGATGGTTTCAGCCAGCTCGGCGTTCATACTGCCGAAACTGACGCGGACTTCCTGCGCCGCCGGGTTGAGGCGCTTCATGTAGTTGATCTGGACAATCAGGTAGGCGATCAGGAATAGAATCGGCGTCAGCGTCAGCGCCGGGTGAATCAGGATCGGCGTGATGATAATCGGCGTAATCAGGAACCAGCCCGAACCAATCAGCAGGTTCATGCCGGGATTCATCATCAGATTCATTTCGCGCACGTCGTTGGTAACGCGCGCCATAATCTCGCCGACTGGCTGGAAGTCGTGGAAGGTCATGCTCTTACCGAGCAGGCTGGCGTACAGCTCATCGCGCACGTCGCGCTCGATGCGCTGGGCGAAGGTTTCTGCCGAAAAATTACGCATCACCTGGAGCACAGCACGGGCCACCTGTGAGCCAATGATGGCGGCCACCAGGCCGGGAACCGCGCCCATGTCGTTATTCTGGCCGATGGCGGTAAAGGCCAGGCCGATAAAGTAGGGGACGATGGCGGCAAACGTGGCGTTACTGAACGCGCCCAACACCATCAGGAAACCGAAGATCGGATGGCGGCGAATGTGCGAAAGCACGAACCGGATCGGCCCGGCGTGGTTGGTGTGGTAGGTTTGCCGCGCGACAAATTCAGAAGTCATGCTCGATCCTTCAGAGTCGCCACAAAAAAAGCTCTGCTGCCAATAAACTGGCATAGTGACAGAGCTAGTGGCTATCCTACCAGATCAGTTGTATATCCAGCAGGGTCAATGGTCTTAGTGGGACTGCGCTGCTCCACGTCGGGCAGGCGCGATCATCACTATCTAGCCGCCGATCAATGACGCGGCGCGAGCTTACGGCACGGCGACCCTGCCAATTGGCAGGCTGTCGGAGCCATCGGGGAGTTTCAGACGGACGTTGTCCCACGACTGATAGACAACCAGCATCAGCGTGTAGGTTCCGTTCGGCAGCGGTGTGGGCGGGACAAGCGCGCGCCGGTCGATATAAATCTGACCGGGGTTCATCTGCGAGGTCTGAACGGCGCTGCCGTCGCCCATCTGAATCGGCCCGTCAGCCTGCGCGACCAGCCTGCCGTTGACGTCAAGCGCCTGCACGCCGATGGAATAGTCTCGGTCGGGAGCCTGATCGACCTTCCACCACAGGCGCGCATCGATCTGCGTCGGGGTGATTGTCTCCACGTCTGCGCCCCAGAAAGCCATGCGCTCGCCAAACGGAGTCGGCGTTTTCTGGAACGGCCCCTGAAGCAACTGCGCCAGATAACACCAGCGGACGTCACAGCCGCCAATGACGCGCTGAAGCGGTCGCGTCCGCTCGATAGCGTGGAAGTTTTCCTGGACGTCGGGGTCAAACCAGTGGGCGGTCACGTACCAGACGCGGCGCTGATCGGTCAGCGCATCCGGCTTGACGACCGCCTGCCGGAGCGCCGGTGTCAAATAATGGCTGATCTGCCATTTGACGAAATTATCCTGCGCGTTGCCCTTGTCGAACACGATCACGTCGCCGGGCTGCGCGTAGCTGTCCAGCGCGCGGAAGATGTCGCGGTACGGCGTGCGGATCGGAAGCTGCGACGGCAGCGATGCCAGACTGACGGCGGCGACGGCGATCAAAGCGACCCAGCGGGCGTAACGCGGCAGGGCCGCCAGCGCCGCGCCCGCCGCCAGCGCCAGACCGAGCGAAAGGTAGGTCAGGTAGCGCTGCGTGTAGACCGAGGCGATCAGGTTGACGGCGAAATTGGCGACCGGGACGAGAAACAGCCACGCCAGCGCCAGCCAGTAATTTTTGCGCCGCAGCAGCAGAAACAGGCCGATCAGCAAGATCACGCCGTAGACCAGCGGCAGCCCGTTGGTGACGACGTTGACCAGCCCGATCACCGCCTTGAGCGACGTCACCTCGGTCGTGCTGCCGATGCCGAGGCCGCGGAAATCGCCAGTTGCGCTTTCGACGCGCTTGAGCGCCTGCACCTGCCCGATGAAGAACGGCAGATACGGACACCATAACAGGAACGCCACCAGCGCCGCGCCGACAGCCTGCCGCAGCAGTCGGACGTTCAGCCGCCGACTGAAAAGCAGATAGGCGATCTCCGCCATGACGAGGAAGGCGGTGAAGTAATGAATCCACAGCAGCAGGGCGATGCTCGCGCCGTAGAGCGCCGCGCGCCGCCCGGTCGGGCGGTCGAGCCAGCGGCGAAAGAGTCCCATATTCAGCGCCGCCGCCAGCATCACCATCGAGTAAGGCCGAATTTCGAGTGAGTAGATGAAGGCGAAGGCATTGACGCCGAGCAGCGTCAGCGCGAACAGGCCGAAGCGCGGGCCGCCGAACCACTGTCGGCCAAGCTGGTAGACGAGCGCCAGCGTCAGCAGGCTCAGGAAGATCGAGTAGACCCGCGCCATGAACTCGGTGCTGCCGAAGACTCGCTGCCACGCCCAGAAGGAGACGAACCAGGTCGGCGTATGGACATCCTGCATCGCCTGATACCAGATGGTATAGCCGACCTCGTGATTCTCGGTCGTGCGGAAAGCGATTTCCTCGTCCTCGCGCATCGACGTGAACTGAATCGCGTTGACGCGCAGCGCCGCTACGGCGAACAACAACAGCAGGCCGATCAGCCACCAGCGAGGCGGGTTACGACGATGCGGCTGGACGATTGTGTTCAAATCCCATCCCTGCTCGTGTTACACTGGAAGCCTGACATTGGTCTCAAGGAGCTTGCGCGTATGAAGCCGAAAGTGTTTGTCGCCCGTGAAATTCCCGACGCTGGCCTGAGCCGTGTCGCCGCCGCCTGCGAGCTGGACCTGTGGGAAGGCGCGATGCCGCCGTCTCGTGACATTCTATTACAGCGCGTCCGAGGCGTCGAGGGAATCCTCGCCACCGTCGCCGACCGGATGGACGGCGAGGTGATGGACGCTGCCGGATCACAGCTAAAAGTCATCAGCAATTACGCCGTCGGCTATGACAACGTCGATGTTCCGGCGGCACGGGCGCGCGGCATCCACGTCGGCAACACGCCCGGCGTGCTGACCGAAACGACCGCTGATCTGGCCTTCACGCTGCTGCTGGCCTCAGCGCGGCGCGTCCAGGAGTCGATCAGCTATGTGCGCGACGGTCACTGGAAAACATGGGGGCCGAAAATCCTGCTCGGCGCGGACGTGACGGGCGCGACGCTCGGCATCATCGGGCTGGGGCGCATCGGTCAGGCGATGGCGCGGCGGGCGCGCGGCTTCGACATGACGATTCTCGCCTGCGGCCCGCACCTGACGCAGGATCAGGCCGCCGACGTCGGCGCGACTGCCGTCGATCTGGATACGCTGCTGCGCGAATCTGATTTTGTCTCGCTCCATGTGCTGCTCAACACCGACACACGCCATCTCATCAACGCCGAAACGCTGGCGAAGATGAAGCCCACCGCCATCCTGATTAACACGACGCGCGGCCCGGTCGTCGATCAGAAGGCGCTTTATGACGCCGTTTCGCGCGGCATCATCGGCGGCGCGGCGCTCGACGTCACCGACCCTGAACCGATGCCGACGGATGATCCGCTGCTGACGCTGCCCAACGTCCTGATTGTGCCGCACGTCGGCAGCGCGACGATCCAAACGCGCGACAAAATGGCCGTTATGGCGGCGGAAAACCTGATCGCGGGCGTGACGGGCAAGCCGCTGCCGACCGAGGTGGCGTAATCCCGGCAGCAGGCAATTCAGCGGCGCGATGCTACAATCCGTGCTGTGTTTGACTGTATTCCCGTCAGGAAGCCCGCTTGCGCGCACGGACTGTTTCGACCTCATCGCCCATTCTGCGCCGTCCCGGCCTACTGTGGATCGGCATCGGACTGCTGCTGCTGCTCTGGCTGACGCGGCTGCCGGGAATCGCGCGCTTCCCATTTTTCATCGACGAAGGGCTGCATGTCTATTTCAGTGAAGTGACTATGCAGCGCCAGCCGTTTGTTTACGCCGGAAAATACTACCTGTTCTCGATCTGGTGGTGGAGCCTGTTCGCCGTCCCCGACGCTGCGCCGTTCTGGCTGGCGCGCGCGGTGACGCTGCTGGCCGCGCTGCCGGGATTCGCGGCCCTCATCGGCGTCGGGCGGCTGGCGGCGGGGTTGTGGGGCGCGCTGTTCGGCGGGCTGCTTTACCTGTTCAGCAGCTATCACTTTTTCTTCGAGCGGCTGGCGCTGGCCGACCCGATCTCAGCATCGGCGGCGCTGGTCGCGGTCTATTTCGCCTACCGGCTGACGCGCCGGATCGACCTGCGCGACGCGCTGCTGTGCGGCTTCGCCGTCTTTCTGGCGGTCGGCTTCAAACTCTCGGCCTTCCCCTACCTCGGCGTTCCGCTGGCGGCAGCGCTGGCGCTGCATCCGCGCGGCGCAGTCGCCCGTGACCGCCTTCGCTGGCTGGTCGCGGCGCTCGTGACCGAAGGCGCGCTGGTCGGCCTGCTGATCGTGGCGATGATCGTCGTCCACCAGAATCCGTTCGCCAATGCCGCCAGCCACGCGGGACTCGGCAGCGGCATCGCCGGGTCGCTGGCGCGGATTCCGGCCAGCGCCGCCTACATGGCCGACAACCTGCGCGCCTTCGTCGGCGTCGGCGGGCTGCTCGCGCTGGCAGCAGCGCTGATCCTGCTGCTGTTACGCCGCCGCTGGACGCTGCTGCTGATCGCCATCCCACCGACGCTCGTTTTCCTCATCAGCGCGATTCAAGGCTCGCGCTATTACGCCGCGCCGATGAGCATTTTCCTGCTGTGCGTCGCCGTTGCCGCCGCCGATCTGACGCGGCGCAGTCGGCTCGGTCACAGCGTCATCCTGGCGCTCGTCGGCCTGTGGGCATTGACGATCTGGCTGCCGTTCGCCGTGACGATGAATGATGACCCGGCCCATCTGGCGCTGCCGCCGCGCGACTTTCAGGAGTACGTGACCAGCGACGCCTCTGGCTTCGGCCTGGAGATGGTCGCCAGCAGGCTGCGGCACGACGGCGCGACGCGCGTCATCGGCGTGATGGCGAACTGCCAGACGCTGCGCTACACGCTGCTCGACGAAATTCCGGTTGACTGCCCGACGATCAACCCGAACGGCGCAACGATCCCGGCGCTGTCGAAGCTGCTGGCCGACAGCCGCGCCGACGGCGTCTACGCGGTGCTGGAAACGCTGTCTTATGTGCCGGACAGCGCGCCGGGCGAGGTCGTCGTGACCCTCGACGACCCAACCGGACGCCCGCGCCTGACCGTCTACCGACTGGCTCCACAGCCATGATCCAGACCATTTTCGCGTGGCTGCTGCTGGTCGCGGTCATCGTCGCGGCTTATCCGTGGGCGGCGGCCCTCATCTCCCGCCCCTGGTTAGACCCGCTCATCCTGCGGGTCGAGATGCCGCTGCCTGGCACGAGCGAGGTCATAATCCCTTTGCCTCCCGGCAGGAAAGGGGAGAAGAATTTACCGAAAGGAGATTCGGGGGATCGACGCTGGCTGACGTGGTGCGTGGCGCTGGCGTTGAGTATTGGCGCGCTGACGCTGATAATGTTCTGGGAGTCGCTGCTCGACCTGCCGCTGACCGTCGGCGGCGTGACGCTGCCGTATGCGCTGCTGGCGCTGGTCGGTTGGGTGGCGCGAAGGCGCGCCCTCACCCCCAACCCTTCCCCCGCCGAGAAAGGGGAGGAGCCGGGGC
>CAZZAO010000133.1:0-5411 GCA_964652205.1 uncultured Anaerolineaceae bacterium | reverse complement strand
AAAGCTGTTCCCGACATTACAGAAACCCAAACAAGAACAGCGAATCAGTTGCTTACGACAAGTTGGGCAGCATTTAGATGGCCGGAGCGGCTGGCGGCGCTGGCGCTGATCGGAATTGCGGCGGCAATCCTGCTCAACGCGGCTTACTGGCCGTTCTCGCGCGAGGACGCCATCGGCATCTACGACGCGCAGGCCCGACAGATCGCATCGAGCGGCGCGATTCTGCCGCTAACCGGCAAAGACAGCCTGTATTTAACCTATCCGGCGCTGATGCCGCTGGCCTACGCTTACGGCTACCTCGCGTCGGGCTGGCACAACGAGTATCTGGCGCGGGTGATCTCGGCGCTGCTGGCGCTCGGCTGCCTTCCGGCGACCTTCCTGCTCGGTCAGGCTGTCGGCGGGCGGCGGGTCGGCTGGTTGAGCGTGTTGATCCTCGCGCTCGCGCCGACCTTCGGCAAGTGGGCCTCGGCGGGTTATGTCGATCTGCCGATGGCTTTTTATTACACGCTGGCGGCGCTGTTTGCGTGGCGGCTGTCACGCTCGAACGACTGGCGTGACGCGCTGCTGTCTGGCGTCATGCTCGGACTGGCGGCGTGGACAAAAAACGCCGCGCTGATCGGCGTGCCGCTGCTTTTCGGCTGGTTACTGCTGCTGCTAGCGAAGCGGCGTATCGGCTGGCAGCAAGCCGCCATTGCGGGCGCGGCCTGTGTGATCGTCGCCGGGCCGTGGTACGCCCGCAACCTGATCGGCGCGGGCTTCCTGATTCCGGCGACGGCGTGGACGGAACGCGCCGGACGCACGCTCGAAAATCTGCTGGTATTCGCCCTCAAGCCGGACAACTTCGCGCTCTCTGGCTGGCTGATCGTAGTCGGCGTCATCGCAGGAGTGGTCATGCTGGCGCGGCGGCGCGAGCTGCTTTCGGCGGAAGCGTTCCTGCTCTGGTGGACGGCCCCATTTTTCGCGGCGTGGTGGCTGTTCGTCAGCTATGACCCGCGCTTTCTGCTGCTGTTCCTGCCACCGCTGTGCGTGCTGGCCGGGCTGTTCGTCGCGCGGCTGTGGGCGCGCGTGCCGCCGCGCTGGTCGGGGCGGCTGAGGTGGGCGGCGCTGGTCGCCGCGTTGATCGCTGCGCTGGCGATCATGTTGGTGAGCGTCGAATTCAAGCGTGAATTGATCCGCGCGCCGTTGATGGATAACGCGGCCAAACATGAAATCGTCCAGCGGAAATAGCGGGTGTTCGAGTGAAACAAAGCCCCCCTGGATCACTTGTTAAGAAACAGCAACAGGTTCCTGTCGGCTTCTCGCCTCCGGCAGTGTGACCGGACATCCTTAGAGATCAGCGGATAATCCAAAAGCGGGCATGATCCATCATACCCCCGTAGGGAAGGCTGTGCCGCCTTATCTTCCTCCCCTCGCCCTCCGGGCGAAGCGTCCCGAACCGCTTGATCGTTCGGGAGCAGCCGAAGGCCGCGAAGGGGTTGGGGGTGAGGGTTGGCGGGGGTGAGGGCCTGCTATCTAACCTCAATCATCGTCGGCAGCACGCCGAGGACGGCCTGCTGCGCGTTCGCGCCGGTCGCAGGCGCGTCCTGAGGCTGGCCTGAGGCGTCGAAGCCGTAGACCTTGACCCACATCTGATACTTCCCCGGCGGCAGATCAGCCGGAATCCGCAGCGCTCGATTATCCCACGACGGTACGCCGACCGCCCATGTCGCCGTATCGGCGAAGTCGCCGTCCGGGCGCGAGTCCGTCCCCTGCGCCGCTGCCGCGCCATCCGCCGTCCGCAGGAACCACGCCACGCGGTAGCTCTGCTGAATCGGCTGCTCGGCCCGCCAGTAGAGCGAGATCGGCAGCGCGTCACCCGGCGCGTAAGTCGTCCCCTGCGGCAGTGAGTAGCCGACTAACCGCAGCGCGCCGCCATAGAGCAGGTCAACGAGCGCAGCAGGGAAGCGATAGCCATAGGGATCAGGCGCGGAAACAGTGCTGTACTCGATCAGGCGGACGGCGGGGCCGGTTTCGATGACGCGGATCGGGTAGTAATGCTCGGCCATAAAACGTTCAATCGGCCTGACCGCCCACGGAAAAGCGGGGCCGCGATTTTCCAGCACGAAGATTCGTTCGCGCGTCTGCGCCAGACTTTGAATGAATGGCATCGTGAACATGCTCAGAAGCAGATCAGGATCGTCCGATGTCACCTGAGCGGGCTGCTCCTCGCTCGGACGGTCGCCGACCTGCGGCGGCAGCGTAATCACCCGCGCGTTCTGGAGCTTGCCGTACTGCAAAAAGAAGCGCTCGTACTCGCGGTTATTGAGCAGGACGACGTCGCCGGGCTGCGTCACCGCGTCAATCGTCGGCAGCATCTCGAACAGGCCGTCGCGGTCGGGGAAGTAGTAGCCATCGACGTAGATGGCGCGCAGGCCGACGCAGGTCAGCGCGATAAACAGGACGGGCAGCGCCGCCGTCAACAGGCGAACGCCGAATCCGACCTTCCCGCGCCCCCACAGCCGACGGAGCAGCAGTAACAGACTCAGCAGCGCCAGCGCGCTGAAGGTCAGCAGCCACGCAGGCGCGTTCATGCGCGTCCAGGCGAAGTCGAAGGCGTTCGTCGCCCACAGTCTGGGGATGACAACCCAGCGCAGGTACTGCACCGTGTTCAGGCCGCCGCCCCACTCCAGCACCTGTTTCGCTTCCGGCGGAAGGCCGTCCGTGTACGCGCCCCACCAGAGCGAAACCGCCGTGAACTGAATCCACAGGCTGTAGATCATCAGCAGCGCGGCAGCGACGATCAGCGGACGCGCCAGCGGGCGGTAACGCATCCGGTTAATGGCGGGCAGCGCGGCGACGATCAGGAATGGCACGGCAGGTATCAGGAAGCGCGGCGGCCACGATAACCCGCCGAACCAGAACGCGCCGCTCAACAGCGCGTAGCCGAATGCCAGCGCCAGCACGACGGACAGGGTAACGCCGATATAACGCCACTGCCGCCGCCGTACCAGAATCCACAGGCCAGGCAGCGCCAGCAAGGTCACTGGCGATGTCCCCCAGATACTCCCGCCAATACTGAGCAGATAGCTATGCAGCGCAGTCGGCAGGAACTGCTGCGATCCGGCAATATAGCGACCGAGCGGGTTGTAACGCTGGCCGACACCGAGCTGATCGCCAAAAACCGCCAGCGCGAGGAACAGCGCCCCAATCGCAATAGCGGCAGCGATCAGGCCAATGAGGATGCGGCGGCGGCGCGGGTCGCGCTGCGACGGCAGGACGATCAGGATCAACGCTGGCAGCGCCATGATCGTCGTCGCTTTGGCGAGCATCGTGCCGATGATGGCGACGATCAGCCATAACAGCGCCGAGCGCGAGCGATAGCGGCTGGCGCGCAGGCGCTCGGCGGACAGCGCCGCTGTCAGCAGCATCAGCATCGCCAGCGGCTCACGGAAAAACGTCTTGCTGTACGGCCAGAGGATCGTCCCCAGACCGAGCATCAGCGCGCCGAGCGCGGCGGTGCGGTCGCCATAATTGAGGGCGATGGCATACAGATAGACGACGGAGCAGGCCAGCGCGCAGATAAAAATGTTGAACAGCCAGACAGCGTGCGCCAGCCCGATTCCCGGCAGGCGTTCGGCCAGCCAGTAGAGCGGCGCGGCCAGAATCAGTTGCAGCGGCTCGGAATCGACAGTCTGAAGCGGATAGGTCGTCGGATGGGCGACGAAGTCCTGCGGCGGGCGCGTCCCGGCGGAGAGATCGAGCAGGAAATCGTCATAATCGACAAAGCTGCTGGTCGCGTCGAACAGGTAGAACGAGTCGCCGCTCTCGATGCGCCCGCTGTAGGTCAGCATGTAGACCGACGCCACAAACAAGACCAGCGCCGTCAGAATCGCCACCCGGCGATGAGTCAGAAGCGGCACTGGTCTGGGCATAGACGATGAAGCGGGGGTCAGGGCGCGCAAAACAGACGCGGGTTAGCCCCCGCCCATGAGCTTGCTGCGAATTCCGATCAGCCCCTTGATAACTTTCTGGCTGGCGTTGAGGCTGTCGAGCTGTTCCAGCCCGACCTCATAAGTCGACGCGCCCGCCATCAGCTTACCGTCCTTCACTTGCAGATCGCCCATGGCGATCAGGGTTTCACCGTAGAGGGTTTTCTCGCCTAATTCCTGGAAGATGTCGGCAGCCTGACGGTAGCAGTTATACGCCTGCTCTTTATCGCCGAGCGCGACGTAAACGCCGCCCATATTGCCGAGCACCTTCGCCAGCCGAAGCTGGTCGCCTGACTCCTGAAAGGTTTGCAGCGCGCCCTGCATCACGTCGAGCGCCTGCTGATTTTCGCCGAGCGAGCGGTGGACAAGACCGATATTGGTCTGCATCTCGGCGGCCATGTCTTTTTTGCCGTCCGCTTCATAAGTTTCGAGCGCCTGCTGGAAGGTGCGCGCCGCCGCTTCATAGTCGCGCTGGCGGAATTGTTTAATTCCCTGATCCTGAAGTTCCTGAGCGGTGCTCATCATCCGGCCCCCTTCGATCCCTTACATCGTGATATTCAGCATACTTTCGCCGATCCGCCGCAGTCGGTCGGCAGGTAACTCGCTCAGAACCATCGCTATCTCGAGGAAACCAGCGTTGAGCGGGTTGGCAGCGAACTTTCGCAGCTCTTCCGGCATCCCACTAAAGCGCTTCCATTCCTCGCGCATCGACAGCAGCTCGCCGACGTAGCTGCTGCTTTCGAGGAAGTAGCTCAGGTTTTTCCTGACGTTATTTGCCAGCACGGTCAGCTCGTGCACTGGCAGCGGCAGCTCGCCCAATTCGTAGCGGCTGACCCGCTCGACAGGGATGCCGCTGGCCGCGCTCAGGGCATCGAGGCTCAAACCCTGTTCCTCGCGCGCCTGACGGAGCATCAGGCCGATCATCCGGTCGCGCAGCGCCAGATAGTCGGCCTGCGCGCCGTGGCTGGTACGCTCGCGTTCGAGCGTGTTACTGCCCCAGAAATGGCTCACCGGCACGTCCAGATAGGCGGCCAGAATTTCAAGCTGCGGCAGCGTCGGCGTCGCGTCGCCAAATTCCCAGGCTTCGACCTGCGCGGCCTCGACATCGAGTGCCTGAGCGCAGTCGTCGAGCGACCGTCCCGCGTCGATTCGAGCATCGCGGATCAGCACGCCGATCATGCGGGCGCGAATGGCATAGGAATGCTGCACGTCCGCGCCTGCCCGCGCAACCGAGGCCACATCTGGCTCGCGGGTCGCTTTCATGCGGGCAGAGATGTCTTGAAAGTCCATTCCGATTCTCCACGCTAGACGGCGGCCTCTGTGCAGGCCGGGGGTGCTGGAATGGATTCATTATATACCTTAATTTAACCTCGACCAGCCACCGCCAACCCTTGAGAAAATATCAACGGGTAGAATCAAAAGCGGCAGGAAAGCTCCTGCCGC
>CAZZAO010000132.1:2258-14269 GCA_964652205.1 uncultured Anaerolineaceae bacterium | reverse complement strand
AACAAGATCGCTTACTTACCGCTTCGATAATCACGGAAGACCGCGCACAGGTCGTTAAGGGATTATAATGCCTGCGAGTCCAATCACTCACCTCAATCGCTTTACCCTGACGCTCGTTAATGAACTTTAGAGGGCGATTAAGGAAACCGCAGTCACCAGAGGCATATCCGCAGAAGCGTTGATGACCGAGTACATCCGCCTGATTGTGCGCATCATAAACGATCTCGTTATTGTCGAACGCGATCAGAACGACAAGCCGCTGGTCGATGCGCTGGTACAGGCGGGCATCCCCGCGCGCAGATTATCCTCGCCCACGCCGAAGGGCCAATCTCCGAAATGGCCTGATGCGCTCCTCTTACCGCCGGCCCCCGCCCAAAGCCCGGAGTGCTGCCGCATCACCCTTCATCCCTGAAAGCTGAAACAACCAGAAGCCTATTTGACACGGCGTCGCTGAGCGGGTGTACCATTTGTTAGGCTCGCCAAATTGAAAGGGAGTGGCTTTATAAGCTCATAGCCTGCGTCCGCCAACTATAGATTCGCTCGTGAACACTTTGCAGCCCACATTCGCTCACAGGGGTCTGACTATGCGACAAAAGTTTGCGTTTGTGTTCGTGACTCTGTTTTTGATTCTAATTCCGTTCGGCCTGGTATCCGCTCAAGATAATACCGCTAGATGGACGGTCATGATCTACGTGGCCGCCAACAATAATCTTGAGCCAAATTCAATCATCAACCTGATGGAAATGGCGGCGGTCGGCAGCACGCCAGACGTCAACATCGTCGTTCAGATCACTCGACCGCCGGATTATAAAGGCTTCTACGGCGAGTGGGGCGGCACACGCCGTTTCCTCGTGACCAGGAGCGACGGTCAGCTTTCATCCGGCGACTTTGAAATTTCTCCCACTCGTTTCGCCGACTACGTCAACTCGATTGCCGCTGAGCAGGGTCTTACCCCCGACGTGGTGACGAAGATCACGCGCGGGACACCCACCGACCGGGAAAGCGCCGCCCTGCAACTGAGCATCCCGACCATCGAAACGGAGACCCCGCTTGAGCCGCTGCAACTCAACAACGTTGACAACCTGGGCGATCAGGTCAACAGCGGCGACAGCGCGACACTGGCTGATTTTGGCACCTGGGCCGTCGAACAATATCCGGCGCAGCACTACGGGCTGGTCATGTGGGATCACGGCGGCGGCTGGTCGATGGTAGCGTCAGACGACACGCTCGGCGAGAGTGGAATCCCGATGCCCGCCTTAGGCTCGGCACTCCAGACCATCACCACAGCCGCCAACCAGAAGCTCGACTTTATCGGTTTCGACGCCTGCCTGATGGCTCAATTACCCGTCGCAGTGACGGTCGCGCCCTATGCGGATTATGAAATCGGAGCGGAAGAACTGGTGCCGGGCTTCGGCTGGGACTATACCAGACCGCTCGAGGCGCTGGTCGCCAACCCCGACATCTCCGCTCTCGATTTTGGCAAGACGCAAGTCGATGCTTTCAACACGCTCTACTCGACAACCGCCAGAAACGCTACCGAGAGTTTTGACATGGGCGTGCTCGACCTGTCAAAGGTCGATGGCGTTATCGGCGCGCTCGACAACTTTGACGCCGCCGTCAAGGCATCACCTGACGAGCTTGGCCCGATCAGTACGGCTCGCAGTAATGTCCAGCTTTTCGCCAGCGTCGGCGAGGACGCTGCCCAGACGGCCTCGATTTCATCCGTCGATCTGAGCGATTTTATGCGCCTGCTCGCCAACCTGAGCGAGGACAAAGGCGTCAAGGAGTCGGCCAACGCGGTCATCAGCGCCGTTGACGAGGTCGTGCTCTACCACAAAGCCAGCAAGACGCTGCCCCATGCTAACGGACTCTCGATCTACTTCCCCGAAAACGCTGAGGCGTTTGCTGCTGGCGACGGCGAGCGCTACAAACAGGAATTCGGCGAGTCGCTCCCGACCTGGCAAGCGTTTCTCGATGGACTCTACGGAACGGCATCCGCCGCGACCTCGACGATCAATCTCGATATTTCAGCCGTCTCGACGAGCGCCGACGCGCCGGGCAGCATCCACGATACGCCCGTGATCTCTTACTCGCTCGACGGCCAGAATATTGTCGGCTTGACCGCCAATATCCTCTATCAGATCAGCGATACGACGCAGGTCGTCCTCGATTCATTCCCGGTCACATCCAGCGTCACAACCGAAGACGGCACTGAGGTCAACGACTACCCTGACGGGCAATCGGTGAATGATTTCTACTGGAATACTAAAATTCCCAGCCTGAGCGACGGCACGAACAGCCTGCTGGTACTGATGACCACCAACGCCAGAGATGAGCAGCATGGCTTTATCAAGGGAGTCTACACCAATCAGGTGACGGGCGTTCAGAATAACGCCTCGCTGCTCATCAACCTCGACACCGGTGAGTCAAGCGGCGTGTGGGTCTCATCGGGAACGACGGCCAACGCGCCGGTGGCGCAGGTCTTCCCCCGGTCAGGCGACACCTTTGAGCCAGCCTATCTCATCCTCGACGACAAGGGCAATGCCTCTCTGGTGGCCTCCGGGACAACGCTGACTTTCGGCAAAGCTCCGCTCACCGTGACCAACGCCCCCGGCCCGGACGGCGAGTATCTGGTGATGCTGGTGGCAACCGACGCCGCCGGGGCGCAGGCTGTGGGCACCGCCGCTGTCGATGTCAGCAATGAGGGCCTTGACGCTTCGCTCCAGGGATTCAAGGACCTCGGCTTTGGGATCAGCTTCCTCTACCCCGGTGACTGGACGGATGTTGAAGTCTATCAGCGCGAGGACGGGCTGGACGAGCTGTACGTCACCGATATTTCCGGCGAACAGTACCTCTCGGCTATCGACTTCAACGACGTGGCCTCGCTCGACGAGGTGCAGGCGAGGGTCGAGGACGAGGTCAACGGCATCGTCGACGTCACCGTAGGCGACACAGCAGACGAACAGGTCGGCGACTACCCCGGTAGGAGTATCTCGTACCAGTACACCAACAGCGACGGCGTGCTGGTTGACGGCATCGCCGTGGCGGTCTATATCGAGGACACGCAGCAGGGCTACATGCTGACCGTCGAAGCGCCGAGCGATCAATCGGACTCGCTCTCAAGCGTGCTGGACGGCGTGCTGCAATCGGCACAGTTCTTCGAGCCGGTCTAAGTCGTGCGCCGCAGCATCTGAGGCGGAATCTCGGCGGCTCGTGAGCGCGACTCACGAGTCGCCGTTCGCGTCCAATCCCGAAACTCGCGCTAGAATAGAAGGCGGTGGTTCAAGGGCCTGCGCGACTCGCTAAGTGACCCTTTCAGACTTCAAGAAGGACAGGGCCGTGAAGATGCTTTCCCCGGAGTCCGTCGGCCTGTCGGCGGAGCGGCTGGCCCGAATCGCGCCGGTCATGCAGGGTTTCGTCCGCGACAACCGACTTCCCGGCATCCTGACGCTGATCCAGCGGCGCGGGCAGATCGTCCATCAGGGCAGCTTCGGCCTGATGAACATCGAGGCCGGGACGCCGATGCGCGACGACGCGCTCTTTCGCCTGTTCTCGATGACCAAGCCGGTCGTCAGCGTCGCGCTGATGATGCTCTACGAGGAAGGTCGCTTCGGCCTCAACGATCCGATCAGCCGCTTCATTCCCGCTTTTAAAAACACGAAAGTCTATGTCGGATTGCAGCGAGTATGGCTGGTCAGGCGCCGCCAAGACCTACTTCTGGATCGACCCGGCTGAGGAGATGATCGGGTTGATGATGACGCAAATCCTGCCGACTGACGATTACCCGGTCAACGAGCTGTTCCGTATCCTCGCCTATCAGGCCATCGTCGATTGACCGGCAGCACAGGGAGTCCGCGCGTACAGCCGGGTACGATTATCGTCCTCAATGGGACGACCAGCTCCGGTAAGACGACGCTGCTGCGCCAGTTACAGAACACGCTCGAACTGCCCTATCTGGAATCGGGCATCGACAAGTACCTCTTCATGCTGCCGGAGCGCTACCTCAACCGCCCGCTGTGGGAACAAATCCTCGGACATTCGACCCGGTCAGGCGAAGTGGGACACCGGCTGTTTACCGGGATGCATCAGGCGATTGCCGCCCTGTCGCTGCGCGGCAACAACGTGCTGGCCGATCACGTCCTTATCGAGCCGTCATGGTCGGCGGACTGCGCGGCCACCTTCCGCGACCTGCCCGCCTACCTGATCGGCGTCATCTGCCCGCTTGACGTGGCCGAGCAGCGGGAAAAGGCGCGTGGCGACCGCACGCTCGGCCACGCGCGGGCGCAGTTCGAGGTTGTCCATAGCCACGTCAGCTACGATCTGGAAATCGACACGTCTGTACTCAGCCCGGCAGAAGGCGCGCAGCGCATCATTCAACGGCTGGCTGATGGGCCACCGACCGCCTTCAGCGAGATTTACCGCCGCTTCAACGCGCTAAGCGAGCAGCCATGAACGACGGCTACTTTCTGGAAAAACTCGTGCTTGAGCTGAACGGCCTCGAGGGCGTCCCCGCCTATTCCACCCGACCGGCGACCGGCAGCGAGTCGTGGCCGACCGTCACGATCACGGCGGCGATTAAGGTCTGTATCGCCCCCTGCTGCCTGACCGATTATGACGCGCTGATTGACGTCCGCCGGGCTGGATCGCATCGACCACCAGGGCAATTGCATCAAAATCGCAGCTCAGGCTATAAAAGGTCATGAGGGTTTGTAGGGGCGACCCGCCGGGTCGCCCCTACGTTACCGTTGACCCTGGATAAACCGATATGAGCTTTCTTGAAACTCCGATCAAATTTGATGCGTTTGCCCTGCATCGACCACGAGTTGAAACAGACGTACTGCGAAACCGGGAACGCGGCGTGGAAGCTGCTGCGTTACAACAGCGGCCACTTCGAGACAGCGGAGATGCGCGCCGAGGTTTTTAAATTCCTGAAAGCATGGCTGTGACCCGCCGACTCGATTCAGGAACCGGCAGGACAGCCGCTATTCCCGCCGCTCAGATCGCGGCGACGTCGAGGCCGAACAGGCCAGCGATCTGGTAAATATCGGCCAGATTGTGACCGGTCATCAGCATGTAGTGATGCGATGACAGCGTCCGCATCAGCTTGTGACCGTCGTTAACTTTTAGCACCGCGCCATTCAGGCAGTCTGAGCCGGGGTACTGGGCATAGCCTTCCAGCGTCCCTTCGAGCACGCTCAGAGTCTCGAACGATGGCTGAAGCTTGGCGAGGGTCATCGGGCCAGTCGCCATCCGCGCATCGAGCGCATGGGCGTTCTCGTCAACAATCGCCAGCACCTTCGGCTTAACGTCCCACTCGACCGCGAACGGCTGTGGCAGCACGCCGAGGTAGCCGCAGTGAGCGGCGAGGATGTGATTCTGCGGCTCCGGCAGGATCGGAAAATCGGGGATGCGCTCGTGCTTGAGCGCCGCCTGTCCCATCAGGAACGGATACATATTGGTCAGCATGATCGGCACGCCGAGCGACTTTTGCAGGATATACATCGTCAGCATCGAGACGGTGTCGCCCTCGCAGCCCCAGATCAGCCCGCGCTCCTGATAGAGCATATTCCAGGCCAGGCAGGGCGTGGTATCGGAAAAATGCGACTCATTGAGGCAGTTGATGCCCATCGAGCCAATCGACGGGTCTTCGTCGAGCGCGCGGCGGAGCAGAAGATAGACTTTCATCGCGCTGCGAATCTGGTGCTCGCTCAGGTGGTCGAGCGGCATCCGACTGCGCCAGTCATTCCAGACCGCATCGGCGTCGGCGTCCGGCAGCGCCTGGGCCTCGGCCCCCATCTCGCGGAAGCTGCGATGCTCGATGGTGATGCCGAACTTATCCAGCATCCGCCGGGTACACTCATCTTCCCACCAGTAAAAGCGCTTGAAGATGCTGGCCTGAAAACCGTCGCCGGGATTATCCTGATAGACGACGAATTTCATCCGGCGTAGATCAGCGCGCACCGACAGCGCCCGGCAGATTTTCTGCGTCTGCTCCAGGTTATACGGCGCGACAGTCTCGATTCCCGCGTCGCGCAGGTACTGGCAGATTTCCCAGTCCCACATCGACATCGTGCCAAACTCGGACGTGATGACCAGTCGGGGAATGGCAATCGCGCGGATAGCCTCGACAGCGCGATAGGCGTCGCCGAGCATCTGTGGGAAAACAACTGCGTCGGCGTCCGGCAGCGAACTGCCAATCAGCACGGGCGGCAGAATATCGGCCACGCCCGCTAACAGGCCGGTGATATTCGCTACCTGTCGGTCGAAATCGGCATCCCGACCGGGAAAATAAACTGGCACAAGGCGCGCTTTTGCCATGACAAACCATCTCCTCTAACGGTTATCATCAAGTAATCAGATGACGAGCTACAGTGCCTGTCATCCTGTTATGATAAGTATTGACGATCATTATAGGCTGACCGGCACGGTTGTCAAACCACGCGAAGCGAAATAAACGTCCGCAAGTTGGATGAGAACTCCGCTGGCACATGATCCACCTATAATGATATGATGATCTCAAGACAGGTGAGGGCAGCACTCCAGTCGGGTTCTGCATTTTGCGTTAAACTTATGCCTTCCTCATCAGGTGAGCGTGCCAAGCGCCACAGTCAGGTCAAGCGATGAACGCAATCGACCATCAAAGCCCCATTCCATATTACGTCCAGGTCAAGGACGTCCTTCGGGAGCGCATTAAAAACGGCCCCTGGCAGGTCAACGACCAGCTCCCCAGCGAAGCCGAGCTATGCGAGCTATTTGACGTCAGCCGGACTGTTATCCGGCAGGCGCTTCAGGAATTGATCCACGACGGCCTGATCGTCCGGCGTAAGGGCAAAGGCAGCTTCGTCGCCCCCCGGAAAATCAGCGAAAGTCTCGTCCAGAAGCTGACGGGCTTCCATCACGACATGGTTGCACAGGGGTACACACCGGTCACGCGAGTGCTGTCGCAGGGCATCGTCCCGGCCAGCGAGGATGTCGCCACCTGCCTCGCCATCTCCGTCAACGATCCGGTGATCGAGATCGTGCGTCAGCGCTTCGTCGAGAACACGCCGATAGTGATCGTCACCACCTATATTCCCTACGCGCTCTGCCCCCGACTGGTCAATGACGATCTGTCGAGTCAGTCGCTCTATGCCCTGCTCGAAAGCAAATATCAGCTTTATATCGCCCACGGTCGGCGTACTATTCAGGCTGTCCCTGCCGACGGCAGCGAGGCGCAGCGGCTCGAAGTGACCAAAGGCGCGCCGCTGTTCCGGCTCGACAGCATCAGCTATCTGAGCGATAACACGCCGATTGAGTATTATTTTGCTTACCATCGCGGCGACCGCTCGCAGTTCGAGGTCGAGCTGATCCGCGTGCGTGAGTCGGATGCCGTTCCGGCTATTGACGCGCTGCCGCCGAGCAATACAGTTGCGCACGACGCTTCCTGAGTGTGTCGGATAGGCATCACCTGATTGACGGATGCGCGGCTCTCCGTTATTCTTTTGTCGTGATGTCATTACAGGAGTACAGGCGAGCGCTTGAAGTTGCTCTAGCAGCAGGTGTCGCTGAACGTATTTGGCCGCTTTCCCTGCGGAGAATAGCCCCTCGATGAAACGTTGTTTAATTGGTGTTGATCTCGGAACCAGCGGGACAAAAGCCGGACTGTATCAGACCGATGGCAGTCTGATCGCCGAGGCCAGCGTCGAGATTCCGATTCATACGCTTGCCCCCGGCGTGGTCGAGCAGGACAACGAAGATTTTTACCGTTCGGCAGCCGCGACCGTCCGACAGGTGATCGCCGAAAGCGGCGTCGCCCCGGCGCAAATCGCCGCGATTGCCTTCGACAGCCAGATGGCGGGCATCGGCTCAGTCGATGAGCAGTTCAAGCCTGCGACGCGCTTCGATTCGTGGCTCGACATGCGCTGCGAGCCGTACATCCAGCAGATCGACCGGCATTACGGCGACGAGATCACGCGGCTGACCGGCTGCCCGCCGACCTGCGACCACGGCCCGAAGATGGTCTGGTGGAAGGAAGAACAGCCGCAGCAGTACGCGCGTATCGCCCGGTTCGTCGTGCCTGCCGGGTACGTCGCCGGGCGGATGGCCGGGCTGCGCGGCGAGGACGCTTTCATCGACCATACCTTCGTCCACTTCTCCTGTCTGGTTGACGCGCAGGCGGGGGCGTGGTCTGCCGACCTGAGCAGCAAGCTCGGCATCAGCCTCGATAAGCTGCCGCGGATCGTCGCGCCGTGGGACGCGGTCGGCGAAGTTACCGCCGCAGCGGCGCGCGATTTCGGCCTCGCGCCGGGTACGGTGATCGCGGCGGGCTGTGGCGACACGGCAGCAGGCGCGCTCGGCGCGGGGATCGTCCGACCGGGGATGCTGTTCGACACGGCAGGCACGGCCTCAGTCCTGGCGGGCTGCACCGATCAATTCGCGCCCGATGTCGCCAATCGGGCGCTGCTGGTCATGCGCTCGGTCATCCCCGGCCTGTGGAATCCGCTGGCTTATATCGCAGGCGGCGGGCTGGCGCTGCGCTGGTTCCGCGACAATTTCTATAACGCCGTCAAAGGTCAGGCGCAGCCGAGCATTGACAGCCTGTACGACGAGCTGAGCGCGGCGGCAGCAGCGATTACCCCCGGCGCGAATGGCCTGAGCTTTTCGCCGCATCTCGGCGGGCGCATCTGCCCCTCTGACCCGGCCATGCGCGGCGCGTGGATCGGCTTCTCATGGAATCATAGGCAGTCGCATTTCTACCGGGCGATCCTCGAAAGTATCGCCTTCGAGTACGCCTATTATCTGCGGATTCTGCGCGACCTGATCCCCAACCTGGCGCTGACCGAAGCGCGCGTGATCGGCGGCGGCGCGCGCAGCGACGTCTGGAACCAGATCAAGGCCGACGTCCTCGGCGTGCCATTCCAGCGCCTACGCCGCAGTGAGTTTGCGACGTGGGGC
Organism: uncultured Anaerolineaceae bacterium; assembly: GCA_964652205.1. Lineage (GTDB taxonomy): Bacteria > Chloroflexota > Anaerolineae > Aggregatilineales > Phototrophicaceae > ZC4RG36. The sequence goes on along the minus strand of CAZZAO010000132.1, from coordinate 5,335 downwards.
GCGGCGCTGCTGGCCGGGCGCGCGGCGGGCATCTTTGACGATCTGGCCGCAGCGGCGACGCGCACGACCGAACCCGCTGGCGAGCCAGTTCGCCCGCGCGCCGACCAGCACGACCTCTACGCGCCGCTGGCCGAACAGCATCTGCGCTGGCAAACGCTGCTGGCTGACACCTTCCGATCCACCCCCTTACTGACACAGGAACTTTAGGAGCAGAGCATGGCTTCACCGGTTCGTATTGTCCTGATCGGCGCGGGGCGCGCCGGGCGCGTCCACGCCAATTCGCTCACCCACCATGTCCCGAACGGCGCGCTGGTCGGCTTCGTCGATACGTCCGCCGAGATGCTCAAGGAAGCGGGCGACCTGTATGGAGTCGAGGCGCGTTTCAGCTCGCTCGAAGAAGCGCTCGATAAACTGGCCTTCGATGCCGTGATTATCACCACGCCGACTTTCACCCATAAGCCGCTGGCGGTGCAGGCAGCACAGGCCGGAAAGCACGTCTTTCTCGAAAAGCCGATGGCCCTCTCGCTCGAAGAATGCGACGCCATCATTCAGGCCGCCGAGGGCGCAGGCGTGCTGCTTCAGCTTGGCTTCATGCGCCGCTTCGCGCCAGAATTTGCCGCCGCCAAAGCGCGAATCGACGCCGGGGAAATCGGCGAGCCAATGCTCGTCAAATCGCTGACGCATGGCCCCGGTCTGCCGCCCGCCTGGGCGCGCGACCTCAAGACCTCGAACGGGATGCTGGCCGAGGTCAACAGCCACGACTGGGACTGCACCCGCTGGCTGATGAACTCGAATCCCGACCGCGTCTACGTTGAAACAGCCAATTTCAAAGGCGTGGCGCGCGGCGTCGATACGCCTAACTTCTACGATAACGTGCTGGTCAACATCCGCTTCGAGAGCGGCGGACTCGGCAGCATCTCCGGCATCTGTCCGTGTGATTACGGCTACGATGCCCGCGTCGAGATCGTCGGCGATAAGGGCATCATGCAGATCGGCGATATGCAGGGGTCACAGATCGTCGTCTGCACCAACCGCGATCAGGGCCTCAACAGCCCGATTTACCGCACCTGGCCCGACCGTTTCGCCTGGGGCTACATCCGCGAGATGGAAGCCTTCACTCACAGCGTCCAGACCGGGGCGCAGCCGACAGCAGGCGGCCTCGATGGTCGCTGGGCAGTCGCAGGCGTGCTGGCGGGGACGAAATCGTTCCTCGAGGAGCGGCCTGTGCGCCTTCAGGAAGTCATGGGAGCGGCGGTGGCATGAGCCAAACCATGCTGGCTGCCGTCTACCACGGCCCGAACGATCTGCGTGTCGAGCAGCGCGCCGTGCCGGAAATCACCGCCGATGAGCTGCTGCTCAGGGTGGTCAGCACCAGCATCTGTGGCACCGATTTACGCATCCTGCACGGCGGCCACCGGATGTATCCGCAAGGGACGGTGCGCGTCCCCGGTCACGAAGTCGTCGGCGATATTGCAGCGGTCGGCGCGAACGTCAAGGGATTACGCGAAGGGCAGCGCGTCTTCATCGCCCCGAATATGGGCTGCGGCCACTGTCGCCAGTGCATCAGCGGCAGCAACAACCTGTGCGCCAGTTTCGACGCGCTCGGCATCACTATCGACGGCTCGTTCGCCGAATATATGCGCGTGCCGTCGGCGGCGATTTTGCAGGGCAACGTCTTTGCGCTCGAAGCCAACATCGACCCGGAAGCCGCCGCGCTGGTCGAGCCGCTGGCCTGCGTGCTGCGCGGCCAGAACGCGACCGACACCCGCATCGGCGATATCGTCGTCATCATCGGCGCAGGGCCGATTGGCCTGATGCACCTGATGCTGGCGCGTCTGCGCGGCGCGAGCCGCGTGATCGTCAGCCAGCGCTCGCCGGAACGGCTCGAAGTGGCGAAGGCGCTCGGCGCGGATGTGACCGTGACGCCGGACAGGCTCGCCGACGCCGTCGGCGAGGCCAGTCATGGCGACGGCGCAGATGTCGTGATCGTCGCCGCGCCGTCGGCAGAGGCGCAGGCCAGCGCGGTCAGGATCGCGGCTATCGGCGGGCGAATCAACTTCTTCGGCGGGCTGCCGAAGGAGAAACCGACCGTCGAGATCGACGCCAACATGATCCATTACAGGGAACTGGTCGTCACCGGGACGACGGCGTGCAGCACCAAAGACTGCCGCGATGCCGCTGCGCTGGTCAACGCCGGTCGGCTCGACCTGTCACCGCTCATCAGCGCGCGTTATCCGCTGCGCGATGCGGTCGAGGCGTTCGCGGTCACTGAGAGCCGCAAGGCGCTCAAGGTGGTGCTGCGACCTTAGCCCTCGCCCCCTGCCCCGCTCCCGGCGGGCGAGGGATGAAAGTTTTGCCGAAGGACGCTTCCAGAACTCCCTGAACGCTGGCTGAAACCCTCGCGTGCGCGAGGGGAGAAAGACAAGACGCAAAGAGGCAAGTGATGAACGAGCAACCCTTTACTTTCGAGCTGCCGCTGACCGGCGGCCTTCCATCCGAATGGGACAACCACATCGAGCGGCGGCTGTCCTCGATGAAGGGCCAATACCTCGACCAGCAGGCTTATGCAGCGCGCGTGGCGCAGGGCGACCCGCTGATGTACGAGGTCTATGAGATCAAGCGACCGGAACTGGCCGGAGAGATGCTGCACGGCGTCTCGATTCTGCATCCCGGCAAAGTTGGCGACGAATTCAACATGACCAAAGGCCACTTCCATACCGTCCTCGAAACCGGCGAGGTCTACTACTGCCTGCAAGGTCAGGGGATGATGGTCATGGAAACGCCGGAAGGCAACTGGTGCGTGCAGGAACTCCGACCGGGGCGCGTCCTTTACGTGCTGCCGCGCTGGGCGCACCGCTCGGTCAATACCAGCCTGACCGAAGACCTGCTGACCTTCTTCGTCTATCCCGGCAACGCCGGACATAACTACGGGACGATTGAGCGGCAGGGCTTCCGCAAGCTGATCGTCGAGCGCGACGGCAAGCCGACCGTGGTTCCCAACCCGCGCTGGAACGGCTGAAACGGTTCTCCCATGAACGGAAAAGACGCCGGCACGCCGCATGCCGAAGGCACAGGTG
>CAZZAO010000132.1:0-2248 GCA_964652205.1 uncultured Anaerolineaceae bacterium | reverse complement strand
CCCACGCTGGAACCCGGAAACTAAATGACCGACCTGAAACACTGCCGCGTACTGGTCACACCAACCTCTTACGCCAGGCATGACGCGCGCCTGCGGACGCTGCTCGAAGAAACGGTCGGCGACGTGGTCTATAACCCGTCATCTCGACCGCTGACCGCCGACGAGCTTCACGCCCTGCTCCCCGGCTGCGACGGCTATATCGCCGGGCTGGAAACCATCGACCGGGCCGCGCTCAACTGCGCCGACCGGCTCAAGGTGATTGCGCGCTACGGCGTCGGCGTCGAGAAAGTCGATCTCGACGCGGCGCGAGAGAAGGGCATTCGCGTGACCAACACGCCGGGCGCAAACGCTTCCGCCGTCGCTGAACTGGCCGTCGGGCTGATGCTGGCGCTGGCGCGACAGATTCCCGCCGCCGTCCATGCCACTCGCGCCGGTCAGTGGCCGCGCTATTCCGGCATCGCCCTCGAAGGCAAGACGGTCGGGCTGCTCGGTCTGGGCGCGGTCGGCAAAGAAGTCGCCTTGCGCGCCGCTGCTTTCCGCTGCCGCGTCATCGCCTACGACCCGTTGGCCGATGCCGCCTTCGCGCAGGCACAGCAGATCGAGCTGCTGCCGCGCCATGAGGTCGTCGCGCAGGCCGATTTCCTGTCGCTGCATCTGCCGGTGCTGGCCGAAACGCGCGGCATGGTCAACACGGCGTTTCTGGCGCGAATGAAAGCCGGCAGCTACCTCATCAACACGGCGCGCGGTGAGCTGATCGACGACGACGCGCTCTACGACGCGCTGGCGAGCCACCATCTGGCGGGCGCGGCGCTCGACGCCTTCACGACCGAGCCGCCGGGTGAAAATCACCGCCTGCTGAGTCTGCCCGGCGTCATCGGCACGCCACACATGGGCGCGCACACCGACGGCGCGACCAACGCGATGGGCTGGGGAGCGCTCAACGACTGTCTCGCCGTGCTGCGCGGCGACGCGCCGAAATATCCGGTGGTGTAAGCATTCACTAGAATGAAGGCAGCCTGATGCGTGGTCGGAAAGCCATCAACCCCCCCAAAATAGCCTGAAATCGACCATGATTGCGTGCTGACTGACATCAAGGTGGTTTTTCGCTTTAGCTAAACCAGCCGCTCTATAATCGAAGGATGACCAGTAAAGTCGTAAATAGCCTGCTCATTGCCGTACTGAGCTTCTATGCTGCTTTGGGATTCTTCACCCGCGCCCAATCGGACGATTTTTGCGAACTACTTTTCACACGCGTGAAAGGCTCTATCGGGCTGCCAGCTACCATGTACGAAATCTGGACAGGACGATTCACGCTATTCAGCCTGAAAGGAGTCCTTTACGGCATATTCGATCAATACTTGCCCCCGCTTGTCCCTGCGCTCCTTATTATTTGCCTGCTTATCAGCCTGAACTACGGGCTGCGCCCGTTATTCAGGCGGGGAGCCTTCACAGCAGCGCTCACGTTTACGGTTGCATTACTGACCGCATCGACAAATCGAGTGCAACTGATCTACTGGGCGTCGGGCAGCCTCATGGTGCTTACGCCAGTCATTTTCGCGGCAGTGCTTGTCGGGCTAATCTTGCGACACAAATCTGTGGTCCTGATCGCTGGCGTAGCTGCACTTTCGGTCGGATTTAACGAGCCATTTTCGCTGGTAGGCATCTTACTACTCTTGTTCTGGCTTATTTATGCCCCTTCTCGATGGACAGGAACAGCGCTGATCGGGGCATCCGTCGGCCTGGTCATAATGCTCATCGCTCCGGGGAACGCGCTGCGTGCAAGTAGTGCAACTATAGAGCAAAGCGTCCCTCTACTTCAAGCCATTGTCGATTCCGGGCGTATCTACCTCAATTACTTAAATCACGTATTTCACCTATCGCCCCTGAGTTGGCTGCTGCCGTTCACGCTCGGCTGGTGGCTACATCCACGTAAGCTGCACAAGAATCGCCTGCGTATGTCGGTAGGATTGCTGATCGTCGCTCTGCTGCTCGGTTATAGCACATTCCTCATCGTAACATGGGCAGGCGTCGGTCTCGGTTCGCGCCACGAGGTTGTCACCAGCGTACTGCTACTCGGTACAAGTTTCGTTATCGGTAGTTGGTATAGAAATGAAGCAACCAGCGCCGTTCAGCCACTTAAAGTTTGTGCTGTATTAATTCTCATAACATCCGTTCTCTGGATCGGGAATCAAACGCCCCATAGGCACCAAGTTTAGACATGAACGGTCTCAAGCCAAAATTGAAACGT
>CAZZAO010000131.1:9204-15005 GCA_964652205.1 uncultured Anaerolineaceae bacterium | reverse complement strand
AAAAGCGCCGCCTGAGCTTGCTCCCCCTCGCTGCTTGCGGAGAGGGGGCGGGGGGGGGTGAGGTCGAGCCGGTACATGTTTCGCGCCTGAGCTATAATAAGCGCCGAGCTACCCTGTTGCAAACGTGAGAGCCTTGCATGGAAGACCCCAACCCCAATCGGCGCGTCGCTGCGCGTCATCTGAACAACGGCCTGTTCGCCGATTATTACCTCGATCAGATTGTCCCTGGCCTGCCGGAATGGGATGAAGTCCTGTTTGCCGACGGTAAGCGCCTGCTCGACTCGCTGCGCGACCTGCGTGGACGCATCAATCCTGCCGCGCTCGACGAAGCGCAGCTTGAGGAGCAGTGGGTCAAGCCGGTGCTGACTATGCTCGGTCATCATTATTCCGTGCAGGTCAAAATTCGCTACCGCGACTCTGGCTTTCGCAAGCCCGACTACGTCCTCGTCGGCAGCGAGGCCGAAGCGCACGCGCTGACGAATGCCATTTACGCCCCGGCAGAGCTTGCCCACGCGCTGGCGGTGGCCGATGCCAAGAAATGGGCTGTCAACCTCGACCAGTCCGCGCCCGGCCAGCGCAACCCGGCGCAGCAGATCGACGAGTACCTGCGCTACAGCGAGCTGACCTGGGGCATCCTGACCGATGGCCGCTACTGGCGGCTCTATCAGCGCGACAGCAGCAAGTACAACAATTACTACGCCGTCGATCTCGAAACGCTGCTCGACCACGGTACAACCGACGATTTTCTCTACTTTTACGGCTTCTTCCGTCGGCAGGCGTTTGTCGATGGCTGGCTGACCCGCGTGCTGGCGGGCAGCGGCGAGTTCGCCGAACGGCTGACCGACACGCTCGAAAATGAGGTCTTCGACGCGCTTGAAAAGATCGCGCAGGGGTTTCTCGACTATCGGCGTAACCGCCTGACGGCCAGCCCGGAGACGCTGGCGATCATCTACGAGCAAAGTCTGGTGCTGCTCTACCGGCTGCTGTTTGTCTTTTTCGCCGAAAGCCGCGAGATTCTGCCGATCAATCGCAACACCGATTACACCGACGCCCGCAGCCTGAGTTCGATCAGGCACGGCACGGCCAGAGACATCGACTACCATAACCCGGTCGATGCCGACGGCAGCAACTATTATAACCAGCTCCGCGACCTGTTCTTCGCCATCGACGCTGGCAACCCGCGCCTCGATGTTCCGGCCTACAACGGACGGCTGTTCTCTGCTGACGATCATCCTTTTCTCGAACAGAAAACCATCGGCGACACCAGCCTTGTCCCGGCGCTGGATCGGCTGGCCCGTGTCGACGCGCCCGGCGGGAAGCGGGGCCGTGTGTTCGTCGATTACCGCGACCTTGACGTCCGTCACCTCGGCTCGATCTACGAGAAGCTGCTCGAATACGAGCTGGACATCGCCACCGTGCCGCTGACGCTCAGGGGCGGCAGGTACGCCGAGGCCGCGCCTGGCGATACGGTCGTCAAGCAGCCGGGGCAGGTCTACCTGCGCACCGGCAGCAACGAACGCAAGATCACCGGCAGCTACTACACGCCGGATTACGTCGTTCGCTTCATCGTCGAAAAGACGCTGGAGCCGCTGTTGAGCGAGATCACCGCCCGCTATGCCGATCAGGATGAGGCTGGTCAGTGGCATGTCCGCGATGCTGAGGCGCTGATTGCGGCCATCCTCGACCTGAATGTGCTCGACCCGGCGACTGGCAGCGGCCATTTTGCCGTCGATGCCACCGCCTATATCGCCGAATGGCTGCGTTCGCTGGCGCTGCGCCCCGCCGACATCGGTCAGGAAGATGAGCTGCTCTACTGGAAGCGGCAGGTGGCCGGGGCCTGTATCTACGCCGTCGATCTCAACCCGCTGGCGGTCGAGCTGGCGAAGCTGTCGATGTGGCTGACGACGCTGGCGCGCGGCAAGCCGCTCTCGTTCCTCGATCATCACATTCGCGTCGGCAACAGTCTGGTCGGCGCGACGCTGGCTGACATCCGCGCCGACCTTGACGACGATTCGCAGCGCCTGCGCCGCGTCGAGCGCCGTCAGGCCCGCGCCGCCGAGCAGGGGCAGATGAGTCTGTTCGACGATTCCCAGTTTGTCGACAGCGTCCGCTCTGCCGTCGGCGACATGGCGCAGATCGAGACGACGCTGGCGGAAGCGGTCAGCGACGTCAAGCAGCAGGAAACGACCTATGCCGCCATGCGCCAGCACTTGAGTGGCTGGGAGCAGGCCGCCAACGTCTGGACGGCGCGCGATTTTGGCCTGAGCCTGACGGCAGACGAGTGGAAGGCCGTCCACGCGCTGGCCCGGTCCGGGCAGACGTCGGCGCGCGTCGGTGAGATCGTCGCGCAGGCCGAGGCGCTGGCGGCGCGCAAGGATTTACGCTTCTTTCACTGGGAGCTAGCCTTCCCCGAAGTCTTTTTCGACGCCAGCGGCCAGCGGCTGGAATCGCCGGGTTTCGACGCCGTCATCGGCAATCCGCCGTATGTTCGGCAGGAGCGGATTCAGTCGATCAAGCCGTACCTGGAGCGGCGCTACGCCGTCTATTCGGGAACCGCCGACCTGTTCCTCTATTTCTACGAGCGTGGGCTGGAGTTTCTCAGGCCGGGGAGATGCCTCGGTTACATCACATCCGGTACCTACATGAACAGCAACAGCGCCAGACCTTTCCGCAAGTACCTTCACCAGAATGCAGCGCTCGAATGGGTGGCGAACTTCGGCGAGAACCAGCCGTTTAAAGGCGCGGAGATGGTCTACCCGACGATTGCCGTCCTGCGCCGCGATGGGCCGCGCGAAACCTTCCATAATCTGTTCGTCGAGGGGGTCGTCCGCCGCGACGAGATGGGCGCGGCGCTGGCATCTGGCGTCTGGACGGACAGCCTGAGCGAAGTCACTGCGATGGATGAGTGGCGGTTTCAGGCGGCAGATACTACACGCCTATTTATGAAAACTACTGGCAACCATCAAACTCTCGGGAAGCTATGCGATGGTCGCTTGTACTCTGGAATAAAGACAAGCCTCAATGAGGCATTCGTGATAAGTGATAAACAGCGCTTGGCGCTAATCAATGAAGATCGCCGCAGTCAGGAGCTAATTCATATTTTCATGCGAGGGAGTGATTTACGTCCGTGGTATCAACTAGAGCAAGGGAACCACTTAGTTTTTACATTTAACGGGGTAGAAATAAGTAACTACCCGGCTATTGAGCGTCATCTTGCCGTATTCCGTAACGAATTAGAAAAACGTTCGGAGGTATTAAACGGAAGCACTCAGTGGTATGAACTTCGCCCATGTGATTATTACGATGAATTTGAGAAGCCCAAAATTTACTGGGCTGAAATATCGAAATTGCCACGTTTTTCACGGGATGATATGGGATTATTTGCAAATAATAAAAGTCATATGGTCATCAGTGATAAATTTTCGTTTCTTGCTTTGCTAAATTCGCGCGTGCTGTGGTTTGTGATCTCGCAAATATGCGTACCGCTTCGACTTCGTGCCGGTCTATGGCAATACCAAGTGACACAGCAGTTTGTCCGTCGTCTGCCCATCCCCGACCTGACGGCGGGGCAAGACAGCGACCTTGCTGCCATCGCCGAGGAAATCACCGGCCTTGCCCGTCAGCGCTACGCGCTCCACGAGTCCATGCGCCATCGCCTGCGTGCCGACCTTGTCGGCGGACAGCCGCTCAACGAGAAGCTGTCCGAATGGTGGGAACTGGCGGACGGCTCGGCGCTGCGCGCTGAACTCAGGAAGGCGTTCAAGACCGACGTTCCGCTGACCGAGCGCGGCGACTGGGAACGCTATCTGGCCGATCAGCAGATTCAGCATCACGCGCTCACCGCGCAGATCGTCACGCTCGAAACCCGGCTCAACGCCATCGTCTATGACGCCTTCGACCTGACACCCGACGAGCGCGACCTGATCGAACGCGCGACCAAATATCCTTATGGCGCGGTCTAGACGAAAGCCGACCGGGGCGACTCGTGTCAGCCGCCCCGGTCGATCATTTCGCGTAGTCTGATTTCTAGCTGCTGCCGGGCGGCGCGGTCGGCGTCTCGTAGCGCGTTTCCGGGTTGTAGCTGCTGTACGAGACGGTCGGGCTGGGCGTGGCCGATTCGAGCGGCGTCGGCGTCCAGCTTGCGGCGATCATCGTCGAAGTCGCGCTCATGTCGGCCAGCGTCTGCTCGATATCCACCTGATTGAGGCCGCGCACGACCTCGACGTAGGTGCGACCGGGCTTCATCATGATGTTGACGTTGTTGCCGTAGACCAACTGGAGCGCCGTGCCGTCGTCTTCGTTCCGGCGTACCCACAGCCCCTGATAATAGACGCCGTCGCGGAACAGGTAGGCGCTGCCGGTTCCGGTCAACTGAATGTCCTGCGAGGCCGACTTGCTCTCCGGCTCGAACAGGTCGGGGCGCTGGATGTGCGGAACCTGAATGACGATGATGTTGTCGGCCCACATCTGCTGGCCGTCGTTCTTATCCATGTGCGGCAGGCCGTCGGTGAAACGCAGGTAATGGCCGGTCGCCGGGTCGTACTGCCAGCGCGCCTCAACCTTGCTGTACCAGCTCACGTCGATGTCAATCGCTGGCTTGCCGTCGGGGTCGGGCAGCGGGTTGAAAGCGAAGCCTTTGGCCTTGTGGCCGTCGTTGACGCCGCGCCGGTCAGCCCGCGCCCAGAGCGCGTTGGTGTCGAGGTAGAGCGTATGCTCGAATGCCTTGCCGATTTCCGGGAAGCGGCAGAAGCCCGCCTCGGCGCAGTTGTCGCCGAACTGCGGCGTAAAGACGCGGTGGCCCCACGGCACGGCGAGGATCATCTGCTTGATCGGGTCGCTGGAGCCGGAATAGGCGAACAGCGCCGCGTACATCGGCACGAGGTTCAAGTCCATCAGCCGCCCGCTGCGCACCGGGCCGACGTGGGTCGGCGCGTGGTCGCGGTAGATGGCGGCGAAGCGCGTCACGCCGCCTTCGACCTCATATTCGTAGACCAGATCGGCCAGGTTCAGGCCGCTCTGCGGGCGCACCAGCGGCGGGAAGTTCGAGACTTTGACCAGCAGGTTACGCCGCGCTTTGGCGGCCTCGCTCAGGTAGGGCAGGCCGGTCAGCGGGTTGACGTTCTCCGGGTAGACGTTCGGCCCGTCGGGGATTGGCGTTGGCGACGGCGTGAAGGTGGCGGTTGGCGTGGCGGTCGGGCTGCTGGTGGCGGTGATCGTCGGCGTGGCCGTGGCGGTCGGCACGGACGGCGTGTTGGTGGCGAAGCTGAAGGCGGTTGGCGCGGGGGTATTCGTCCCCGGCAGAGTCAGTTGGAAGGCGAGATCGGCGCTGCGAGGGTTGGCGCTGGTCGGCAGCGCGCTGAACGACACGGTGAGCGCGGTCAGGCTCGCCAGCAGGATGAACAGGGTCAAAGGTCGACGCATGAACTGTCCTTACAAAATCCATTTCGACGCGGTTGCCCATTCGCGGGCGGGTGGAAGTATACGCCGCTGCACACGAATTTCACAATCCCCGCCCCGCTCTCACCCCCCGGCCTGCCCTCACCCCCCGGCCCCTCTCCCGGTGGGAGAGGGGAGAAAGATAAGGCGGTCATTTCGTCGGGATATGGCGCATCATGCGCGACGTAAGGGTTGACACGGATGTAGGATGTCATCAGGGCGCGACGCATCATGCTCGCCAGCCCAATACCGACCTCACCCCCCGGCCCCCTCTCCGCAAGCAGCGAGGGGAGAAAGATAAGGCGGTACGTTTCGTCGGGATATGGCGCATCATGCGCGACGTAAGGGTTGACACGGATGTAGGA
>CAZZAO010000131.1:0-9104 GCA_964652205.1 uncultured Anaerolineaceae bacterium | reverse complement strand
CTCGCCACCCCAATACCGACCTCACCCCCCGGCCCCCTCTCCGCAAGCAGCGAGGAGGAGCAAGATAAGGCGGTACATTTCGTCGGGCTATGGCGCATCATGCGCGACGTAAGGGTTGACACGGATGTAGGATGTCATCAGGGCGCGACGCATCATGCTCGCCACCCCAATACCGACCTCACCCCCCGGCCCCCTCTCCGCAAGCAGCGAGGGGGAGCAAGATAAGGCGCGGCCTTCGGCTCCTGCCGAGCAAAGAACGCTCGGCACGCTCCGTCCCCGCAAGCAGAGAGGGAGGAGCGGGTGTGAACCATCGCGGCCTTGATCTTTCTCCCCTCTCCCACCGGGAGAGGGGCCGGGGGTGAGGGCGAGCGAGCATGATGCGCCATATCCCGACGAAGTGTATCGCAGGTCAGGGGGAGGGGTCGTCTTTCGTCGGGGCGCGGTTTTTTGCGCCCGCCGCTGTCACCTGAGCCATCCCGGCGGCGCAATTCAGCGTTATACTGTAGAACCTTTGATCGTCCAGCTTACGGGAGTGTCGCTATGCCTTCGCGCCGCCTGCTGATCGCCTATGCTCATCCCGACGACGAGAGTTTCGGCCTCGGCGGCCTGATCGCCAGATACGTCAGCGAGGGCGTCGAGGTTGACCTGATCTGCGCGACCAACGGCGACGTCGGCACGGTGTCGGCGGAGCATCTCAACGGATTTGCCTCGGTCGCCGAGCTGCGCCTGTCCGAGCTGGACTGCGCCGCCGAGGTGCTGGGGCTGACGCGGGTCTTCAAGTTCGGCTTCTGTGACAGCGGCATGATGGGTTCGCCGACCGCGAACAATCCCGCCTGTCTGTGGCAGGCCGATCAGGCCAGCCTGACGCGGCGCGTCGTCGAGGTCATCCGCGAGGTTCAGCCGCAGGTGGTCGTCACTTTCAACACATATGGCGGCTACGGCCATCCCGATCACATCGCCATCCAGAAGGCGACGACCGCCGCTTTCAGCGCTGCCGGGGAAGCATCCTACGAAACCGGGCAGGAGCCGTACCGACCGCAGAAGCTCTATTACACCAGCATCCCGACCAACCTGCTCCGCATCGGCCTGCTGCGGATGCGCCTCAAAGGGCAGGACCCGCGCCATCTGGGCAAGAACCGCGATCTCGACATGGTCGCCGTCCTTGAGCACGCCGAGCCGACGCATACCACCGTCAACGTCAGCCGCTTTTTCGAGCAGTGGAACGCGGCCAACGCCTGCCATAAGAGTCAGTTGGGCGGCGGCATGAGCCAGCTTCCCCCGCTGCTGCGCCGCCTCGTTTCGCCGTCGCAGAGCTTCACGCGCATTGTCCCCGCGCCGAAGGCCAACCGCGTCGATGAACATGATCTGTTTGCGCAGGTGCAGTTGGATGAGCGCGCGCCGGAGCCGGCGCGCTAGCGCCGGGTTGCATTTTGCGCGGACTTCGGGCATCATGCCGGGCGTGCGTCAATCGAAAGCCGCTCACCGACTGGAGCTGAGCCTTGCGCCTTGGATTAGTTGAAGTCTGTATCATTGCCACAATTGTCGGCGCGGTCATCATGCTGCTGCCGACCCTGTTTCGACTCTATCTGCGGCTGCGTCGCTGACTCGCTCTATCGCATAGTCAGGCAAGCTGAGCCAGAAATGACAGCGCCCCGGTCAGTTCGACCGGGGCGCTGCTGTTTGATCGCGGCTGCGAGCGCTAGTCGGCGATGCCGGGATTCGGCGGGTCAATGCCGAGCGCCGTCGCCAGCAGAATCAGGTGATCCTGCTCATTGAGCAGGATTTCGCGGAGCGTCTCGGAGATGGCGAACTCGTTCAGCGCGTCGGCCTGCCTGACGCGGCGGCGATAGTTGCGGATAGTATCCGATTCATTGTCGAGGTCGAAGCGCAGCATCTCCTCGGCTTTTTCCGACGTCTTGACCGGTTTCAGCGTGACGGTCGGCATCCCGCCGAGGTAGTCGATGGCGTTAGAAATCTTGAGCGCGTGATTGAGTTCTTCGGCGGCATGGACGGCCAGTTCGTCGGCCACGTTCATGTAAGCCGCGCCCTTGAGCACCTGCGAGTAATTGACGTAGGCGATGATTGCCTGATACTCGCGCGACAGGTCTTCATTGAGGGCCGCGATGAACTGCTCGCGGGTAAGAGCCTTTTCGGATGGCATGACTGACTTCTCTCTTTCTGGGCGCGGGCTGTCGGGGCCAACGAACGGTGGGGTTCGCGCGAGCATCAACCTGCGCGCCGACGCACAACGATACGTCTATTGTGCGCGTTCGCAAGCTATTTCGCAATAGTTCCAAGTGGACACTCTAAGGGAATAGTAAGCAGGGCTGCTAGGGCTGAATCATCGCCGCATATTCGCGCGCGACGTCCGCCTGACCTTCAGGACTCTGCACCCAGCCGACGAAGGCGCGAAAGTCGTTCTGCGGCTCCTGTTTGCCGATGATGAACAGCGTCGACCGCAGCGGGTAACTGTTGCCAGCGACGTTCTCCAGCGTCGGCGCGCTGCCATCCACATCGACTGAGCCGACGCCCTGGTTGAGGTAGCTCATCGACCCGTAGCCGATGCTGCCCGCGCTGCGGCTGACCGCCGTGACCATTGCCGCGCTTGACGGCGCGATCATCGCCACGCGGGTCGTCCGCCGGTCGCCCATCACCAGCCGCTCGAACTCGGCCCGTGTGCCGGAGCCATCTTCGCGGGTGATGACCTTAATCGGCAGGTCAGCGCCGCCGACTGCCGCCCAGTTCGACACGCGCCCCTGATAGATAGCGCGGAGCTGCTCGGTCGTCAGGTTAGCCACGCCGTTGTTCGGGTGGACGATGACGGCAATGCCGTCCTGCCCAATCGGCGCGGCCCACAGGGTGCTGTCTGCTGGCAGGTGATTGCTCACCACATAGGCATCGTCCTCGGCCATCATCTCGTTGACCACAGCATCGTAATCGCCCGACTGTACATCGAACGCCACGCCGGGATAGCGCTGGCTGTAGCTGCTGGTCAGCTCATTCGCCAGCGGAATCGCTGCGGTCGTGGCGTACAGACGCAGGACAACACTCCGAGTCGTTGGCGTTGCCGCCGGGACAAGCTGGCTGCTACAGCTCACCAGAGTGAAGGCTACGACGACGAGGGTTCTTTGCGCTCGCCCCATAAGCCGATTACATCTGGCGCGGGCCTGAGGCTCCGCCGGGAGGCGGAACGTTCCTTCGGCGGGTGGTGCGGGTCTGATTCGGCGAGTTCAATGTCAGGCTTCCTTCGGCGAAAAAGGTTAAGCGGTTTGGAGAAAGCGCGGTAAAAATGCGCTGACGTAGTCCTCTAGGGTTTCGTCGAAAATCGCTTGACGCATACGCTCGACGTGTCGAATCAGAAAGCGGATATTATGCACGCTGAGAAGGGTGTGGCCGAGCAGTTCATTCGCCTTGACCAGATGACGCAGGTAAGCGCGGCTGAACGTCTGACAGGTATAGCAATCGCACGCCGGGTCAACCGGCTGCGAATCGCGCGCGTGCTGAAGGTTTCGCATATTCACGACGCCATCAGCCGTCAGTGCAGAGCCATGTCGGGCAATGCGCGTTGGCAGCACGCAGTCGAAAATATCAATGCCGCGGACGATGGCTTCCGCCAGGTCGTCCGCCGCGCCAACGCCCATCAGGTAGCGAGGTTTGTTTGCGGGAAACAGCGGCAGGGTATGGTCGAGCGTTTCATACATCTGCGGCTTGGATTCGCCCACGGCCAGCCCGCCGATGGCGTAGCCGGGGAAGTCCATTTCAAGGAGCGCCTGGGCTGAACGGGCGCGCAGGTCTTCAAAGATTCCGCCCTGATTAATGCCGAACAGCGCCTGACGGCTGTCGTCGGCATGGGCTTCGCGGCAGCGCCGCGCCCAGGCGATGGTGCGCTCGACCGCGCCCGCGACGATCTCACGATCTGTCGGAACCGGACACTGGTCGAACGCCATGATGATGTCCGCGCCTAAATTCTCCTGAATCCTCATGGAGATTTCTGGTGTGAACCGGTGTATGCTACCATCAATATGACTGCGGAACGTCACGCCGTCAGCGTCAATTTTGCTGATTTTCGCCAGACTGAAGACCTGAAAGCCGCCGGAATCGGTCAGCATTGGCCCGTCCCATGCCATGAACTGATGCAGCCCGCCCATTTCGCGGACGAGGTCTTCGCCGGGACGTAGATGCAGATGATAGGTGTTCGACAGCACCAGCGATGCCCCGACCTCGCGCAGCGCGCGCGGGGACACCGCCTTGACTGTCGCCAGCGTGCCGACCGGCGCAAAAACCGGCGTCAGAATCGGCCCATGCGGCGTATGAAACAGACCTGCACGAGCGCGCCCATCTGTTTTGAGAACTTCAAATTCGAATGGCAAATTTGAACCTGTCACGGCTTATCTCTCGCCATTATAGCAAATACTTTCTTCTGTGCAGGCATTCGTCCTATTTCGCTCCAGCCAAACAGGTTTTGACGAGCCGATGATTAGTCTCTACGACATCCTCGAAGGCGCTAACGGCCAACTTTTTGGCGAACCAGCCGGCCAGCTTTTCGCCGATTTTTGCTTCGATTCCCGCCGCGCGCAGGAATCGTACTTTTTCGTCGCGCTGGCCGCCGACCAGAATGACGGCGGCAGCAGCGTCGCCGAAGCTATCGCCAACGGCGCGACCGGCGTGCTCTGCACCGCGCCGCCAGACATGGACACTACCGGCGTTTCCGTTGTCCTTGTCCGCGACACGCAGACGGGGATTATGGGCTGGGTGCGCCATATCCTGAGCAAATACAGCCCGCACATCATCGCCGTCAGCGGGGCGTCGGGCAAATCGCTGACCGCCGAGGCGGTCCATCGCGTCCTGTCGACGCGCTTCCCGACGCATTATCAGCCGACGCAGATCAGCGGGCGGCTGTCGCTGCCGCTGGGGCTGGCGGGCCTGAGCGCGGAGCATGAATTCGTCGTGCTTGAGCTGGACGCGGCCCAGCCCGGCGAGATGGCGGCGATGCTCGCGCTGATCCAGCCAGAATCGGCCATCATCACCCATATCGGCCACAGTGAGGCCGACCCGTTTGGCGCGACCGGCCAGAGCGCTGAGGAGCATCGCCTGCTCATCGACCGTCTGCCGCCGCAGGGCGTGGCCGTCCTCAACTTCGACCGCGACGACGTCCGCATGATGGGCAGCGGCATCGCGGCGCGCGTGCTGACGATTGGACAGGATAGTTTCGGCGCAGACCTGATGGCCTACAATGTCGTCCTGAGCGTGGCCGGGACGGGCTTCGACCTGCGCCACGATCAGAAACGCTACGTCGGGCGCTGGACGCCGCTGCTCGGTCGCTATCAGTTGTACTGCGTGCTGGCGGCGCTGGCGCTCGGAACGCATTACGGCATCGCCCCGGTGGAAGGGCTGCGCGCGCTTCAGGAGTTAGCGCCGCTGCCGGGACGGATGAATCCGCTGGTCGGCGTCAACGGCTCGCTGATCGTCGATGACACCTACAGCGCCGACCCGGAAACAATGATGGCCGCGCTCGACTGGCTGCGGGAAGTCTCCGACGCGCATCACCGCGCCATCTTCGTGATGGGCGATATGGACAACCTCGGCGCGCGGATGCACAAAGGGCATCGTCTGGTCGGGCAGCACGCCGCGCAGGTGGCCGCGCTGTTTGTCACCCAGGGGACTGACGCCGCGATGGCCGGTCGGGCGGCGCTCGACGCCGGGATGGAAGCGCGCTCAGTTTACGTCACCTTCAACACTGCCGACACCGTCGCTCGCCTGCGCGATGACGTGACGCTGATGCCGGACGGTATCGTGCTGGTCAAGGGCAGCGCGTCGGCGCACATGGAGTCAGTCGTGGCGGCGCTGCTGGCCGACGACGCCGACCGCCAGCGGCTGGTGCAGCGGGGCGGCGGAGAAGAGTCGTCGATCACGTTTGCCGAGTCGACCCGGCCCAGTTGGGTCGAAGTCGATCTTGACGCGCTGGCCTCGAACGTGCGCGGCCTCAAGCGGCTGGTCGGCGCCGACGTCACGCTGACGGCGGTCGTCAAGGCGGATGCTTACGGCGCGGGCGCAGTGGCTGTCGCGCGAACGGCGCTGCTCAACGGCGCGGGCTATCTGGCGGTCTCGTCAATCTATGAGGCGATGGAGCTGCGCGACGCCGGGATCGAAGCGCCGATCCTGATCCTGAGCTACGTCCCGCCCGCTGAAATTCGTCAGGCGGTGCGCCACCGGATCGCCGTCACGCTCTATGACCTCGATCTGGCGCGCGCCTATCATCGCGCCGCGCTCGAAGCGGGCGGCAGGCTGATCGCGCATATCAAGGTCGATACCGGCATGGGGCGGCTCGGCGTCATGCCCGCGCAGGCGATGGCTTTCTTTCGCCATGTGATGCAGATGGACGGCGTTGAGATCGAGGGGCTGTACACCCATTTCGCCGCAGCGGACGACGACCCGGAATTGACCAACGAGCAGCTTCGCGTTTTTCGCAGCGTCGTCAAGCCGCTGCGCGCGTCCGGCGTCGAGCTGAAATACATTCACGCGGCCAACTCGGCGGCGACGCTGGCTTTCCCTGAGGCCCATTTCAATATGGTGCGCGTCGGGCTGGCGATGCATGGCCTGTCGCCGTCGGAAACCGTGCGCGTCCCGGCAGACTTTCGCCCGGTGCTGGCGTGGAAAACCGCCGTCGCTCAGGTCAAGACGCTGCCGCCGAATCATGGCGTCGGCTACGGTCACACCTACCACACCAGCGGCGAAGAACGAATCGCCATTCTGCCGGTCGGCTATGCGGATGGCTTTCGCCGCGCGCCGGCCAACTGGGGCCATGTCCTCATTCACGGGCAGTTCGCGCCGCTGGTCGGTCGCGTCAGCATGGAGAAATCTGCCGTCAACGTAACGCACATCGCCGATGTGGTCGTCGGCGATGAGGTCGTGCTGCTAGGGGCGCAGGGCGAGCAGCGCATTCATGCTGATGATGTCGCTGTCCGCCTCGGCACGGTCAGTTATGAAGTCCTGTGCAGTGTGCTTCCCCGCGTGCCGCGTCGGTAAGCCAGTCCGGGTTGGGGGGGAGAGAGAGAGTCATGGCTGAAACAGGGATCGATATTCCTGAAATGGTTCGGGGCCTTGTCCAGCATCTGCCCAATACCAGCGCCATCCTGTTCGGCCTCGACAGCCGCTTTCTGTTTGCTGAAGGGCCGCTCGTCCGGCAGTTGCTTCCTCACGTCAGCAGTCTGGTTGGCAAGTCGCCAGTTGAAGTCCTGTCGCCTGACCTGATCGATATTTTCATGCCGCTCCAGCAGCGGGTTCTGGCGGGGGAGTCGTTCAACTTCGAGCAGGTCTTGCCGATAGGAACCTACCATGCCTATGCCGACCCACTCAGGGACGAGGCCGGGAACCTGATCGGCGGGATGATTCTGGCGCACGATGTGACGCAGGTCAGGCGCGGCGAAAGCGCCTTGCGCGCCAGCGAGTCGCTGTTTCATTCGCTGGTCAATCTCGTGCCGGTCGGCATCATCCAGACCGATGTCAGCGGCGAGCGGGTATTTTGCAATACCGCCTGGTGTGAGATGACGGGCGTTTCGCTGGAAGAAGCCCTGCGGGATGTCAATTACGGGATAATTCATCCTGATGACCTGACCGTGGCCCGGCGCGCCTGGGATACGATGATGGAGACCGGCAGCCCCTTCACCAATGTCGTTTTTCGCTATCTGCGACCGGATGGAAGCTCGGTCTGGGTATCTGGCAATGGCGCGCCGCTTTACGATGAGCAGGGAACGGTGACAGGCTATCTGGGCAGCGTCACCAATATCACCGAACAGGTGCTTGCTCAGGCTGCCCTGCGCGAGAGTGAGGCGCGCTATCGCTCGGTGGTTAACACCATGTCCGAAGGCGTGATTTTGCAGGGCCGGGACGGAAAGGTGCAGGCCATCAACCCGGCAGCCGAGCGCATTATTGGCCTGCCCGCCGAGACGTTGCTTGAACGCAACAGTCAGCAGCCGACCTGGCCGCTGATCCATGAAGACGGCACGCCGTTCCCGGCAGATACCCTGCCTCTGGCGGTGACGCTCCGCACTGGAGAGCCGCAGACCAACGTCATCATCGGGATGCGCACGCCCGACCGCGCCCTGCGCTGGGTTTCGACCAGTTCGCGTCCGCTGCTGGCCGACAATGAGACGCTGCCCTACGCCGCTCTCGTGACCATGAACGATGTCACCGATCTTCATGAGGCGCTCGCCCGCTTGCAGCAGGAGCGTGACTTACTCCGTACCGTCATCGACAACACGCCGGAACAGATTTTCCTCAAGGGCATGGACGGTCGCTTCCTCATCTGTAATGACGCTTATGCCCGTACAGTCGGAAAATCCTCACCTGAAGAGCTGGTTGGAAAGACGGCCTTTGATTTCTGGCCGCCGGATATCGCAGCGGGTTATCACGCTGAGGATCAGGCTATTTTTGCCAGCGGCCAGCCATTCACCGATGACCAGCGCAGATATGCGGCTGTCGGTGGCGAGCCGGAATTTGTCATTGCCACAAAAATTCCCCTGCGCGATGCGAACGGACAGACCACTGGCCTGCTCGGTATCATCCGTGATATTACCGAGCGTAAACGCATGGAAAACGCCATCCGACAGAGCGAGGAGCGCCTGCGGATTATCACCGACAATATTCAGGATATTGTCATGCAGCAGGACCCGACAGGGATGACGGTCTTTGCCAGCGAATCGTGCCGGACGCAGTTAGGTTACGAGCCTCAATTCCTGCTTGGGCGGGACAGCATGGAGCTAATCCATCCTGATGATAGAGCGCGCGTCAGCGCGGATGGTCGAGGGGCGAGACACAGCGGAGCGCAGCTCATCATGCTCGAAGCGCGCGCGCTCCACCGGGACGGCCATTACATTCGCCTTGAGAGTCTCATTAAATTCCTGTTCGATGAGCAGGCAAACTATATCGGCGCGGTTTCGATCTCGCGCGATATCACCGAGCGCAATCGCTTGCAGGAGCTGACGCTCGAACGGGAAAAGCTGCAAGCACGGCTGGAAAAAGAGCTGGAGCTGGGGACGCTGAAAACGCGCATGATGCAGCGGATTGCTCACGAGTTCCGCACGCCGCGGGCGATTATTCAGTCG